>NZ_AP025286.1:3119542-3431497 GCF_036492245.1 Treponema bryantii | reverse complement strand
CAACGGTTAGTTATAAGCTTTATTGAATTTAAAGGGAAAATTCTGTAAAATTAACTATTCTTATATATTTTCTTATATATTAGACATTTATTTCAAAAGAAAATCATACAAAAGGATATAAATATGTCAGCTGATTACGGTGCAAGTAACATCCAGGTTTTGAAAGGACTCGAAGCAGTTCGTAAAAGACCTGGTATGTATATTGGTTCAACGGGTCCGAGGGGACTTCATCACCTTGTTTATGAGACAGTAGATAACTCTATCGATGAAGCTATGGCTGGCTTCTGTGATACTGTAGTTGTCGCTCTGGAGAGAGATGATATTTGCCGCGTTGAAGATAACGGACGTGGTATTCCTGTTGATATTCACCCTACAGAAAAAATTTCCGCTCTTGAGCTTGTACTTACACGTCTTCATGCCGGTGGTAAATTCGATAAGGGGTCATATAAGGTTTCCGGTGGTTTGCATGGTGTAGGTGTATCCTGCGTTAATGCTCTTTCAGACTGGATGGAAGCTACTGTAAAACGTGATGGACATATCTATCAGCAGAAATATGAACGTGGTGTTCCAAAAACAAAAGTAGAAGTTATTGGAGATGTTGGCCCGGATGTACATGGAACAACAATCCGCTGGAAGGCTGATAAAACAATCTTTACAGAAACAACAACTTATGATTATGACGTACTTCGTGATCGTCTTCGTGAACTTGCATTCTTGAACAGCGGCGTTGTAATCATTTTCCGCGATGAAAGACTTGAAACTCCTAAAGAAGAAGTTCTTAAGTTTGAAGGCGGTATCAATGAATTCGTAAAAGAAATTGATGAAGGTAAGGCTGTTGTTCCAGCTGAACCAATTTATATCAAAGAAGAACGGGATGATGTTATTACAGAAATCTCAATGCATTACAATTCAGGATATTCTGAAAACGTACGAACGTTCGTTAACGACATCAATACCCGTGATGGTGGTACACACCTCGAAGGTTTCCGTAGTGCCGTTCGTTTTGTTTTAAACAAGTTCTTCGAAGGAAACGACAAGCTTAAGAAAAATCTTGATAAAGATGAAAAACTTACTTATGAAGATTTGAGCAGCGGTCTTACTGCAGTAATTTCCATGAAAGTTCCTGAGCCTGAATTTGAAGGTCAGACAAAGGAAAAACTTGGTAATACAGAAGTCCGCACAATTGTAGATCAGATTGTAAAAGAAAAGCTCACAATATATTTTGAACAGAATCCCCAGGTGCTTGAATCAATTCTTAAAAAGGCAATTGATGAAGCTAAGGCACGTATTGCAGCCCGAAAGGCAAAAGACAATATGCGCAAAAAGACAATGAGTGATGGCTTCGGTCTTCCAGAAAAATTGTCTGACTGTTCAATGAAAAATCCTGAGCTCTGCGAAGTATACATAGTCGAGGGAGACTCTGCGGGTGGTTCTGCAAAGAAGGGTAGAGACCCTAAAACTCAGGCTATTCTTCCTCTCTGGGGAAAGATGCTTAACGTTGAAAAAGTTCGTCCAGAAAAGGTAATGAACAACGATAAGCTCGAGCCTGTAATTGCTTCGCTTGGTGCAGGTTTTGGAAAAGACTTCAACATCGATAAACTCCGTTATCATAAAATCATCATCATGGCTGATGCCGATGTCGACGGTTCACATATCCGTACATTGCTTTTGACTTTCTTCTTCCGCTACATGCCGAAGTTGATTGAAAACGGTTATGTATATCTTGCTATGCCTCCGCTGTTCAAAGTTCAGCTTGGTAAGAAAGATCCTGTTTATTGTTACAGTGATGCAGAACGCGATGCTGCTCTGGAAGCTCTTGGTGATCAGCGTGATAAGGCAGATGTTCAGCGCTACAAAGGTCTTGGTGAAATGGATGGTAAGCAGCTTTGGGAAACAACAATGGATCCTGCACACCGTAAGATGCGTGTTGTAACAATTCCTGATGCAATGGCTGCAGATAAAATTTTCAGCGTATGTATGGGTGAAGAAGTAGAGCCACGCCGCCGATTCATCGAAGAAAACTCAAGCTACGCTAATTTGGATATTTAATCTAAAAAGAAATCAAATCTAAAATTTCCTCAATTTACGAAATTTAGATTTATTTTAAATTTTAAAATTAAACAATTAAAAAATATAAAGGAGATGAAAACATGGAAAAAAAAATTACTAACGACAGGGTAATGCTGGATGGACTTTCAATGCATATTATTGCATCTGTCAAAATCAAAGGCTGTACAGATGTTAATAATTTAAAAACTGCAATTAATTACAGTGTAAACAGATTTGAAAGTTTAAGAAGCCGTGTTGAAAGAAAATCAGACGGACAAGCTTATTTTATTTATAATGGAGAAAAGGTAAATCCAAGTATTGAAGTAAGAAACTATCATACTGATTTACAGACATTAACTAACGAACAGTCAAAAATTCCATTCCGATTTGATAAAGGAGAAATGATTCGCTTTATCATTGAAGATTTAGATGGCTATATGAATATAAGAATGATTGAGCATCACTTAGGTGGTGACGGAAAATCAGTCTTAATGTTGTTCGATGAAATTATAAAAAATCTTGATGCAATAGAAAATGGAACTTTCGAAAACGAAGATAAACCAGTTTTCCCACATAATGTAGTTACTCAAAAATATATTGAAAATAATATTCCTCTTCCAGATTCTCTTAAAAATACTTTAGTTTCTTTTAATGAAATGTGGAAACAGAATAATACAATATTTACAAACGAAGATTACTTAAATATTTTTGACAAATACTGGTCTAAAAATACAAAAAGTGTAAAAACATTGAAGTTTGATCAAAAAGAAATGACAAAATTGGTCAGCATAAGTAAAAAGTATAAAGTAAGTATCAACAGTATTTTAATGACAACTGCAGCAAAAGTTTTTGCCCGTAATGAAAAGCTAACTGTTGTTGCAGATGGCTTACCTGAAATGAGAGAAGGAATGGGCAATTATTCAGGTGGATTTGGTGTAGATACTTTCTATGATGAGACAAAAAACTTCTGGGAAAATGCAACTTCTATTCATAAAAACGTACATGCTATTTTGCAGGATAAAAAAAATATTATTTTTTCTTGGGCGATGAATAATTTGCTTGATGCAAGCTTATATGACGCAATATGTTTTGAATCAACTGGATGTTACAAAAATGAAATTGCTGCAAAATATAATGCAATATTTTCACCAAAAAGACGTCCTTTCTTAATTAGTAACATAGGAAGAGCTTCTTTTTCTGAGACAAGTAAAGTAAAAGTAGAAGAAATGGAAGTTTCTTCACCAATGCAGACTAATTTTGATTGCAGCTTATGTGTAATTACTGTTAATGGAATAATGAATATCGTAATGGAATATAATAAAGATGCAGCATTTGATTATGAATCAATGTTAAAAAATATTGAAGATCAGATAAAACATCTTGCATAAAATTCTGGAGTAACAAATGAAAAAAGTAGAATTACCTGTATTAGAAACTTCTCGTTTAATTTTACGTCCTCTTTCTGTAGATGATCTAAATGCAGTTTTTAAATGGACAGGTGATCCTAGAGTAAACAAATTCATAATCTATCCTCTTTATAAAAGTCCTGAAGATGGTCGTGAATGGTTGTCTCATCTTTATGAAAATGAAAAGAACATAGATTATGGATTTGTTTACAAAGAAACAGGCGAGCTGATTGGAAGTGGTGGAATGTACTATCACGAAGATATAGACACCTGGAGAATAGGTTATAACCTTGCATGTGATTACTGGAAGAAAGGTCTTACAGTTGAAGCAATGGAAAAAATAATTGAATACGGTCGAAGCAAATTTGATATCAAAATTATTGATGGAGAATTCTGTGTAGACAATTATGGCTCTCGTCGTGTAATGGAAAAACTCGGTATGTCTTATTATCAGGATGCTGAATATTCAAAACTCGACGGTAGCCAGACTTTTAAGGCCAAATTATACAGAAAAGTATTATAAATCATAACTACCACTCATTAGTTATGGCAATTAAAGACTAAAACTTAAAAAAATGCTACAATTGTACGATTATTTAAGTTACTTCATTGGAGAAGACGATGGAAGAAATCAAAACTGCCGAAGGTGGCTCTCTCATTAAAATCCCGATTGAGGATGAAGTTAAGCAGGCTTATATTGACTACTCAATGTCTGTAATTGTTCAGCGTGCTTTGCCTGACGTTCGTGATGGTCTTAAGCCTGTACATAGACGTATTATGTACGCTATGGATACTCTTCATCTTGCAAGCGGTGGAAAGACAAAAAAATGTGCTACCATCGTTGGTGAAGTTTTGGGACACTACCATCCACATGGAGATGCTTCTGTATATGATGCTCTTGTTCGTCTTGGACAGGATTTTGCTCAGAGATATACAACAGTAACTCCACAGGGAAACTTCGGTACAATCGCCGGTGACCCTCCGGCCGCTTACCGATACACTGAGGCTAAGATGTCGAAGATCACCGAAGAGATGACAAGCGACATCAACAAGAACACCGTCGACATGATTCGCAACTTTGATGATACCTGCGACGAACCTGCAGTTCTTCCTTCAAAGTTCCCATTCCTTCTTTGTAACGGTACAACTGGTATTGCCGTTGGTATGGCAACAAACATGCCGACACATAATCTCCGTGAAGTAGCAGATGCAATTTGTGCTTACATCGATAATACTGAGATTTCTGTTGAAGAACTCATGCATTATATTAAGGGACCAGACTTCCCGACCGGCGGTATTATTTACGGTACAGCTGGAATCAAAAAAGCATATACAACAGGACGCGGTAAAATTGTTATCCGTTCAAAGTTCACAATTGAAACTGATAAACGCGGAAAGGAATCAATCGTATTTACAGAAGTTCCTTATGGCGTAAATACAACAAATATTATCCGTCGTATCAAAGAGCTTGTTCGCGATAAGCAGATCGACGGTGTTGTAAATGCAAACGATGAATCTTCAGACCGTTCAGGTATGCGCCTTGTAGTTGATCTTAAAAAAGGTGCAATTACAAAAATCGTTCTGAATCAGCTTTTTGCTAAAACAGATTTACAGTCAAACTTCGGTGTAATCAATCTTGCACTTGTTCCACAGGAAAAAGAAGGAGCTCCACGCTATGATGAGCCAGGCATGCTTACTTTGCCTCCAACTTATCTTAAGCCGGAAGTTCTTACACTCAAGCAGCTTATCCAGCACTTTGTAAATCACCGCGACGAAGTTATTACACGCCGTACAATTTATGATTTAAAAGTTGCTAAACACCGCATGCATATTTTGGAAGCTCTGATTACTGCCATCAATAACATTGATGAAGTTATTCAGATTATCAAGAGCTCTGAAAATACAGAGGATGCAAAACTTAAACTCGAGAAGAGATTCAATTTTGATGATGAGCAGGCTCAGGCAATTGTTGATATGCAGCTCAAGCGCCTCACACATCTGCTTATCGAAGATCTTCAGAAAGAGATTAAAGAACTTCAGGCACTCATTGATTACCTCGAAGGACTTCTTGCTGATCACAACAAGATTCTTGGACTTATCAAAGACGAGACTCGCAGCCTTGCAGAAAAGTATGGTGATGACCGCCGTACAGAAATCGTTGCAAGCGAAGTTGAACAGATCAATGTTGAAGACATGATTAAAGATGAGGACATGGTTGTTATGATTTCCCGTATGGGTTACATCAAGCGTGTTCCAGCTGATAAATACAAAAAGCAGGGTAGGGGAGGAACTGGAAGTAACGGTACCAACCTTATTGATGATGACTACGTTAATCAGTTGTTCATCGGTTCTACAAAGGAACATCTGTTATTCATAACTAACTTAGGCCGTGCTTACTGGATGAAGATTCATGAGATTCCGGAAAGTGAAAAGGCTGCTCGTGGTGCTCATATCAAGGGACTTCTTCAGGTTGGTCCGGATGAGGAAATTACAACTGTAGTTTCACTCAAAGAGTTCTCAGAAGATCTGTTCCTGTTCATGACAACTTCACAGGGTGTTGTTAAGAAGGTTCGTTCTACAGAATTCCAGAATGCTAAAACACGCGGTATCATCGGTATTAAACTTAATGATAACGATAAGCTTATCAGTGCAATTCCAACAACAGGTAATTCTGAAGTTATGTTGATTTCTCGCCGTGGTAAGGCTCTCCGTATCACAGAAGATTCTGTTCGTCTGATGGGACGTGCAAGCTGCGGTATTAAGGGAATGAAGCTTTCTGAAGGTGATGAGATTGCAGCAGCTGTAAAAGTTGAACCAGATGCAAATATGATTCTTCTTACAGAAAAGGGTGTTGGAAAGAGAATTTCATTCGACCTGTATTCAGTTCATGGACGTGGAACAGGCGGACAGAGAATCTTTGGTAACACTGAATCTAAGGGTGAAATCATCGGTGCCATCAACGTTAAAGATAAAGATGAAGTTGTATGTATGACCAGCCAGGGTAAGACACTGCGCTTTAAGGCAACAGATATCAAGGAACAGGGAACAGGAGCTTCTGGTGTAAACGTTGTTCGTGTTACTGAACCAGACTTCATTGTAGGTCTTGATAAAGTTCAGGCTGACGAAGACTAATACAAGTCATCTAACAAACGAAAGTTAGTTTTGATACCTAACAATCGTTAGTTAGAAAAATATTTTTTATTATTGACAAAACGATTTTTTTGTTTAATAATTATTACAAGGGTATGAGCTAATATCAGAAAGTTTTAGTTCTAGGGTGAAAATATATATACATCAGGCAAACGGCTGACCAATAATTCTGGTCAGCCGTTTTTGTTTCACGTGAAAAATCATAAATATAAGTTATCCACATTATCAACAAGTTATCCACATTTTTAATTAATTGTGGATAAGTCTGTGGGTATGTGGATAAGTTTCATGTGAAACATTTTTTAGTAAAAAGTTGATGACTAGAGTTTGAGCAACCGCTTAGCATTATCTCTTATCAATATAAGATTCCTTTATATATCGATTTGCTTAGAAATTTATACACTTAGGAAAAAGATAGATAAGCGTCTAAAAGTGTTTCATGTGAAACACCAGAATAACAAATATCAATTATTTTATAAAATCAGAGTAGGGTAGGGGAGTAGTATTTTAAGTTTCACGTGGAACATTGATATCAAATAAATTATACGGCTATTTAATACTAGATCAGTGTTTCATGTGAAACAACCTTATAAATAGATTAGTTAGCGAAATATAAGTCATATCGAAATCATTATAAAATAATATATTGTATCTTTAGACATATTTAATAATATAATTGAATTATCACATAAATGGAGTAATAGATTGTTTCATGTGAAACATATAATTCTAGATCCCTGAAAAAACTGGTAAATCTTATAAAATATAATAGCAGATGATATATGGAAGATTAGATAATAGACTTAATAATGTTTCATGTGAAACATGTCATTTTGACTGTTAGAACAAATAAAATCCAATAAATAAGCTTATATATGTTTCATGTGAAACAAAAAGTGGTTTATGACCGTTCGTTAGGTTTAAAAACTAATAAACGGTCGTATATCATTAAAAATAATGAATGTTCGGTTGTTTATTTTAATTATTATCCGAAAAAGAGTAATGTTTTACAGAAGTATTGGAAATAAAATAGGTTTATGAAAATATATCTATATTTCAGGATTATTCAGTTTTTTTTTGTTCAAAGATATCTAGATTTAAGAATTAAATAATTAAATATTAAAAAAAAGGCATTTAGATATATTTAATAAAATATCTAAATGCCAGAAATATAATTATTTGAATAATTATGTATTTTGTGTAAATAAGACTTATTTATTCAGAAAGTCTCTTTTCTCTCAGTTCAAAGCGTCCTTTTCTCCAGTCTGCGTAACCAGTAACAGAATATCCGGCTTTATTATAGAGTTTTTGAGAATAAGGATTCAAAGTATAGCAATCCAGGCGGATAGATTCATATCCTTCTGATTTACATAGATTTTCAATATATTTGAGTGTTTTAGCTGCAATTCCCTGGTTCTGAAATGCTGGATTTACACAAAGACGATGTATTACATTAAACTTTGCATCTGGCCAGTTCCATTTACCATTTTTATATTCTTCATCACATTCTTCGCTTAAAACAAAGCAAACTGCGATTTTCTGGTCTTCAATTCCAACATACATCTGCTGTTTTTCTATATCTTCAGCTAAAATCTGTTTATCTGGATATATTTCATCCCATTGATGAATACCTGCAGTTTCCATTGTATTTATAGCGTTAGAATATAGAGAATATATTTTATCCAGTTGATTTAATTGTGCTTTAAAGTATTCCAATTTCAAAATCCTTAAATATAGCGCTTCCACCGGCTTTTTTAGTGGAATAACAGAATAATGCAAAACGTACGCCTACAAACTGATCCAGAGTATAGCGAAGTTTTACCGGTTCTCCAAAATCTATATAATTTTGGGAATCTTTATCATAATAACTGAATTGTACGTTTTCTTTTGTATGTTCAAGACAGAATGTGGCTTTTAGGGTTATTTTAGACGAATCTAAATCTTTTTCTGTAGTAATCACTGGTTCTTCATCATCATAAACACCCATACTCCATGGCGTATATGGAATCTTGTGTTCTGCTACAATAAGCTTAAGTTTTCCTTCTTTCTTTGTGATTCCAATAAATCCATATTCACCTTCAAGAGCACATAACCCTGCAATATCTCCATCATTAAGTTTAGCTGCATCTAAACTTACATTTCCACAGCAGTTTTCTGTAAAAGTTCGTTGAGTTAAAGTGTTTGCAGCTTTTGTAACATTTATAGAGGTTTTATCAGTTTTTACACTAAAAGCAGAAGGTTCAACGTTTACAAGTTCTTTGTTTGGAATATGATTCCATTGCCAGGCTGGATTTGTAAAATCATTACTATAAAGTTCTTTGTATTCATAGCCTGGTCGATTATCCGGAACATTTATCTGTCGTGGTGCAAATCCGGCAGCTCCAAATACAGGAAAATCATCAACAAACTTTACAGGTACTAAAACCGGGATTCTTCCTAAAGCTCCGTGGTCTTGAAACAGAATTCCATACCAGTTTCCGTTGTTAGCCTGGACAATACCGCCCTGAGCAACTCCACTGTTCCAATCTGCTAGATCTGAACATAAAACATCTTTTCCTGTGTAAGGACCATCAATTTTATCAGAAATAAAGCAGGCTTCGGTACGCATTTTGCCTTTCGGCATGTGAATAAAGAAGATGTAGTATTTTCCGTTTATCTTATAAATATGGCTTCCTTCGTAGCCTAAAATGACATTTTCAGGGGTATCTCGAATGATTGTTTTGTTAATTCCACCGATTTTAGGTCCACTCAGATCTTCCTTCATTTCGGTAAGATTTATGTTCATATTTCCACTTACACAGTAGATTTTTCCATCCTCATCAAATAGCAGCGACATATCATGATAAAAGCCGCTTATTTCAGATTTATGCCACGGGCCTTCGATTTTATCTGCTGTATACAAATATGTCTTGTGAGTATCGTTTGCAACAAAAGTGATATAGAATTTGCCGTTGTGGTAACGAAGGCAGGCGGCCCACATGCCTTTACCATAAATACCTTTATTGTCCTGCAAGGTCTGGCCAAGAGTATCTTCAAGCTCATCATAAACATAGGCTGCGTGTTCCCAATCTACAAGATTGTAAGAACGAAGGATTACGCAGCCCGGCATATAGTGCATTGTTGTGCTTACCATGTAATAGGTGTCGTCTACACGGATGATATCCGGATCCGGGAAATCTGCTGGGATAATATACGAGGAAGCTGTTTTCATAACCTGACTTTCGGTAGTTTCTAAAGTTGTAGTTTTTTTGATATTCATTTTTCTGTTCCTTACGAGTGGTAGTATTGATAGCAGAATAATTCCGACTGTTGTAATTAACAATCGGTAGTTTTTATGAAAAAGTTTCATGTTTCTTTTTATAGAATACTGTTAAATAAAAACCTTGTAAACTTACAATCGTTAGTTTATTATTAGTATACATAAATTTTATAAGGAGAATGATATGAAAAGAAAAAGTTTGATTATCACATTGTTAATTTTAGGTTCAATTCTTTTTGCTAATGGTTGGGATGTTCAGGAATATCCATATGATTTATATGTATATTATATTGTAACAAAGGCCCCAGAAAAATATGAAAATTTAATAGGTTCTTCAGTAGTGGCCGTGACATCTCATAGACATGGAGATTTTGGAAATGCATTTAATTCTTCCTGTAAATCAGGGGTTATAGAATTTCTTGAAAATGAAGATTTTGTAATAGACAAAATGGATGGTATAGATTCCCCTTTTCTTTCTAAATCTTTTATTGAAAAATATTTTCCGGAAGTTTTATGTGCAGACATTCCTGTTTCAAAAGAAGATCTGTCATATATTTGGGAAAATTTAAGTTCTAAATATGTTGGATTTTCTGATATGAAGAAACGAGGCTTAAATAAAAAGAAATTTAATAAAATAAAAAATACTTCCGAACTAAAAGCATTATTTGATAAATACATGGAAGACTGTCACTTTGATATGAAAATACGAGAGTTTACATATTATCAGGAAACAGCTTATGATGAAGGATGTAAAAAAAGTAAGGATCAGCGTGATATATATTTTGAACAAGAAACATCAAATGCATATTATGTAAGATTTACAAGTTGTGTAGAAGCTAATGCAAATTATTTTACAAATTTAGAAGCAGTTGGAGTAATAGGTAGAAATAAAGAATTTATTATTCTTGATGCAAGATCGAATTATGGTGGTTCAAATTATGTTCAAGAAAAATTGCAAAAAATTTTAAATCTTGAAAAATATAAAGGTACAGTAATTGTTTTACAGGATAACTGGAGTACTAGTTCAGGTGAGGTCTGGAGTATTTTTGGTAATGAGAAATCACAATTTAAGACATTGCTTGTTGGAACTCATTCAGGTGGTATGCAGAATTATGATCGTTCTAATACTATTAAAAATGATAACCTTAATATTGAAATTTCCTTTGGCTCAAAATATTTAGGAAAAATTCTTCCAAAGAACTATCTTGGAGATGGAAAAGGGTATGAGCCGGATATCTGGGCAACAACACAGACAATGGCTTCTGTGCTTACAGGGCTTGGAGTAGATGTGACTGGAATTACCTTTCAATAAACTAACAGTTAGTAGTTATGACCAAGGTCATATCTAATATTTACTAGTTTAACCTTTTTATGACTATAGTACTATTTCGGAAAATAATATTTTGTTAGCATCTTGTAAACTTACTAACGATGGATTATTATAAAAGTATCATAAAAAGGATTAAAAAAATGAATATTAAAAAAAAATTATTTCTTTTAATGTTGGTTGGATTGGGTTCATCTGCTTTTTCAAATAACTGGAAGCTTGAAGAGAAGGATTATCAGAGCAACAAGTATTACAAAATTATTCAAGCACCTGAAAAATATGAAAACCTGATTGGAACTTTTGTTTATAGTTACAAATCAAACAATAGCTATAAAAACTTATTTACAATTCCATGTAAAGAGCGAATGCTGTATTATCTTCAGAATGAAAATTTTGAAGTAATTAAACATGATGGAATTACAAATATCTTTTTACCAATTGAATTTCTAAATGAAGATATTGATGTGGCAAAAAGAGGATTTGGTTCCCATACTTTGTTAATTTGTTCTAAAACACACAGATATTTGTAAGCTGTGAAACATTTTCTGCAATAAAGTCGGCACCAGCGGCATTAAGTTCTTCAAGGCTTCCATAACCAAAAAGAACTCCGCAGGATTTAATGCCGACTTTTTTTGCGCCCAGAATGTCGTGTTTCCGGTCTCCAACCATCAGAATTTTTGATTTATCTGAAATATTATTTCGTTCGATGGCGTACGCTATAACTTCATCTTTTTTACTGCGGGTTTCGTCCATTTTACTTCCACAGACATTTTCAAAATACTTCGAAAGACCAAAATGCTCTATAATGCGTACGGAGTATTCTTCTGGTTTAGAGGTTGCAACAACGAGTTTTTTCCCTTTATTTTTAAGTTCTGCAAGTAATTCAGGAATTCCAGAATAAACTGAATTTTCAAGAAGTCCTTTTTCAGCAAAATATTCGCGATATTTTTTTACGCCTTCAGATGCTTTTTCTTCTGAAAATCCAAACTGTGTTTTGAAAGTTTCTGGAAGTGGAGGGCCAATAAATGAACAAAGTTTTTCATAAGAAGGAATTTCAATACCAAAATATTTAAGAGCATGTATAAACGAATTTGTGATTCCCAAAGCAGGATCTGTGAGGGTTCCATCTAAATCAAAAAAAATATAATCAAACATAATTAAACAAGAAAAAATTCTGCTGCAAAAACTACCACACAGCAGGCACAGGCTACAGGAAAAAGTCCAGCTCCAAAATATGAAAGTAAGATACCAATTACAAGTGCAATAATTCCTGCAACAGGAGATTGAGTTGCTTCAACAATAGCAGGGAATGTCATTACTGCAAGTGTAATATATGGCACATAATATAAAAATGATCGGATAAAGCGGTTTTTTATTGGTTTACGAATCAGAGTAAGTGGAAGTACACGAATCAGATATGAAACAATAAATGCAGTAAAAATTGAAATATATATGTAAAGAGACATTATTCATCCTCCGGAATTGGCTTAACAAGTGCAACAATCGAAGAAATCACTACAGTAAGAATGATAGTTCTTGTGCCTCCAGAAAGCTCTTTTACAACAGGAATAATCGAGAAAGCATAGCTTGCAGCAAAGCTTATAAGTACAGAAATCATAATTACAATGTTCTTCTTTGCTGGAGGTACAATAATTGCAAGGAACATACCGTAAAGAGCTACAGAGAGAGCACTTACAACGCGGGCAGGTAAAAAGTTTCCTGCTATGATTCCCAGTGAAGTTCCAAGGCTCCAGAGTGGAATTGCAACTAATAAAGCACCATAATTGTAAACAGGATTGATATAGCCTGGACGTGCGATTGTTATTCCAAATATTTCGTCTGTTATGCCAAAACCTATTAAAAATCGATGAATTAACGGTGTTTTTGGGTCAAAACGCTGTGTAAGAGCGGTGCTCATAAGCAGATAGCGGGCATTTACTACAAGTGTGATTAAAGCAATTTCTAAGAAGGCTGCTGAAGCTTGAATTGATGTGAACAGTGCATATTCACCGGCTGAAGCTACACAAAAAAAGCTTGCAATAAAACCCTGAATTGGTGTGAGACCGGCATTTCTTGCCACTATTCCAAGAGAAAAGGCTACTGCAAAATAACCTAATCCAATCGGCACACCATCGCGCATTCCTTCAAGAAAAACTTTATTTTTCATATTCCCACCACAAAATGGATTGCTTCGTCGCTGCGCTCCTCGCAATGACATATTGTATTGCGTTTTGCAATGACGAAAATGGGCTGTCTTTTCAGACAGCCCATTAATTGTATCAATTATTTAATCTTTTGCCAAATTCTAAGCGTTTGCCATTTCCTTCAATTCGGCAAGCATTTTAGGAAGTTCAGTTTCCATATTTTCATTAGTAAACTGACAGGTTCCAACTTTTTCGTGTCCGCCTCCGCCATATTTAAGCATAAGGCTTCCAACGTTTACTTTGCTTGTTTTGTTCAGAATACTGTAGCCGACTGCTGCAGAACAGCCCTGACCACCACGGCCGCTTACAATCCATGCAGAAATATTCTGATTAGGATACATACTGTAAATCATAAAGCGATTCCCGGTATAAATAGGATCTACACCACGCAAATCTGAAATAATCAGGTTTCCATCAACAACTGTGTGTGCTTTTACCATTTCTTTGAATTTTTCTGTCTGCTCGTTATAAACTTCAATGCGTTCCTTTACGTCTGGCATTGCAAGAATTTCTTCGGTTGATTTGTCGCGGCATGCTACCATCAGTTTTTCCATCAGCTGATAGTTAGAAACTGTGAATTCACGCCAGCGTCCAAGTCCTGTTCTTGGGTCCATCAGGAATCCTACCAGAATCCAGCCTTTAGGATTTTGAATTTCGTCAATTGTAAGATTACCTGAGTCTACTTTGTCTACTGCAACCATGATATCATCGAAATTAGGGAACTTTTCTTTTCCGCCATAATATTCATAAATAATTCGGGCACAAGAAGGAGTAATGCGGCTTTCTCCCTTATATTTTCCTTCAAGCTGATTTCGTTCAAATTCACTTGAGTGATGGTCAAACCAGAGACCACAGCCTTCTACAAAAGGAACGTTAGCAAGACAGTCATTGCTGTCGATTGGAATAAGTCCGTCCTGCAAATCTTTTGGATGTGCGAACTTCCAGTGATCAATAATTCCTGCTTCAAGGAGTAATGCACCACAAGCTAATCCGTCAAAATCTGAACGTGTTACAAGTCTCATACCCATATAGTTAACCCTCGAAATATAAATATTCATTTATATTTTAACAGAGAAATTCTAAAAAAGATATTTAAAAATTTAAAAAAAGCATAGGGGATTTATCTTACTGTATACAATTAAATCGAGTAAAACATAAGAGGGTTTCCGTATCTTCCCTTGAAAACCATAAATTTCATTTGAAATTTTTTAGGGATGGAAATAATAATAAACTCATAAATTAAAGTTTTCATTTAGGAGGATTAAAAAAATGAAAAAGTTTAGATTGCATATTGGAGCAATTGCTTTGCTCCTGACTATGGTATTTGTTGGATGTAGTGGTGGTAGTGATCCAAAAGAATCAGGATTCTCATCGGATATTAAATGGATAAATGAAACTCCTTTTGCTTCTGCTTGGGATGGTGGTATTTATATTCCTTTCGATGCTCCTGTTGATTTAAGTGATAAAACAAAATTGAAGGTAAATGCATTATTTTATGATGAAAATCAGCAGGAAATTGAAGTAGATTGGGGATTAGGCCAGTATCTTTTACTTGCTAATGCATCAGATGATTGGGGTGATGCATTAGTAGTTCAGTATAATCTTGGAATGGAGGATATGGACATTTCTTCGTTGACAGGAACTGCTGAAGCTTTAGTAATTCAGAATTCTAATGCGGATGTAAAATATATTGGAATTACATCATATAAATTTGAATAATGAATAAATAATAAGAGTGTCGTATAAATCAAATAGACACTCTTATTTCAGTTTTATTTATGAAAAAAGCAAAATAAAAAAAAGTGCAAATTGCTTTTCTAACCTTCTACCTTGTGGTATAGTAGGCAATATGAAATACGAAATGCAGGAAATGCCTAAGACAGGCGACACAGTTGTTGTAGGAATGTCTGGTGGAGTTGATTCCACACTTACAGCACTTCTTCTTTTACAGAGAGGTTGTAAGGTTATAGGCGCAACAATGTCGCTGTGGGATGGAAGTCTTCCAGAAATTCATACAGGAACAAAAACTCGTGAAGCTTGTTTTGGACCTGGTGAAGAAGAGAACATTGAAGAATGTAAACGTTTTTGTGAAGCACATGGAATCGAATATCATGTAATCGATGTAAAAGAAACTTACAAAAACGAGATTCTTGAATACTTCAAAAACGAATATCGAAATGGAAGAACACCTAATCCATGTATCCGCTGCAATATGCTGATTAAATTCGGTGCACTTCTTGCAGGAATTGAAAAGCTTGGAATCAAATATGATTATTTCTGTACCGGGCATTATGCAAAAATTGTTCGTCCGGAAACAGGAGTTTTTGGTTCTGATAAACGGCCTTGTATGATTGCCGGGGCTGAAGATGTTTCAAAAGATCAGACATACTTTTTGTATCGTGTGCCTTCTGAAACACTGGAAAAAGTACGTTTTCCTTTAGCAGCTATGAAAAAGGCTGATGTTTTTGCTCTTGCAAAAGAAGCCGGTCTTGAAGCTGCAAATCGTGAAGAAAGCCAGGATTTTATTGGTGAAGAGTATTTTGATGTACTGTTTGCTGATAAGCCTTCTGTACCGGGTGATATTATTGATCTTGATGGTCATGTTCTTGGTAAACACAGAGGAATTGAACATTACACTGTTGGACAGCGTCGTGGTCTTGGTGTAGCTGTTAATTATCCTGTTTATGTACATTCAATTGATGCTAAGAATAATCTGGTAGTTTTAGCTCCAAACGAGGCTCTCAATTCAAATGCTTTAATTGCAGATGATTTTGTATGGCCGGCTGGTGTAGAACCTTCTGAACCTATTGATGTAATGGTAAAAATCAGACTGGCAAGTAAGCCTGCTGCTGCGCATATTGAGCGTTATACTTGTGATGCTGAAGAAGCAGCTAAGTATCGTGGACAGCCATGGAAGATTACTTTTGCAGAACCACAGAGAGCTGTTGCACCTGGACAATCTGCCGTTCTGTATAAAGACGGTGTAATTGTCGGTGGCGGTGTAATTTATAAGGCTTTTACAGTTTAAGTAATTTTTCTGCGTTCTTGTGGAAAATCATATCGCGTTCTTCTTCCGTCAAATCAAGACGGTTGAAGCGTTCGAGTTCTCCTTCATGATCCCACATTGGGAAATCAGAACCAAACAGGAATTTTTCAACTCCATGTGCGCGAATCATTTCATTTGCTTTTTCAACTGGAAGCCATTCAAGAGTACTTGAGGTGTCAAAATAAACATCTTCACCAGCAAGATATTCCATTGATTTATCCCATTCCGAATAGCCGCCAAAGTGTGCTGCAATCAGAGTGAGTTTTGGATGTTTTTTATGAAGATTTAAGATGCGCTGAGGACCAGAAAAATCATAACGTTTATCACCCGCATGTATAATAAGTGGTAATTCAAGATCAGTCATAATATCATAAACAGAATCCATACGTGCTGCATCAATCTGGAACATCTGGAAATCAGAATGAAGCTTAACACCACGAAGGCCAGTTGCCTTAATTCTGTGTAATTCTGCTTCGTAATTATCATAATCAGGATGCATCGTTCCAAAGCCAATAAATTCCGGATGTTCTTCACACTGTTCAATAATGAAATTATTTGAAGGCTCAACCTGCATAGCCTTTGTTGCAACCGGTAAAACTACATATTTAGAAACACCTATTTTAGAACCGCTTTCAAGAAGTTCTTCAGGGCTTCCATGATATTTCATTGGATAGTTGTAAAAATCGCCGACGCTTTTAGAAGCTTTTTCAGCGATTTTTGCAGGATAAATGTGACAATGGAAATCAATAATCATAACGGGAAAAGAATACTGTTTTAATAAACTTTAGTCAAATTTAATTACTTAAGTATTCCTTAAATTCCGGATATTCCTCTACAAAGGCATTTGCAGCTTCCAGATAATTATCCCAGTTTGAGTAAAAGAGTGGAGTCATACCTGGAATTAAAGAAATATCAGTAACGTTCATATATTCGTATTTAATGTTGTTTTCATCAAAAAACTTTGAAACACTTTCTACATTATTATAAAGTACGTATCCAATAAAAGTTGAACAGACAAAATCATTCAGATAATCATCCTTTTTCTTTCTGTCGACTTTTTTGTTTTTTGCATCTTCAGGATAAATAAGAGTTCCAAACTGTTTGTGATCTTTTGGCGCAAAGAATTTTCTTTTAAGGCTGAATATGGCCAGCTTAAAATTTAGGCTTGGAGCATATTTAATGTCGGTACTGTTTTTATAATGTTCTACAAACTGCTGAGTTTTTTCGAATTCTTCTTCGGTAACTCGTAATCCGTAAGTAATCTGTTCAGATTTAGTTGGATCACAGTTTTTCATATATTTGTTATTTTCCGGAATAGCACATTCTTCTTCGGCAAACTGGTGTTCACCACCAAGGGTCAGACCATAATAACTATCATCTAGAGAAAAATTAATAGCAGCATGACTTAAATCAGGAACTTCTTCTGTTTTTGTCATTTTTATGCCGCCCTTCAAAAGATTTGCTACATAAAAAGGATTTTTATAAGCAGGGTTATAGAGTCGGAAAAAGATATATTTAAAACTTCCTTCACATTCTGGAAAAACAACATCATGAGCAACAATAAATGTTGCATCTTCTGGAGCTCCCGGTTCAATAGCTTCTTTTGCTAAGGAACGAGTTGTTTTACAGCTCTGAAACGATAAAGAGAGGACAAGTAATGCAATGAGAGGAAGATAAGTTTTGGAAATCTTTTTAAACATTGATTTCCAGCTTTTTGCCGGTTGGTTGATACTGGTAATAACGTACGCCGGCTGCATTCATTAGTTTCTTAGAAGCTTCCACTGAGGGGGTTCCGTCATATTTATTTTCTGCATAAACTACAGTCTTAATTCCAGACTGAATAATAGCTTTTGCACATTCATTGCATGGGAAAAGAGTTACGTAAATTTTACTGCCTTCAAGAGAACCGCCACGATAATTAAGAATGGCGTTCAATTCGCTGTGTGTAACATAAGCGTATTTTGTATCGAGGGTGTCGCCTTCGCGTGCCCATGGAAACTCATCATCTGAGCAGCCTCGCGGAAAGCCATTATAACCCATTGAAAGGATTTTATTATCCTGGCCTACAATGCAAGCACCAACCTGTGAGTTTGGATCCTTAGAACGTAAACTGGCAAGTTTTGCAACTCCCATAAAATATTCGTCCCAGGAAATGTAATCATTACGTTTTTGAATAATTTGTCCCATTTTTTTCCTCTCATAATCTATTATTCCAAAAAATGAAAAAACATACAATCAGATTTAAAAAATGATTATAATGCATTTTCAAAATTATCATTAAAAATTGAGAAAATTACCGATGACTGAGCATCATGAATTTTCTGTCCATAAAAGTTAAATTTATGTCCATTATTGCGGGCTTCTGTAGCTGCATATTTAATTGCATCATAAGTAACAAGAATAGGCTTGTGATATTGTTTTGTTTTAGATTCTGTTAGAATTGCTATATCAATATCTTTGGAAAGTGAAATTTCAGTCATACGTTCGTTATTTCCGCCTGTTCCAATTACAATATCACCATAGTGAATTCCGATTCCTATTTTAATCTGAGGCATTCCACGTTCTGCAAATTCCTGACGAAGTTCTATCATCTGTTCCTGCATTTCAATTGCACAATTTAAAGCTGCTTCAGAACTTTCCGGGAAAATTGCGATAATTCCGTCACCAAGATATTTTTCAATAATACCATTGTATTTACGGATTAAAGGAGCTACACGACGAAGATAAGAATTCAGCATATCAAAAACCTGAATAGGTACAAGTTTTTCGGAAGTAGAAGTGAAGTTTCTGATATCTGCTGAAAGTACTGCGGCTTTAGAAATTTTATATTCGCCCAAAGTAATTTCTGTAATATCTTTTTTGCAGAGAAGTTCAAGAAATTCTTTTGGTACAAAACGATAATAGGCTTTATTTGTTTCATTAAGATAATCATGAAGCTCAAAAACTTTGAGATAGTTCTTATTCTGAATATAAGCAAGAAGAATAATCTGCAAGAAAGCGAATTGTGCAAAAGCTGGAATCAGGAAATTGATACCGCCAAAAATTTTAATATGATGAATTGCAAGAATATTAAAGGTAGCACCAAGAGCAACAATAATGAGCGATATAATAGAAATTGTTGTAATTACATCCCGTGCTTTAAAGAAGCTGATTATAAAAAGCAGAGAATCAACGGCTATTACAGTGTACATGTAAGTCTGCATGTATGGAACGGTCATATTTGCCTGTCTGATTGGTAGTACTAAATCAAGAATAAAGAAAATAAAACTTGGAGCAGCAATAACCATTGCAGGTATCTTTTTGAAAATAAATTTATTTAAGGTATCAATATAGAGTGTAAGGAAACCTGGTATAAAGAATACAGAAATATATTCTATACGAAGCATTACAGTAAAAGGAAGATTTGGGAAAATCACTTTAAGAACAGAAAAATCAGCAGTAGCAAGTCTTGTAAATACTGAAAGAATTAAAAGCGAAAGATATAAGGAAGATTTGTCTTTCTTAAGGAAGAAATTCAAAAGACAATAAATGGAAATCATTAAAAGAATGCCGGTAAAAATAGAATAAGAGGTTAATGTACGGAAATAATAATTTCTATAATAAGATTCTTCATAAAGAATAAGCTTTCCTCGTAAACCGCCCTTACGATAAAAATCATTTGAAACAAAGATTGTCAGCGTAACAGTTCCATCATCTCCAGGTATAAAGCGGGCTGTATCAAAGAACTGTTTAGTAATAGTCTGTTCCCATTTCTCCGATGGAACTCCAGACTGATATATCATCTTTTTATCTGCAAAAACAGTAAAGGCATTATAAGCGAGTTTATAGGTAGGAAAAACATATTCTGTACCTGGAGTAAGATTTGTAATTTTAAGACGATATGTTCCGGAACCAAGACCTGTTTTAGTGATTTCATTTATTTCTTTAGAGAGTTGATATTTGTTCCAGTCTGAAGGAGTTGAAACTACAGCGTCTGGTTTTGTTGTATTATCATAAGGAGAAATAAATTTACCCCAATAGAAATCCCAGTTAGATTTTATTTCTACACTCGAATGATTTAATATAGAAGGATTTTCTATTCTGTAGGTTGAGATTGAAAAATCGGGCAGGCTTTGAGCAGGTAACTGGTTGTAAGAAAAAAGCCCTGAAAGTAAAAATGTGGAAAATACAAATTTCTTTAATGCTTTCATTACTCTGTCTCCTGTGTTCTTTTAGTTTTTCTCGTAACCTCATAAAGCTGAAGAGGCTTTTCTTTGCCCTTTACATAAATAGCTTCAAGTTCATTAAGTTCAACTGGTAATGTTGATTCCTGGGAAATACGCTTATGCAGTACTTGAGAAATAATTATGTTTTTTCCAAGCTTTTCACAAACAGATTCAATTCGCGATGCAGTATTTACGGTATCTGAAATAACTGTGTCATCGAGACGATTTTCTTCTCCTATTGTTCCGATAATCATTCGGCCATAGTGAATACCAATCCAGGTATTATTTTTAGTACAATCATTGATTTCTAGAGCAGCACGAACGGCATCGGTTTCTGAATTAGGGAAAAGAGCCATAAATCCGCCGCTCAGGAATTTACTTACAAAACCATCATATTTTTTGATGATAGGAGAAACCTGTTTTAGATATTCATTGAAAAGAACAAAATGCTGTTCGAGAGATATATCATCTTTTGAATCATCAAATTTCTGTTTAGAAAACATAATTGTCATTTCAATGTTTGAATAATCACCAAGTTTTGTTTTGATAATTGATTCTTTATTAAGAAGACGAAGGAATTCTTTTGGTACAAAGCGAAGGTAAGCTTCATTAAGGCGTTGTAATTCCTGAGAAGATTTTTCTGTGTTTTTGTGAATATCATTTTGAATTGCAGCAAGCATAAGAATCTGAATGATAGCAAAAGCAACAAGAAAAATCGGGAAGAAAGAAAAAGGCATCAGATCTTTCTGTTGTGAATAAATGATATCAATAATAGCGCCAAGGAAAAGCATGCTGTAACTTATGCTGTTATATAAAGAATATTTTCTATGTTTAATTAAGTTTGAAATGATAAAGATGATAACGTAAACAGAAATTATTCCCATACCGATTTGCAAAGGTGGAACAAGTCGGCTTGAATAGTAGGCCGGAACAATCAGTGATGAAATACCAAGTAATAAATCTGCAATTACAAGAAAGTGTCGTATGTATTTTTCTTTGAGCCATTTAAAAATGATTACACGGTTTGGTGAAGGATAAATCTTAAATATCATTTGAATAATTGAAATTGGTGCAATCCATAAAACCGTATATTCAAGTTTAACTTTTACTTCAGATATAAGATTTGGGAAAAGGAATCCGAAAGAACAATAATCAGCAGTTCCGATTCTTAATGCAAAAACAAGAGAGGCGATTCCCAGATAAAAATATTCCCATTTTTTCTTATTGATGAAAAATTGAATTAAATTTAAAAGCGTAATAAATAAAAGACAGCCGATTACAAATTCATTGAAAAGCAGAGTCATATTATTAGTACGCATAACATATCCAGGTTCACCAAAATAAACGGCATCCCAGAGGCCACCTTTTCTATAGAAGTAATTGGATACTAAAAAAACAATTTCAACAGATCCATTTGAGTCAGGGTAAAATTCACAATAAAAGGGAATACTCTGTGAATGAGAAGGATTATAAGCATTAGGCTTTTCGTTGAAGGTAGGTTTTGTCATTGCAAAAGGATCGCCAGTTTGTCCAAGAAGCTTTCGGTTAATGTAAAGTGCGCAGGAGGTTCCGGGAGATTCTCTTGTAAGAATTGCATACTTTTTTGCAGGATTAAGATTAGTGCAGATGTATCTGTAACATCCGTAAGTTATGGGAGAAGTTTTACCAGTATATAATACTTCAGTATTCCAGGTTCCTGGAACAGAAGACATAAAATCTGCAGGAGTTCCAGAATCTAGGAGTTTAAAAGTTTGTTCAGGAGTTTTTTCAAGAAAGAGTTCCCATTTGCCGTCCAGTCTTATAAGATTTTTTGTTTCTGGCATAGCGATGGAGTTTTCTGAGGCATAAAGGGATGAAACAGAAAATAAGAATGAAAACAAAATCAAAAACAAATGAGGAAAAGATAGTCGTTTATACAAGATGACTCTCCGCTGATTTAAATTTTTAACACTTTATATACAATTATATGTTACTTTTATATATATCGGTAGAAAAATCGACTTATATTTGACAAATGAGAATTCTTTATGTACCCTTTAATAATATGATTTATCAGGAGGATAAAAAAAATGGATGTGAAATTTTATTACTGTACAGTTTGTGGTAAGATTATCGTAGTTGTAAAAGATACCGGAGTTCCTACAGTATGTTGTGGTGAAAGTATGGTAGAACTTGTTCCAGGAACAACTGATGCTGCAGTTGAAAAGCATGTTCCTGTTGTAAATGTAGAAGGAAATAAGGTAACTGTAAGTGTTGGTTCAGTAGCTCATCCAATGCTTCCAGAGCATTATATTGAGTGGATTGTAATTGCAACAAATAAAGGAATTCAGAAAAAGCAGCTTAAGCCTGGTGATGAACCTAAAGCAGAATTTGCACTTCTTGATGGAGAAAAAGTAGAAGGTGCTTGGGAGTTCTGTAATCTGCATAAACTTTGGAAGTGCTAAATTATTTTACACTGAAATTCAATATGAGTTCTTCGTTACCGCATTGAACGCGGCATGAATGATCGCCACGATTTACCGGAAGTGAAAAGTTAAACGGCCGGTCGATTGTGGCGATTTTTTTTTCATCATAATAAATGTCCAGAGTTGATTCTGAACCACCGGTTACTTCAAATGGGATAGCCTGCTGATTTTTATTGAGACTGCTGTAGAAAAACAGGGAGTCCTGTTTTGGAGTAATAAAGGTAAGCGGCAATAATGCATATTCAATTAAGCCCTTATCAGGACGAGAACGAAGCCACTGCTGATATTCTGGTGGATAGATGGTTGATATTTCCTTTGAATCTGACAGGGATGTGTGCCAGCTGCAATCTGGAAGTTCTGTACCATCTTTAACATATTCTGTAACTACCGCCCGGCAGTTTGAACATGCTTTCTGTCCTGAAAGGGAACAGATACGTTCTTTATGCCAGTGTTCTGGTTCAGGGAATGGAGTTGTCGAGTTTTCAATTTTATCAAGAATGTTTTTAGCAACCCAGGCTGGAAGTGAAGATCCTGTTTTTCCAATGACTGTGTTACCGGAAAAGTTTCCCATCCATACACCAATCGTAAAATGTTGTGTTGCTCCGAGCGCAATAATATTTTGATATTGATTGGATGTCCCGGTTTTAAAAATAGACGGGTAGTCAGTTTGAAATGTTTGTGTATAACCAAAACCAAGAGCACGTGCACCTTTATCAGAAAGTATTGATGTAATAATGCGCGATGTATCTGCTGTGTACAACTGACGACCGTTAGTTAGTTGATTGTTATAGTTTAATGGTAAATATGTTCCATCCTTTACAAAGACACTGAAAGCAGGAACGAGTTCCTTTAATGAAACTTCTCCTGCTCCAAGAGCGAGTCCGAGATCTGCTTTAAGTCCGGCATCATTTTCACGAAGAGATTCAAAACCAAGTTCGTAAAGTTTTTCGAGATAAGCTTTTACTCCCAGTTTATTAAGTGTTGAAACGGCCGGAACATTAAGACTGGATGCAAGTGCTATTCGTGTGCGGACAGGACCATTAAACCGGTTGTTGAAATTTTCAGGAATATAAAGTTTTTCATTTCCAAATTCAGTTGGTACATCTGCGAGAACTGTACCTGGCTGGAGTATGTTGTTTTCAATAGCGAGTGCATAAAGGAAAGGCTTCATTGAACTTCCAGGCTGATTCTTTACAAGAACGCCGTCAATTTGCCCAGAGTTTTCAGAGTCGAAAAAGTCTCCGTTACCGAGCCAGGTAAGTACGGAGCCGTCTGAGTTATCTAATAGCAAAAGTGCACCATTTGTGATTCTTGAAGGTCGTGCTTCTTCGAGAGCTTCCCTTAAAAAATCTTCTGCCATTTGAGAGATTTCAAGATTTATGGAAGTAGTAAGTTTATAGGGAAGCTTTTGATTATTCTTTTTAAAATCAGAAATAACATAATTTATAAAATGAGGAAGCTTAAAAGGATATTTATAAAAATGCGCTGTATGAGCAGCCTGCTCAATTTCTTTTGAGTAAATTTTAAAATGTTCAGGGAATGCAACTGGATTATAAAAAGACGGATTTCGGGGAATTATTGAAAGAACCTGCAGCTGACCTTTATTGAGTTGTGAAAGTTCACAGCCAAAAAAAGAACGTGCTCCTGAAGTTACGCCATAAGAGTTAGCTCCGAAATAAATTGAGTTTAAATAAAGTTCGAGAATCTTTTTTTTACTGAGTCTTGTTTCTATACGGTAAGCGGTAAAGATGTCGGAGAACTTACGGCGGAAATTTAAAGAGGTGTCCTTGTTTATTGCTTTGGCGAGCTGCATTGAGATTGTCGAGCCGCCGCGGACTATTCTTTTTGACTGATGATTTTGCGAGGCGGCCCGTAAAAGAGAAAACCAGTCTACACCGTGATGAAAATAAAAACGCCGGTCTTCCTGTTTCAGAAAAGCTTTCTGGAGATCTTTAGGAATTTCCTTAAGAGGTGTAAATTCTCTTCGTCCACCGCCCTTAAGCGCCGTTACCTGAATCAGCTCGCCGCGGCGGTCGTAAATCCTGCAACTGTATTCCTGCGCCATAAATTCCGTTAGCTCAGGAAATGGAACGAGGCGCAGTACCACAGGAAAAGCAAAGAGAAGGATAAGGATAAGTGCACCCGCACGAATAAGCCGGCGGGAGCACCGTAATTTCTGTAAACGACAGCGAAGCATTCTACTTAATTATAAACAGATATCCATCGCTGCGGCCGAAGGTTTCCGGCTCATACATACATTCACCCTGAACTGGTGGAGTAGGATAAATACCACGGCGTACAGCACGGAATGTAAAGTCAAAGAAGTAACGGCCGCTGTGCATTTCATCCCAGAAGAACTGCACTTCGTTATCAGTTATATTCTTGTGACTGATCCAGCTTCGCCAGCCTTGTGAATTATTACTCTGAGCTGCAGAACCTGTTGTTACAAGAGTAAAGTCTAGAATTTCTGCACCAGAAGGAATTGGTGCACGAACTGCAACATATTCTCTTGTGCGGTTGGTCTGTACAAAAACCTTAGCCTTGTAAAGTTTGCCGCTTTCAAGAGTTACATCACAGGTATCTTTTGAAATATTTATAAGTTCACCAGTTTCAAAATCTGTGATTTCATAAGTAATATTCAAACCTTCATCGCGTGCGGCCTGTGCTTCATCTGGAAGGGCGTATCTCATTTCTACAGTATAGAATAAGTAACCGTCGCCATCCTTTTCAAATACAAGTGGTATAGCCTTATCGCGTGAAAGCGAAGAGATAAAATCATCTTCAAAAGGCAGGCTCAAAGTTTTAGGTTTAGCTGCTGCGCCTTTAAAACTTTCTTTCATGAGCTGACGACCATTGAGTGAAGCTGTAGCAGTATAGTCTGTAGAGTCGAGATCGCGCTTTTGAATGTAGGTATAAATTGATTCAAGCACAGCAGAAGTTGTAATTGTATTCTGCCAGTAACCACGAGACTGTTTTTTCAAAAGTGTATAAATCAATTTGTCTACAAGATTGTCGTTCGGATTTTCTGATACAAAAGCAGAGAGGATTGCTGCATACTGAACTGTTTCATTCTGATAGCAGAACCAGTAACCCGTTTTTGCTTTTTTCGAGAGGGTGACACTACGCTGATCTGGCTGCAGGTATGGGCGGATTTTCTTGTTAATGATTTTTGCCTTTTCTGTATCTGCTGCTTTACCTGAATTCTGATAAGCTAACGAAAGGTAGGCAAGTGAATCAAGAGTAAGTTCATCTGCTCTGCCATAAAGTGCTTCACGAACAGAATTGAGGGAAGTATCATTCAGCAGACTGTAAACATAGCAGGCAAAAGCCATATCGTAATCATAGAAGTTCGAATTAGTAACATGAGATTTATAATCGAGAATTCTATCATAAACATATTTTGAAAGTTTCTTTACATTGATAGGAATATCTTCTGGTGTATAACCCCGCTGCATTGCAAGTGCATAGATGTATAAAATACGCATGCTTACAAATGAAGAAGAATAGTATGAATCCGGCCAGTAACCAAAACCTCCGTCTTCATGCTGATAATCCTTCCATTTTTTTGTAAAGCTTGTGATACAGTCTTTTATGTTCAGTAGTTTTGAATTCATACCAAAGACATCAATATATTCGCCGAAACAAACTAACGGTAGTATGCGAGAACTTTGCTGTTCAAGACAGCCATAAGGATAATCAAAGAGATAATTAACTGAACTGCCAAGTACACCAAGTCGTGTAGCATCAAGAGTAAACTTAAGATCTCCCCGGCCTTCTTTTGCAAAACCAGGAATTATCAGAGATTCTTTTTCAAGACCTTTACTTCCATCAGAAATGGTTCCGGTCATAGTAACGGTTTCATATACAAAGGTCTTTTCAATACGAATCGGTGAAATAAGTTTTTCATTCAGAATATCAGATTTAATTGTATAAACAAGATTTACTGTTCCTTCTGTCTGAGCTGCAACATCAAAATAAACTACGCTGGACTGTCCAGAGGCAACATAAACTGTGTGAGAACTCTCGCCATCAACAAAACCTTTTCCAGGAATTGTTTTGCGGCCTTCAAGAATATCCTGTGCAGTATCTTTATCTGGAGAAAGCACTTCAAGGCTTACAGTTACGTTCTGTCCGTTTTTATCAAGGTTTGTAATGAGAACTCCACATTCTGCAGTATCGCGTTCACGGAGACGACGTGGCTGAACCTGCTGAATATTTATTGGGTTCTGAACCTTAACCTCTTCTTCCTGTAAAGCAAACAAATCATCTTTTACGCCAAAGGCAGTAATACGATAAGTTGTAAGGCTGTCTGGCATTTTAAAGGTAAGGGTTGCTTCACCATTTTTATCGGTTACAAGAACAGGTTCAAAAAAAGCTGTCGGGCGGAAATCCTTTCGTTCGTCTTCCTTTTCTGCGTCTTCTGCAAGTGCGTCTCCACCCATCAGATTTTTAACACTGTAAGTTACAGGGTCCATAAGATAAGCACGTGAGTCTCCACCATAAACTCTGAGAGGGAAATTTTCTTTGCTGTAGAAGAAATCGATTGGATTTGGAACATGATAATTTATAAGGTCGAGAACTCCACGATCTACGGCCATAGCTGTAAGTTCAGCGCCTTCATAAGGTTTTCCGCCTTTTGTTGCTGTGAACTTAATTGTTGCCATATCTCCAGGTTTGTAGCTTGGCTTATCACATTCAACTTTAACAGAGAAAGAACGTACATAAGGATTTACGAGAATAGGTGTAACTCCATAGTAGCCTTTCGGTTTGTCGAGGTCTGGTTCTCCATAATTATGTGTTGGTGCGCCATGGCGTTCTGAGTAAGAAGAAACTGAGAGATAAACAACAGGTACATAATTTCCAGCAACAGGAATATCGAGGACTTCGGCTCCGTTGTCAAAGTGACGGATTTCTTCTGTAAAGATTCCTTCACGTTCTACTGTTATCAGATAGTCGCCAGCTGGAAGCGGGCTTTCAAGAAGTACGTGGGCAGTTTCTCCCGGATTATACTGAGACTTATCTGGAGTAAGTTTAAGTGAATTTGAATTGTACTGATCGAACCAGCTTGAGCCGCTTCCTGTAACATAGAATTCACTCTTACAGATTACTTTTCCACCGCGGTTGTCTTTTCCAGTGAGTGTGAGTGTGTACCAGCCGCTTGTATTTGGAGTAATATTGATGATTCCTTTTGCAAGGGCTTTAAGTTCTCCGCTGGCATCTTCTACATCTGAACGTTCATAACGTGTATAGATTGTGTCGTCAACGCTCTGTTCATGAACCATTGTCCAGACTTCATGAGAAAGTGAATATTCAAGTGATGAAACTTTTAGAGGTACATCACTTTCCTTCATGACTTTTCCTTCTGGTGTTACGAGGATATAAGGAATATCAAGCTTTGTTCCAGATTTTGCAAAACCGTTGATATTCTGTGCTTTACCAATACCAGCATAGAATTGAGCAGCATTAACAAAAATATCATTTGAAGCTGCAATTCTTTGATTTGAAATATCTGTAACTGCTGATTCAACATGGTAGATATAAGGAGCACCATCTGTAATCTTTTCTGATTCACAAATGAGAGCGGCTGTACCGTCTACACCAAGAGTACCTGTATCATTTGAATAATAAATTCTGTCTGGATAAACTCCTGTATAGAATGAATAACCTTTTGCTTCCGGCTCTGAGGTTTTAAAAGTTGTTGCCTGCTTATACCATGAAATATCATATTTGGCTCCGCTAAGAGAACCTCCGGCAAGATAGTCTGCAGAAAGGTTTGCAGTGAGTTTATCGCCACTGAAATATGTGATTTCTGGAACTGTAATTGATGACTCAAATTTTACACGTTCAAAATCAGCAATTGTAAATCGGATTGTTGCTGTTTCATTTGAATCGCCTTCACGTGAATAAACAAGACTATAAATACCGCGTTCTATATCATCAGGAATTTTAAATGAACCATAGAAGCCTCCGGTTTCTGAAAGCTGTCCTGCAATTGGTTCAATGATTTCTTTTGAGTTCCACCAGGATCCTTTTGCTGTAATTGAGTACCAGCCGCTGTGAGGTGTAAATGAACCGAGCAGCTGATCGCGGTCGATTCCACGGAAGGTAACAATTTCTCCCGGACGGTAAATTCCGCGGTCTACAAACATAAAGGTTCTCTGCTGAGGAGTACGTGCTCTGTCCATAGAACCTGTGTTTACTCCAGCACGCCAGGTGTTATGCGAAGAAGGAGCAAAAGCAGCTTTATCTTTACCATTTACAACATAAACAAAAGCATTACGGTTATCACTCTGAATGTTTTTAATCTGTTTTTCATCGTAGGTAATAACAGCAAGCCCATTCTTATCTGTCTGGCCTTTTGCAATCATCTTATCATAGGTTGATTCATCTCCGTACACAAAAATCTTCTTTGGAACATAAGAGCCGTCAACCCAGGTCTGATAATCATTTAAATTATGAACAATATAAACTTCAGCGTTCTCAACTGGTTTTCCGGTTGAAAGACTTCGTACCATTACTACAGCTTTGTTAATAGACATTCGCGCTGTAATACCAAGGTCTGTTACCTGAACAACACCGCTCATAGAAGAAGTTTCATCTTCATATTTTTCACGCCAGTAGTTGTATTCTTTATATTTTGCAGTACTTTCAAAACTGACAAAGCCATAGCCGTCATCAAGGTAAGGCTCTAAATCGAGTTCCTGGAAATTACGCTGATTCTTTTTACCCAGGTCGAAAAGCTTGGAGTAAGACTTGTCTTTATTAAAGGCATAATATCCGTTTCCAGCAGGGCGGTCAGTTTTCTGAAGCGCATAAGTTCCCGAAATAAGATTCTGATGTTCAAAAATCATTTTGTGAGGGAATTGTGCTTCGAGCATTGTAGTGCCATGATTCTGATATCTTACATAAGCCTTTACTTCTGGTGTCTTAAATTTATATGTTGCTTTTTTAAGTGAAAGATTCTGACCGTATTTATCTTTAATTTCTGAATTAAAGGTGATTGTATGTTCCTGTTTATAGTCAAAAGGAAGATTACAGATTTTAACTGAACGGCCGTTTATTACAATGTTTTCTTCTTTAAGAGGAAGATTGTTATCATAAGTAATATTGTTTATGAGGGTCTGTTTATCTGGAACCTGAGAGAAATAAACTGAAAGAGGCCAGGTGTATTTTGCAGAAGAATATTCTGTCATTTCACCAACTTCTTCTATTGTAAAGGTCATGAGTGTATTGTAGCTTTCTGATTTTCCGTTTGTATTTATTACTTCAACCAGTGTGTTATGAGGAACATCACTTTTGATTTCTACAAGATAGGTATTTGTGCGGCCTGCTGCTTCATCAAAATCTGCATGGTTAGACCACATATGGAAAATGTCTTTGTAAACAGGCTGAATGTCGCAAATAACGGATGTACCATCTACTAAAACAGTGAGGTTCTGTTTAATTGCTGAGAGTGTGGTTGTATAATTTGTGCGCATAACAAAGCGGTTTTCATAAGGAGGAAGAGCTCCGGTATTCCAGTTATATGCACAGTCGCTGTCTTTAATATATCCACCCCAAAGGTTGATTACTTCAACCGGTTCTGCCTGAGTTGTAAAGGCTGTATCACCTGTAAGTTTTTTTCCATCTGGAGTTTTAATAGAAGGATTTATTTTGATTGTATATTGAATTGTAGGATCGGCTGGAATATCTGATTCAAAGCTGAGATGTTTTGTTCCATACCAGCGGAATACTCCAGGGAGAGCAGGTTCAATAGTCATTATGTCTGAAGTAGACTGAGGTTTGTCTAAGGCCTGAAGAGAACGGACAGGGCGTGAGAAAATTACATAGAAAGATGGATGATTTTCACCTGCAACGATTTTTCCCTGAGGACCCCAGTCTTCTATATAGAACTCTTTTGTATTATCGTCTTCTTCCAGTTCATCGTTTGGTTTGTAATCCTGAAGGTTTGCTTTTTTAGTCATATATTTTGTGACGTAGTCAGCAAGCTTTCTGATTCCTGGAATATAAGATTTACTTTCTTCAGTTTTATCTGCAGTTTTTTTCTTTGATTTTTTAGAATCTTCTGCAGGGGCAAAAGCTGAATCAGGATATTCAGGAGTATAATCCAATGTGAAGAATTTTTTGATTGAATCATAATCTACCTGATTGGTACTATCTGTGTTCAGATTAAGAGAATTCCTTTCCTTATACTCAGGAGAGCCCTGGGAAGAGATATCTGATTTAGACATCAGGGAATCTGAACTTTGTGCCTGTGCTTTTTTACAACTACCGAACGTTAGGATAGCTGAAACAGCAGCCAAAAAGAGAAAACTGGATTTTTTCATAACAACCTCTGACTTTTTATATGGTTTCAATATTTGTTTCGATTTTTGCGGCCTGCTTCATACGGGCCTTTTCTTTATACATAGCTTTATCTGCATAAGCTATAAGTTCTTCAACTCCGTTTCCATTGGTAGGATAAACTGCAAGACCAACTGAAGCTGAAATATCTGCAAGTACATGGGCAGAAAGCTTAGCGGGAACATTTAAAACGGTTCTTATTCGTTCAACGGTAGATTGATAATCTGTACCGGTATTTTTTCCCCTGAAGATGATTATGAATTCATCGCCGCCAAAGCGGGCTATAATATCTTCTGGTCGGACAGATTCCATAAGACGTTTTGCGACTTTAGCAAGCGCGGTATCGCCAACGGTGTGGCCGAATCTGTCATTTATCTGTTTGAAATTATTCATATCTATAAAACACACAGCAACCTGGCTTCCGTTACGTTTTGCATAATCAATTTCTTTTTTTAGTGTGAAAATTGCTGTTTGTTTTGTATAAAGACCAGTAAGCTGATCTAATGTTGCAACCTGTGCAAGACGAATATTGCTTTGACGGAGTTTTAAGAAAAGCAGGGTTAGAATTGTAAAGGCACAAATCAAAAGAAGAGAAAGGGTAGTTAGAACGATTACAAGATGTATGTTTACCCAGAAGCTTTTTGGGGCAATTGCAAGTTCCCAGTGTGCGTTAGGCATATCAATGCGAACGCTGATTGGTTTATGAAGTTTTTCGAGGTCGGTTCCGTAAATATGGGTACGATTTCCTGTAACGTCACTTATTTTATAAATTGAATAAACATAATCGCGGCTTTCCATTGTAGAAATATTCATTGTTTCAATGATTCTCGAAACACGAACTACTACATTTACAAAACCCCAGAACTGTGTTTTCTGATCATCCAGAAAAACAGGAAGACGGCCGATAAATCCGTCTCCTCCCTGTATAAGAGGATATGGACCGCCTATTGTCATTATGCCGCTGGCCTTTGTTTTATAAGCTTCATCGGCGCGTTTTTCATCTTCAAAAAGATTATGGCCAAAGACTTTTTCGTTACCTTGCAGCGGGTAAACTGAAGAAACAATTCCATTGGGTGCAAGCTGAACACAATCTGCTGCGGGAAAATCCGGGAGAATGCGGGCTGCCATTTCTTCAAAATTCTTCTGATTAGCTTCATCAAGCATTACCAGGGAAGCAAATATTCCATTTATCTGAAAGGTGTGAATACAGTTGCGTTCAATTTCTGAGGAACATAATGCTGCAAGATTATAAGCTTCGAGTTTTCTGGATCGTACGGAGCCAAAGGATTCGTAAATACTTATGTCAGTAAAAATCAAAAGCAGAATAAGGAAAACAGCAATAACAAAGATTAAATCCTTTTTCATCAGACGGCTGAGCGTGGAAATATCATAAGATTTTGTTTCTGAACTGTTATGTCCCATAACATATCATTATAAATGCAAATAAAGTTTTCTGCTATGAATTTATTTATAGATGATATTTGAAAGAAATTCGCTTGATTCTTTGATTATGTCGGGATGTGAGGCTGCGTAGTCGAGAATTTGCTGGCCGAGACCTGATTCTGCAAGTTCGCGGACGCGTTCAAGTGGAACCTTATTGATTGCAGGGCAGGTTGGAGTGAGGGCAACGGCTAGTTTTTTGGAATTTTCGGGCTCGGGTTGTTTAACTGCCCGGAGCGGCCAGATTTTGCAGTCAAAGGGTTTGAGTTCTGGCGGAAGTGCGCAGCCGTGGTTTGGGTCAAGGAAGGGGCAGAGTGCTTCTTCTTCGGAGTCTTGTGTTTTGTATGCGTCGGAAATGTCGAAGGTGTAAGAATGGCCGCTATTTCCTGCAGGGCGGAATTTAGCTGACGGATAGAGCTCCTGAAGCTTTTTCATGGTTTCTTCGTCAAAAATCGGGGTTTCCCAGAGGCTCTGGCGGCGGAAGCTGCAGCAGAATTTGCAGGCTGCGCAGGTGGATTTTGCGAGGATTGAACTTAGCATATGAGACCCCCGCAATAAAATTTTTCGAGAATCATCGTTGGCTTATAAGAGAGTTTGGCTTTGCGTAAACCTTCTACGCCCATGTCTTCTTCGCGGTTAATGTAAAGAAAATCCTGACAACGGCGGGCAAACTGCTGGTTTATTACCGCGTAGGCACCATTTTTCTCGAATTCGCCAAAGGATTTTTCGTAAATTACATCAATAACATCATTAGAAATTGGTGCGGCAAGGGTCATAGCGGCCGGCTCCCCGTTGATATAAAGAACGCCGCCGCGCAATCCCAAAAGTTCTGCATTTTCTAGCGCGAGCTCAATACTCTGCTGTTCAAGCTGAAGAATCTGGTCAGATTCACCGTGTTTTTCTGCAAACCATTTATGAGAAACCTGAAGAATATCAGCCGCAATATCATTTTCCGGGAAGGCCTTAAACTCCCAGTTTTCGCCGTAAGTACGTTTGAATCGCGAAATATGATTTCGCTTTTTCTGATAATGCGAGCCCGGAAGTTCAGCAAGATTTTCACGCAGATAAACATAATCGCAGTCATCGCGGTTAGTTTTCCAGTCAGCGCTAAGGTGCGGAAAATCAGTAGCAAAACATGCATCGAGCTGATTTTTCTGTTCCTGAGTCAAAATACAAAAACTCAAGGGGCGATTCTGCGAATGTGCATCATCAATTAATACATTTATGGCGTCTGAAAGCCAGTTTTCCGACTTATCTGCTGATTTTATTGGAATCGGAAATCCATATCCGGTTCGATTTTCATCACCATAATAATATCGGATTAAAATACCATTTTTAATTTTGAGTTCAGTATTGTACTTAGTCTGCAGTAAAAAAAGATTTGCAATACAAGAATCGCTGCCGTACAAATTTGAAGTATCAAGGTTATTTCTCAAATACTCAAAATCAAGAAGATTCATATACATAAAAGTTACTGATATAGAATAACAAAAACAAGTTAAAAAGTCTAAATAAATTGTACAAAATCAATTAAAACAAAATTTTTAACTTTCCCCCCTTTACCACCAAATCAAATCCCATTAGTTCCAATTTTTACAAGTACAAAATTCATAACAAAACTATAGTTAGTCTATCAGAAAGAAAAGCAGGAGATGCAATATGGAAACTGAAAGAATAACAGAACATCCAATATTAGGGGTTCCTGAAAAAGGTGCTCTGGTGACATTTACTTTAGATGGTAATGAAATGCAGGGGTACGAAGGGGAACCTATTGCTGCTGCTTTACGAGCCGCAGGAATTCTTAAACATCGCGAAACTTCAAAACAGCATAAACCACGAGGAATTTTCTGTGCAATTGGAAGATGTACAGATTGCGTAATGGTTGTGGATGGTGTTCCAAATACACGAACTTGTATAACTCCATTAAAAGCAGGAATGAAAGTGCAGACACAATATGGTTGTTCTGCTGAAAAAACTTGGTAAGGCAAACAGGAGATGTATTATGGAAAGATATAATTTAATAGTAGTAGGCGCAGGTCCTGCCGGACTTAGTGCTGCAATAGAATCGGCAAAGCGTGGAATGTCTGTAATGGTTTTTGATGAAAATCATAAACCCGGAGGACAGCTTTTTAAGCAGATTCACAAGTTCTTTGGTTCAAAAGAGCATAAAGCAAAAATCAGGGGATTTAATATTGGAACAGAACTTCTTAAGGAAGCTTCTGATGCAGGTGTTCAGGTAAAGCTTAATGCGACTGTTATTGGAATCTTTGAAAATAAGGAAGTTACTGTTAATCACGATGGAGCGGTACATCATTACAAGGCAGATAGCGTAATTATTGCAACTGGTGCAGCAGAAAATATGGTTCCATTTGAAGGCTGGACTTTGCCGGGAGTAATTGGTGCCGGTGCTGCTCAAACAATGATGAATCTTCATGGTGTAAAGCCTGGAAAAAAGATTTTAATGCTTGGAAGTGGAAACGTTGGTCTGGTAGTAAGTTTTCAGCTTCTTCAGGCTGGCTGCGAAGTTGTCGCACTTGTTGATGCGGCTCCTAGAATTGGCGGTTATGGTGTTCATGCGGCAAAGGTTGCTCGTACAGGAGTTCCTTTCTATCTTGGTTATACAATCAAAAAGGTTATTGGTACTGAAAAGGTTGAAGGTGTAATTATTGGCAAGGTTGATGAACACTTCAAAATTATTCCTGGAACAGAAATAGAATTAGATGTTGATACAGTCTGCGTTGCAGTTGGTTTGTCTCCGATGAGTCAGTTATTAAAAATGTCTGGCTGCAAAATGGAAGATAATCCTAGACGTGGCGGCCAGGTTCCAATTGTTGATGAATATGGCGAAACTTCTGTTCCTTGTTTATTTGCAGCAGGAGATGTAAGTGGAATAGAAGAAGCAAGTTCAGCCATGATTAAAGGAAGAATGGCAGGACTCAGGGCAGCCTACAAGCTTGGCTTTACAGAAGAAAAGGTTATGACAGAAACAGAAACTGTCTATGCAAAAGATTTGGACAGTCTGCGTCAGGGAATGTTTGCTCCAGCTAACCGTGGCAAGCTGATTGAAAAAACTGATGAAGGAATACCAACTTCAATGAATCTTTTAACTAAGGGCTTTGTTGCAGAAGATGAAATTGAAAGATATCCGGGAGTAACCCATCAGAAGGGAATCCATCCGGTAATTGAATGTACACAGAATATTCCTTGTAACCCATGTCAGGATGCATGTAAGAAAAATTGCATTAAGATTGGTTCCTGTATTACGGCACTTCCTGTTGTTGCTCCAGATAATTGTGGATGTACAGGCTGCGGTATGTGTGTAGCATCATGTTCCGGACAGGCAATATTCCTTGTTCATGAAGATTTTGAACCTGGATTTACAAGTATAACCCTTCCTTACGAATTCCTGCCGCTTCCTGAAAAGGGAACTGTTGGAAAGGCTTTGAGTAGAAGTGGTGAAGCTTTATGTGATGCAGAGATTGTTGGAGTAAGAAGTGCAGGAGCTTTTGATCATACTCATCTTCTTACAATGAAAGTTCCAAATGAATATGGATATAAGGCTCGCTTCTGGCGCCTGGAAAAATAAAAAGGAGACCGCTGTATGATGAATGACAGATCAAGAGATATAGGAGAATTTGTTCCAATGCCAGATGATGACATGATTATCTGCCGTTGTGAAGAAATTACAAAAGGCGAAATAAGAAAAGCTGTTCATGCTGGAATGTTTACAATGCAGGAAATAAGAAGATATTTAAGAGCAGGTATGGGGCTTTGTCAGGGGCAGACTTGTTCTAAGCTTGTAAAAGGAATAGTTGCAGCAGAACAAAAAGTAAGTCCTGCTCTTATTAATCCGGCTACAAGTCGAGGGCCTATAAGACCAACAGAAATGAAAACGCTTGCTTCGGAGGTGTTGTAATATGATGACAAAGGCTGATGTTATAGTTATAGGTGCTGGAATAGTAGGAAACGCTACAGCTTATTATCTTGCAAAGAAAGAAAAAAAAGTAATTGTTCTTGAAGCAAGTGATTATATTGGAAACGGTGGTTCCAGCCGCAATGGTGGTGGAGTGCGACAATCAGGACGTAACCCAAAAGAATTACCATTAATGAAATGGGGAGTTCAGAATATCTGGCCAACCTTAAGTGAAGAACTTGGAGTTGATACAGAATACACTCAGGAAGGAAACTTACGTTTAGGTAAAAATGATCAGCATAAGGCTATTTTGCAGAAACTCGCTGATGGAGCGAATGCCTGCGGTGTCGAAGTAAAAATGATTGATGCTGCAGAAGTAAAAAAGATTAATCCTTATTTAAGTGATGAAGTTACCTGTGCTTCCTGGTGTCCAACAGACGGTCATGCAAACCCTCTGACTACAACTTTGGGATATTATAAAAAGGCTCGTGAATTGGGAGCTGATTTTATAACAGGAGCTCCAGTGAGCCGAATTGTTACCAAAGCTGGCAAGATTACAGGTGTTGAAGCTGGAGAAGGTGATGAAAAAACATTCTTTGAAGCCGAGACTGTAGTAGTTGCTGCAGGTTATGAAAGTAATGCAATTCTTGAAACTGTAGGAATAACTATTCCAATGCATAAACGTGCGGTTACTTGTCTTGTTACAGAAGCTGAACCTCAGATGTTCAGGCAAATGCTTGGTACTGCCATGGCCGATTTCTACGGACATCAGACAAAGCATGGTTCTTTTGTAATGGGTGGAACAGATGGTTTTGATGAATGTCCTGCTCATATAGATGATTCATATCCACTGGTTGGTTCAAGTATGATTAGTGCAACAAGCCGTGGAATCCTGGGGTATTTCCCAATGCTGGAAAATGCAAAGATTGTTCGCGCCTGGGGCGGATATGTAGATTTCTGTGTGGATGGATGTGCAACAGTAAGTAAGGTAGATGAAGTTCCGGGGCTGTATGTTGAATGTAGTTTTACAGGACATGGTTTTGGAATTGGACCTGCAGCAGCTTACAACATTGCAGAATTAATCTGTACAGGTTCCTGCCCGGCAGATATCAGTCCATTGAGATACGACAGATTCAAGCCGGCAAAATAGCAAAAGAAATTGACAAAGGGTTCTTTTTCCAGCATACTTTGGAACATTGGTGCAAAGGTGTACTTGGGTAACCCCATATATACCTTTGCACTTTTTTTTATTTTAAAGGATTTTTCCCGTGAAAAAGAACCAGGCCCTTATTTCAATTCAGCCATATTTTGTTATGGAATCAGATAACTTCTGTCAGCATATATTAATCGAAAATGGCATTTCACATTTCTTCAGTTTTTCAAATAATTCAAGTCAGGATATTACACTGCCTTTATTAGTAGACAGCTGCAGTAATTTAATCTTTGAATATAAAGATGGAAGTGTGAGAACACATCTGATTGGAATTACAGTTGAAAAGCGTACTTTTTCAGTCAAAAAGAATGCAGACTATTTTGGTGTCAGACTTCAGCCAAGTGTTACAAAATTTGTAAAAGAATATACCCCAAAGGAATTAGTTGGAAATATCGTTATATTAGATGATTTACTTTCTACCAGAGACTTCTGTAAAAAAATGGGCGAACAAAAGAATTTTAACAGCCGCATGCTAACCTTTTTACAGGAATATTCAAAGTTCCAGGCTTATGAAAATGGAGATACCAAAGATACTTTATTCAAGCAGATTTCAGATTTAATTATTCAACGTAAGGGAATAGTAAAAGTCCGCGAATTAGAAGAATTGTCCGGCTATTCTTCCAGATATATCAACAAGATTTTTGATAAAGAACTTGGCTTAAGTGCTAAACAGCTTTGTAATTCTATAAAATTTCAGTTTTTATTAGATGATATGAACAAGGGAATTGGAGACAGTTTTACAAGTATTGCTTCAGAATATAATTTTTATGATCAGGCTCATTTTATTCATGAATTCAAGGAGTTTTCCGGAAAGACTCCAGGAGAATATGCGGAAGAAGTAGAAAACAAAAAATATATTAGTTCTATTAAAAATATTTAGTTTGAATTAATAGTTCCTTTTTTTACAATTATACATTGGAGATAATTTGTAGTATCCATTCATAAGTTATAAAAACAAGGGCAAAGCAAAGGCGCTGGATTATTTTGAAAATCCGGCGCCTTTTTTGTTTCTAGAAGGAGGATTAACATGGCATACCCAAAAATTGACTTTTTATATCTTAATGAACAGGACATGATTGCAGCTGGGGTAAAAGATATGAAGGGCTGCATCGAAGCAATGGAAGAGATGTTCAAGCTTATGAAAGTTGGAAACTACAGAATGGGAGGTGCAAATGGTAACTCTCACGGAACAATGGTTACCTTCCCGGCAAGTTCACCATTCCCAGAAATGCCTGTAGATGGCCCAGACCGCCGCTTTATGGCAATGCCTGCATATCTTGGTGGAAAATTTGATATGGCAGGAATGAAATGGTATGGCTCAAACGCAGAAAACAGGGAAAAAGGTTTACCACGTTCAATTCTTATGCTGACTTTGAATGATAAGGATACTGGAGCACCTTTGGCTTATATGAGTGCAAACATTCTTTCTGCTTATCGAACAGGTGCAGTTCCGGGAGTTGGTTATAAGTATTTTGCTCCAGAAGATTCTAAGGTAATTGGAATTGTAGGACCTGGAGTTATGAGCAAGACAGCTCTTGCAGCGGCAATGGCAGTACGGCCAGGAATTGAAGTTATCAAGGTAAAAGGCCGAGGTAAGGCAAGCCTTGAAAAATTTATTGCTGACGCAAAGAAGGATTATCCGTCAGTAAAAGAAGTATATGCAGTAGATACAATAGAAGAAGCTTGTAGAGATGCAGATATTATTTCTGTCAGCACATCTACACCAACTACCGGCGATACAAGTATTTATCCATACATCAAGGAAGAGTGGATAAAGCCAGGTACAATCATCAGCTCCACAGCAGCCCTTAGATTTGATGATGACTTCATAATCAACAGAGCAAGAACTGTAACAGACAATATTGCCTTGTATGAAGCTTGGGAAGAAGAATATGCGCCAGAAGCTTATAAGACTGTTCCAATTCCTGCAGTTCATGTTGAAGATCTGATTGCAGAAGGCAAGATGAAGCGTGAACAGATTGATGATTTGGGAGATATCCTGACAGGAAAAATACCTGTACATCGTGATCCAAAGGAAATCGTAGTTTATTCAGTTGGTGGTATGCCGGTTGAAGATGTTGCCTGGGGAACAATTGTTTATCGAAATGCCTTGGAAAAAGGTATTGGTACAAAGTTAAATCTGTGGGAGACACCAGATTTAAGATAAAAAAACTGATGATAAAGATATCACAGAAAAAGGAGATTACTTATGGAAGAAAAGTTTAGTCGAGTAGAAGTAATTACAGGTATTTCAAAAATTGCAGCCCTTCAAAGTGCTTTGGGAAAATTCCGAATTACTGGTATGACAGTTTACCAGGTATTGGGTTGTGGTGTTCAGCATGGAACTCAGGAATTTGAAGTTGAAGAAAAAAAGGAAATCCAGCTTCTTCCAAAGGAAGTTGTAATGATGGTTGTTCCAACTGATGAAGTCCCTGATGTAATTGAGTTCCTGAAAAAAGAACTTTACACAGGTCACATTGGAGATGGAAAGATTTTTGTTTCTGATGTTACAAATATTGTTCGTGTTCGTACTGGAGAAGAAGGTATGGATGCCCTGCTGTCAACGGAGAAATAAATGAAAAGAAAGAACTATTCATCGGGAGCACCGCTGGAACAGAAAGCTGGTTACTCCCGTGCAGTCCGCATAGGTGATTTTATTTTTGTAGGTGGAACAACAGCAGTTCAGCCTGATGGTTCCGTATATGGAGAAGGAGATTCTTATGCTCAGCTCAAATATATTCTTGAAAAACAGGTCAAGATTATAGAACAGGCTGGCGGAAAGAAAGAAGATGTTTTTGAAGTAAGAATCTTTCAGACTCCGGAATTCGAAAAGGCTGGAATGGCTGCTTATACAGAAATATTTCACGATGTTATGCCTTTGTGTACTGGCGTTACAATTGCAAAACTTAACAGGCCGACCCAACTGGTAGAAGTTGAAATGTCGGCTGCAATTGGAACTGAATTAGAAGAATAGGAGAACTATATGGCAGATGAAAAGAAATTAGGTCTGCCGAGTGTTATTGCTACTGGCGTCGGGTTGATTGTTGCAACTAGTGTTTTGCTTTCAATCGCTCAGGGAGCAAGTATACTTGGTTTGCCCTTTATAATAACAATGACGATTGCCTGTGCTTTCAATATTTTGACAGCACTTTCAATCTGTGAATTGAATGCACTGATGCCTAACCTTACAGGTGGACTGGCACAGTTTACACTTGCAAGTTGCGGACCATTCATCACAATTATTACAAATATGGGTGGCTTCATCTGTTGTCAGATGATTTTGGGAAGTTCGGAAGCAGCCATGTTTGGTAATACTATGAGTACCGTATTAACAGCTGTTCCTGTTTCACCTACAGTCTGGACAATTGCACTGATTGTTATTCTGTTTGTTTTGAATCTTTTTGGTGTTGATATGTTTGCAAAAATCCAGAACATCGTAGCCTACGGACTGATTGTTTCCCTGGTTATTATGGGTATTCTTGGATGTATCAAGGTAAATCCTTCAACACTGATTGAACAGCCGGCTTTTATGACAGAAAAGTTTACTGATACACTGTCGCTGCTGGGACTTGCCTTCTTCCTCTTTATTGGAGTTGAATATATAGTTCCAATTTCACCAAATGTAAAAAATTCAAGAAAGATTGTTCCAATAGGAATGGTTTTGAGTCTTGTAATTATTCTTGTTATGCAGATTCTTCTGACAATCGGTTTCAAGAATTACACAGAATGGGAAGCACTGGGAGAAAGTACAGTTCCACATATTCTTTACGGTTCACTTCTTCTTGGAAAAGCCGGTACAATCTGGATGTCAGTAGTTTCAATGCTTGCTGTAATTAGTACACTTAATACAGCAATGTTTGGTGTAAGCCAGTTATGTGCAGGTATGGCAAAAATCGGTTTGCTGCCTACAAGCTTCCTTAGAAAGACACCTGCAGGTTCACCTTATGTAGGATTGATTCTTGTAGCGGTTGTAATGGTGATTTTGAATGCAATAGGACTCTCAAGCAGTGATTCCCTTGTATTCTTGATTCTTACTGGTTGTACCTTTTGGATTTTCTGTTATGTTATGGTTCATATTGATGTAATCATCTTAAGAAAGAAATTACCAAAGGCACCAAGAACCTTTAAGCTTCCATTTGGAATTGTTATTCCTGTGCTCGGAATAATTGGCAATTTGTTCATGATCTGGAACATAGATCCAAGCTGGGAATTAAAGAAGATTATCTATTTAGTCTTTGCAGGTGTTTCTGTAATTCTTGCAGTTTATGCTTTCTTCTGGTGTAAGTTTGTAATCAAGAGACCTATGTTCAAGGGCTATGAAATTAAAGAGGTTATGGCCATGGATACAGATCTTTATCAGATTCGTCATTATCCGGAAATTGCAAAGAAGCTTCATATGGTTGCAGAACCAGAGATTAAGCCTCTTTCTCCAGAAACAAATACTGGAACCAGACCAAAAAGTAATTAAATAAATTGTATATGCTCCTGCAGTAAGTTTTCTTATTGCAGGAGTTTTTTATTATTTTAAACCTGCTGTATAAAATCTCAGCAATAATATTTCTTTTTTGATATAATACCCAAAGTTGGTGAAAATATGACATATGGATTTATAAAAACTGCTTGTGTCAGTCCTCGGATGAAAGTTGCAGACTGCCTTTTTAATTCGGAAGAAATTGTAAAAAGTGCCGTAGAAGCTGCTGAAAACGGGGCTGCAATTATTGTTTTTCCAGAACTTTCTATTACAGGCTATACCTGCGGAGACCTTTTCTTTCAGCAGGCTCTTCAAAAATCTGCAGAAAATCAACTTGCTTATATTATCAAAGAAACAGCAAAACTGAATGCCCTGATTTTTACGGGGCTCCCAGTTTTTTCTACAGAAGGCATTTATAACTGTGCCGCTGCCATTTTCAGAGGAAAGTTTCTTGCGCTTTATGCTAAATCATTTTTGCCAAATTACGGCGAGTTTTATGAACGCCGCCAGTTTACTCCTTTCCAGCAGAATATGAAAACCCGCTTTATCAATTTTGCAGGTTTTGAAAATGTACCTTTTGGAACAGATATCCTTCTTCAGGAATCAAATAATCCGTCATTAAAAGTAGCCTGTGAAATCTGCGAAGATTTGTGGGTTCCACTTCCTCCATCAAGCAGTCATGTTCTGGCTGGTGCTACAGTAATTGCAAATCTTTCTGCCGGAAACGAAATTATCGGTAAAGCAGAATATCGCAGAACTCTGGTTAAGGCTCAGTCGGCACGTTCAATTTGTGCCTATCTTTACGCAAATGCCGGAATGGACGAATCGACACAGGACATGGTTTTTGCCGGCCACAGTCTGATAGTAGAAAACGGCAGCCTGCTTGCAGAATCTACCTTGTTTTCAAATGCTACAGTTTATGCTGATATAGATGTTGAGCGTCTCTGTCAGGAACGTAGAAAAACAACAAGCTATGGCTATTCAGTCAACAACAATCCGCTTAAGCAAGACTATACTACAGTTTATTTTGATTTAGAAAATCAGAAAGAAAACTTTACCCGATATATAGATTCACATCCTTTTGTTCCTAATGATAAAGAAAAAAGAAGTCAACGCTGTCTTGAAGTTATTACCCTGCAGTATCAGGGGCTTGCAAAAAGACTTCGCCATATAAACTGTCAGTCTGCCGTGATAGGTCTTTCAGGCGGCCTTGATTCTACATTAGCACTTTTAATTACCTGCCGCGCTTTTGACAGTGTAGGTGCCAGCCGCGAAAAAATCACCGCAATAACAATGCCATGTTTTGGCACAACAGACCGCACTTATAACAATGCCTGTGCCCTTGCCCGTGAATGCGGCGTAACTCTTAAAGAAGTTCGCATTGCAGATTCTGTTCGCCAGCATTTTAAAGATATTGGCCAGGATGAAAACCTTCACGATGTAACTTACGAAAACTGCCAGGCACGAGAAAGAACTCAGGTTCTTATGGACTATGCAAACAAGACAAATGGTATAGTGATTGGAACAGGAGATCTTTCCGAGCTTGCTTTGGGCTGGTGCACATATAACGGCGACCATATGTCTATGTACGGAGTTAATTCATCAATTCCAAAAACTCTGGTCCGCTATTTAGTTCAGTGGTTTGCCGATGAAAATGATTCAGCAGTTCTGCGTGATATTCTGGACACACCAGTTTCACCAGAACTCCTTCCTCCAACAGATGGAAAAATCTCTCAGGTAACAGAAGATCTGGTTGGCCCTTATGAACTGCACGATTTCTTCTTATATTATCTTCTTCGTTTCGGATTTTCGCCTGCAAAGATTTTCTTTTTGGCCCAGCATTCTGAGCTCGGAAAAACTTACAGCCGCGAAGTTATCTTAAAGTGGCTTAAAACTTTTTACCGCCGTTTCTTCAGTCAGCAGTTCAAACGAAGCTGCATGCCAGACGGTGCAAAAGTCGGAACAATCAATCTTTCTCCACGCGGCGACTGGCGTATGCCAAGCGACGCTATGGCTACTGTCTGGTTGAAAGAGCTTGAAACTTTGTAAGGGAGAATCAGGTGTATGTTATTTACCTGTACTTAATAAAATAGTAAATAACATATGCCCAGCCAAAGAGACCGTGGATAATTGCCCAGAAAACTGATTTCCAGGTTACGAAGCTTATAACCATTGCAAGTGCTGAGCCGAAAGAGACTCCTTTTTCAACAGTGCGTTTTACAATCCTTTTTGAACCATCTGGTCTGATTTCTGTTTCTTCAATAATTTCCTGTGACATATTAGTCTTCTCCACAAAAATAATTCATAAAATCATTATAATCCCACTTTTTACTTACTGGACAATAAAAGTACACGAAATGCTAAAATTCGTGCTTAAAATGCCAAAAAACTATTTATTAAAATTTTTTAAAAAGTAATTAACTATATTTATGTTTTTTGTTATTATTCACCGAACGTTGAAATAAACTAGGATTCCTTAGACATAGGCAGCGTGACGGCTTTGACCGGTTATTTATCACTATTATTAAGGCGGTAGTAGATGTTTAATCGTAAAGACTATGTCAGCGATAAGGACTGGCAGCGTTTTCTCGACTTTTCTAAAGATTTGGAAACTCCAAATGTCGTAATTAATCTCAATACAATCAAGCAGAACTACATTAGACTTAGAGATTCATTCCCTTATGCGCGTATTTATTACGCTATGAAATCAAATCCAGGCGAACCAGTTCTTGAAATGCTCGCTGAAATGGGCTCAAATTTTGATATTGCCTCACGCTACGAACTGGACATGATTTCTAAATTTAATGTCTCTCCAGACAGACTTTCTTACGGAAACACTATTAAAAAGGCAAAGGACATTAAATATTTCTATGATAAGGGCGTGCGCATGTTCGCAACCGACAGTAAGGATGACTTGAAGGCTATTGCCGAGAATGCTCCTGGTTCACGCATTTATGTACGTATTCTTGTAGAAAATTCAGTTAGTGCAGACTGGCCTCTTTCCCGCAAATTCGGCTGCCATCCTGATATGGCTTATGATTTGCTTGTTCTTGCACGTGATCTTGGACTTACTCCTTATGGAATCAGCTTCCATGTAGGTAGCCAGCAGCGCGATATTGGTCAGTGGAACGACGCTATTGCAAAGGTAAAGTACCTCTTTACATCTCTTGAAGAGGAAGAAGGTATCCGCCTTTCTATGATCAATATGGGTGGTGGTTTCCCGGCAAGCTATATCGAGCCTACAAACACACTGGCTGAGTATGCTTCAGAAATTACCCGTTATATCCAGGAAGACTTTGGTGATGATATTCCAGAAATCATTCTTGAACCAGGCCGTTCCCTCGTTGGAGACAGCGGAATACTTACAAGCGAAGTAATTCTTACATCACGCAAAAACAACACAGCACTTGCCCGTTGGGTTTATGTTGATGCCGGAAAGTTCAACGGTCTTATCGAAACTCTCGATGAGTCTATTAAATACCCTGTTGTAACAAGTCGCGACGCTCCAGGCGAAAAAGAAGGCGTAGTAATCATCGCCGGCCCAACCTGCGACAGTATGGACATCATGTACGAAGATGCAAAATATAAGCTTCCGATTTCCCTGAAACCAGGAGACAAACTCTACTGGCTTTCAACAGGTGCTTATACTTCGACTTACGCATCGGTTGCGTTTAACGGATTCCCGCCGATTAAGACTTATTTTATGAAATAAACTGGTTCTAAACCTGATAAACCCCGCAGGAGTTTGTGCTTCTGCGGGGTTTTTTATATGACCCTGTTTTTTTTTGTGACATTTGTCACAAAGTGTGTATTTCAATCTTTTTTTGATTGACTTGGTTTTATTACACATGTATAAAAATAATAAAAGGAAGAATTATGAAGAAAAAAAGTATTTTAATTATTTTAGTAGTATTATTTTTAAATGTATTTAATTTATCTTCAGAAGAGTATGACTGCGTTATAACAACCAATCGTTACAAAATAGAGATACCAAAAGGAAAGTGGTCTCAATCTAATGGAACCATATATATTCAAAAAGGGGTAATAATAAAACTTATAGTAACATACGTTGAGAGTAAGACGTGGAATCCACCTGTTAGTATTGGCGAGGTGCCAGAAGGGGTATTTATAACAACACCAACCGCAACAGCATATAGTTATGTGCAAATTCAAGATACAATGTATAAATCTAGAGGCACATATTTTTATACATGTAATTCCAATATTATAATAATTAAAAGTGGTTTTAACGAAATACCAAACGATGAACCATCTTATTTTTATATTATAGTAGATGCTACTGCGCCATATATTTTGTCTAATGAAGAAAAAGAAGAATTAAGTTATTATCAAAATCTTGGCTTTGGGGGGATGGAGAGTTTATGGATTCCAATATTTTATCTAAATATTTCAAATACTCTAAGAAAACGAGAAATAGATGTAACAGCAGAAGATACTCAGTCAGGAATAAAACGGCTTGAAGTACAAGATTCTTTTCGTAAGGTATATGCAGCGAATAATAATGGAGAAAGAATAATATTAGACGACCTTGAAGATGGCATATACAAATTAGTAGCTACAGATAATGTAGGAAATGTACGAGAGAGGGAAATAACCATTGACTTAACTGGTCCAACTATAGATGCATATTATGATGAAAATAAAACTGAACATCATTCTCCAGAAAAATGGACAAACAAAGATCTGTATATAAAATATGAAGATGGAGCTGGAGTTTCGGAAACCGGTGGAGAGCTATATAATGAAACAGGTATTCATACACTATGGGCAGTTGACGGGCTTGGTAACAGAAGCGAGGCAACAATCAAAATAGATAAAACTTTACCTGCATTTGAAACCAGCATTGAATATAAATCAGAATTTGCTGAAGAGCAAAATAATTACAAAAGTAAGTTTTTATTAAATATACATGATATCAGGGATGCAGACAGTGGAATTGCAGGAGTAACAGTAACTCCTATAGTAAATGATGTACCAGGAGATTCAGTATCAATTGATATTGAAGATAAACAAGGACAAAACAGAATAGAATATGTAACTTATACATATGATAAGAGTGAAGATTTAAACAGAAATATAGATAATTACATAAAATTCGAATTAATGGTAACCGATATAGCCGGAAATCACAAAACAGTGACTCTTGGTGGAGATCAGGGTTATTTTGTACCGGCATCAATCTTTACGGATTATGAAGAACCAGAAGAAGAAAAGAACAGGGTAAAAGTAAACTTCTACACGGGAATTACTAGTAAAAAATCAGACTGTACAACTGCAAATTACACAAATATAAGACTTAAGAGACGTTTCTCTTTGACTAATTCAAAAGACTCATCAAAGTATGATCCAATTACAGAGGCCAGTTTCGGTAATACAAAAGCTGATAAGTTTAATACAAGCGCTAAAGGTATCTGGGAAAGACTCACGACACAAACCGACAATCTGAAAGATAAAATCATATCAGATGATTCTGGAACTTATTGTATAGATACAGCAGTAGAGAATACAGGCTTTACGCATAAAAACATTTCATATGACTGTATTTATGAATATACAGATCCTGTAAACCCGGCAGAAACAATAACAGAGACAATATGTAATGACACAATAATAAAACTGACAAACAATAAAAGCCGGTACAGTATCAGGGTAAAAGGCGAGGAAGATACTTATCTTGTAATTAATGATCAGGGAGAAATAATAGAAGGTAGCACGGAAAGTTTCAAAATGCCGGATACTGCAGTAGTAGGACTTGCGATAAAGGTAGAAGATCCAGACATTGAAGAATATCAGGTACTGGTTCAGGGATATGTAGAACTGACAAGCGAAAACGGAAAGTTTAAGCTTCAGGAAACGGATACAAATCCAGTAGGAGTGGAGGGCGGAACTGCAGGCTGCGGGGAATTTGTTCTTGGAAATAACAATAAGAATGTATTTATATCCCGTGATAAAGAAATGGACGGTGATTGGGTAAAGATAGGAAAATATGCGCTTCAGTATAATGTTACGACAGTACTGGCAGTAGAACTTACGGAAGGATATTCGGGAAACCAGGAACAGTGGACAGATAAAACTGTAAGACTTTATGCACAGTCTCCAAGTGTACTTGGAGGAAAAGCAAGACTCATTGTAGGAGATGCTGGAAGTTACAATGCAGACGGAATAACAGCACGTCCAAATCAGCCGATTAAGATGGAAATTGTACCTGCAGAAGGTGGTCAGGCGTTTACAGAGCTTTTCTGGGACTTTGGAAACGGAAAGACAAGTAAAGAAAATGATTATAAGAAAAACAATAATGCAAGTTTTGAAAACATTTATTACGAGCAGTCACCAGAACGAACAGGAGCATTATCAGAGTACACATTGAAAATAAAAGCTGGTACAGATGAAGCAGAGTTTAAGGTAAACATCATAGACACCCAGTTCGGAACCCTTTATGGAGACGAAGTATGGCGAGGTGAACATATAATCAAAAAGGAAATAATTGTGCCTCAAAACATGAAGCTTCAGATAGGAGATACTGCGCATAGTGAATATGACAGCGATATAACATGTCTTTGTGTTGGAAGTATTAACCTGGAAGACAAAGGTGGTATTACAGTAGAGCAAGGCGGAGAATTGATCCTTGATGAAGGAGAAGCAAAAACTATCAGATTTGTACAGGCAGGCTTTAAGGATGACAAGTATGTTGAAGCCGCAGAAGAAGAAAAGCAAAACAAGTGGAGGGGAATTGTAGTAAAAGGAAATCTGAGTGGAGACAGTCTTAATTTATTTGATGCAGACTGCGGCCTTACAGTATTCCCTGGAGTAAGCATGAAGCTTACTGATTCAATAAAGATGGAAAACTGTGGTAATGGAATCCTTATGAATGGAGAAAGCCTTAAGGCAAAGGAAATAAAACTTAATAAGTGTTCTGGATACGGACTGAAACTTAATTCAACACTTGAATGTGAAAAGTTATTTGTAAGTAATAGTGGACGAGGCGTTGTATTAACTGAAAATGGAAGTCTTATTGCAGATAATCTTGAGATAAAAGATAGTATTACAGGTATTCATCTTCTTGGCGGAAATCTTGAAATTGGAAGCGGAAGAATAAGCGGCTGTAGCGAATACGGAATAAAAACCGATAAAGATGGAAACTACAATTATGAATCAGTCATAGTTGAAGATAATGAGCGAAATATCTATATAAACGGATTAATCAGATAATTAAAAAAGGTGGAAAATATGAAAAGAAGTCTGGCATTTATAACAGGAATATTGTTTACAGGTTTAGTTTTTGCATATGACTACAAATCTGGTACAAATGGAAGAATAGATAAGGCTCCATGGCAGATAGCTGATAATGACAGTGAAACATACTGGGCATTAAAGGAAGGGGAGACAGACGGTTGGATAGAGATTGAATCAGAAACAGCAGAAAAGAAAGATGTTGTTTATATAGAGTGTGAGATTCCGGAAAATTCTAAAATCCAGCTTTATGAAGAAAATGGAAACGGACAGACTGCATTAAGCGGCTGTTTTAAATACGGTCCATTTGACGGTATTGTCGAAATGACATTACCGCAAATGAGAAGGGAATCAAATATCCTTGGAATTAGATTAAGTGGTGAAAATGCCAGTGAAATTAAAATCAAGGAAGTAAAATTTGATTTACGAAATGAAGAAGAAAGTGGAAAAATACTTCCTGCAAGTTATGAGTTTAACCTGAAAGAGCAGATTAATATAAAACCAGAGCGCCTTTGGGATTCTAAGGTATCAGGTCCATGGTATGAACCGTTATGGTATCTTCCTTATGAAATTCAGAGCGAGAAAAAAGTAAATCGTACAGATGAAATATTCGGCAATATAATTGGTGAGCCTCGTGAAAAAGCACAGATAATCTGGAATCTTGATGGTATTTATGAAATATCATCTATAAGAACTTATATCCAGAGAGCCTTCAGATCTATCAAAGTAGAGTATGAAGAAAATAACCGCTGGAAGACTCTTGTACAGATTGGTCCTTATAATCAAAAAGATGAAAGCTGGGTACAGGAAGATGTTTCTAGAGTAACAGCAAAACGTCTTAGAATTACATTCCCAGGTGGATGGGAGCAGGCTCGCTTTATCAGTGAACTTGAAATAAAAGGTACAAGACTTGCGGGTGCAGAAGAAGGTAAGAAAGGCTGGAAAGAGATTTACGGAATAAATGACGAAAGTGCATCTTATTTTATAGAACAGACAGATTATAAAGACCTGGAACTTGAGGTAAGCGTTTGTAAAACAGAAAAAGTTCCTGCATTATTTATAAATGATAGAAAAATCGAAGCAGATAAAGCTTCACTTTTAAATGAAAACACAATTCTGCATTATTTTATTAAAAAAGAATGCTTAAGAGCTGGTGAGCAGTTTATAAAAATTGAAAACAATAATGTTGAAAGCTGCTTAATTCGTGAAAACATAAATAGCGAAGTTAAAGAAGAAAAAATATGTGACATTGAATTATACAGACCGACTTTAAAAGATGGTGAATGGAACGGCTGTATTATAGGATGGAGTGGAAACTCTCTGGATAACGTTAAAATCAACGGATATGGATTACAGAGAAGCGACAGATTATTCTATCTACCTTTGTCTCAAATGGATTTTTACCGTATTAAGGGAAAACTTGAAGTAACAGCAGAAAATCAGGGAAAGAAATATAAGGAAATCTTTTTTATCAAAGGTGGACAGAAACAGAAAGGCGGAACATTAAACTGCAGTGAATCTGTTGAATACGTTACAGCAAATACATTTGTAATCAGTGGAAGAGCAGAAAGAAATCATTACAGAGCATTTATAAACGGCAAAGAAGTTGCAGTTGATAGAAATGGAAGATTTACAACTGAAACTGCATTAACAGGCGGTTATCAGAGAATAGAAATAGAACTTAAAGATAATACAGAAACTGTAGCATTCTGGACAAAAGAAATTTATAAGCTGACTGATACAATAAAACTTTATGTATCAGGAGCTGATAAAGGAATCATTACTCAGGAAGATGAGTATGAAATTAGGGGAAGAGTCTGGAATGCAGTTGAGCCGGAATTAAAGATAAATGGTGAAACTGTTGTAATTACAGATGGCGAGTTCAGCTATAAATGTGTTCTTGAAGAAGGCGAAAATGCATATAAAGTTATCGTAAAAGATAGTCTTGGAAGAACCGCAGAAAAAGAAGTAGTTGTTGAAAAAGATACAACTGCACCTGAGTTTGAAATAAAGCTTCCAGAAAATGGTGTCTATTGGCCGGAGTCAGTAATAAAAATAGAAACTGAAAGTGATGAAAAGGACTTATGGTACGAAGTAGATGAATATGCAACAGAATACTGTGCAGAAAATATTTATTCAAAAGATTATGAACTGGAAGATGATTTTTACAGTTGGACGATTTATGCATACGATAGAGCTGGTAATAAGAGTGAAGGAAAGACTGTAGAGTTCTGTATTGATACTACTATTCCAGAAGAATTTGTGATAAATGCGGATATAGAAAGTGATATTGAAAACTGGAGAAATACAAATAATGTAACTGTAAGCTTTGAAACAACAGATGCTACAAGCGGAGTAGACAGATATGAATATATTCTGGATAACGGAGAATGGGCATTATGTGAATCACCTTTGAATCTTGGAGAACTTGCAGATGGAATTCATAATGTATTTGTACGTGCAATAGATAAGGCTGGAAACATAAGACTTGAAACTCTTGGTATATATGTAGATGTAACACGTCCTGAGGATTTTACATTTACTGCAGACATCAATAAAGAAGAATGGACAAGTCAGAATTCTATAAGTCTTTATTTTGAAACAACAGATGCTGCAAGTGGAATCAAAAAATATACCCTCAGTATAGATGGGGAACAGGAAATTGACTTTATTAGTGGTGATAATACACCAGTAATGAGTGATGGAAAACATATCCTTACAGTAAGTGCATATGACTGGGCAGGAAACGTTACAAGAACAAGTTCAGGATACTTTATAGACGTAACTCCGCCAGAAGCTTTTGAAGCAGAATTTGACATAGAGTTCTGGAGCAGCAACAGTAGACCAACTGCAGAGTTTGCAACAGAAGACGAAACATCTGGTGTTAACAGATTTGAATTAAAACTTGATGATAATAACTGGAAGGTTATAGAAAGCCCGTATCAGTTTGATGTTCTTGCAGATGGAATTCATAATGCACTTATAAGGGCAATCGATGAAGCGGGAAACATAACAGAAACCGAAGTATACAGCCTTCATATTGATACAACTCCTCCGCTTGCAGTAGACAACTGCCGCCTTATTCCTGGAAACGGAAACATGGAAGGAAAATGGTCTACAAAAGATGATGATATTATTGCATATCATATAAAGTGGCAGGAAGGAGATATACAGAATACCATTGTAATTGAAGGAAAGAATCTTTGGGAAAATGGTGTATCTAAGGAAATAGTTTTACCTGCATGCAGTTACAAGAAGAATCTTGATAATGGTATTAAAGTCAGAATGTCTGTTATGGCAGAAGACAAGGCTCATAACTATAGCCCGGAAAAAGAAGCAATACTTGCTATGACGGGTGTTTCAATCGTTCCTCTTAAAGAAGATGAACCGACAGCGGTTGAATATGAGCATATAACCATGGCACTTCCTGCAATGGGAAAAGACAACAATATAAAAGGTGTAATGATAAAGGAGATTGATGCTCCTATTTTACATGAAAACAGTACAAACCCTATTCTTTCTCCAATTTATTCATTCACAACACTTGTAGATAACGGAAGTGGAAATCTTGTAGAGCAGGAGCATACTCATTTCGATGAAGAAGTTTTATTCTTCATGACATATGATGAAGAAATTGTACCTAACGGATTCCCTGAGAGTGACCTTGAAGTTTACTATTATGATGATTTATGGGGTAGATGGTTCAGGGTCGAAAAGTCTGCAATAGACATAGATCAGAACATTATTATTGTTGCGACAAATCATTTTACTAATTATGCGATTCAGCCAACCCTTATGAATGATTTGACACCAGAAGAGCTTAAAAAAGCAGGTCATGCATACGGAAATACAGAGAGTCAGGCAGGTGATGTAGTTATATCTCCAGAAAGCGGTACAATGATGACTGAAGCTACAGAGTTTGTCATTCATGGAAAGAATGGTTTTGAGTTCCCTGTAAAGAGAATTTATGATACTCAAACAGCACGAATTGACGGTCCGAGTATGAGAACCCAGCTTACTTTGGCGTTTAATTTTAATGCAGCTATAGGTGCAAATATTTTACGCCAGTTAGCAGGATATGGAAAAAGCCTTGCAGAAAATACTGTAAAACAATGCTTTCAAAATTATTTTATGAGAAATGGAGATTATAACCTTGCCATGGGAGCGGGCTGGCGTCTTAATCTGCCATACATAATGTGTGATAACAATAATATAATGGTACGACTTCCTAATGGTTCGTATTATTCTACAAATCAGATGGAAACTGTTTCATCAGATGATCTATTTGGACTATACCATAATGTTATCATGGAAAATCATAATGGGGATGATTTTACACTAGAATTAAAAGTACGTCGTAGCTTAAATCCAGACTTGGAAACAAGTCTGGCAGCAGGTGATTCATTAGGTATAGAAAAGGGCTTATTTGAAGTATTTTCAGCAGCTTCAAGCACTACAAGTGTTTCAGGAGCTATAAGAACTGCAATATCAATGTCTGGATGGGTTATTGAGGAATCAAAATTAACAATGAAAGATGGTATGCAGTATTTATTTACACCTTTAGGAGGAATAAAGGAAATTAGAGACCCTTCAGGGGAAAATGTAATTAATTTTAAATATAGTGAAACTAATAGAAGACTGTTAAAATCAATTTTAGATCCATACGGTAATGAAATTAAGATTAATTATAATGAAGGAGAATTCCTAAGACCGTATATTACATCAATTGAAAAAAAGGATACATATGGAAATACAGAAAAATGGACATATGAATATACATCTCCTAAACTCGACAGTCTTATGGGAATATTACCACAACTTCAGAAAGTTACAGATGCACAAGGCAGATCTTCAGAATATAAATCAGATTACTCTGAGTCAAATATAATAATATCTGGAGGAGGTAGCCTTAAGGTAAATATTTTCCTTACTTTGCTGGATATTTTCCCTCCATTATCTGCTTTGAAAGAAGTATTTGGAGCATATTCAGTAACGCTTACTGCAAGGTTTGGTATAGAATGGCCGCAGTTTATAAGTGAAATAACTACTCCAGAAAAGGGTAAAACTCAAATAGAGTATTATCTTGCTGATTTAAGTCAGTTTGAGACTAAACCTGCGGATTATTTCCTAGGTTTTATTCCTACAGCAATAAAATTCAGTTATGACTTTTATCAGAAGCTTTTAACTCAGTCAGTTACTATTATTAATGGAGATTTAAAGAAAAAAACTAAATATGAGTACAATATTACAGGTTATGGTTCTCAGTATCTAGTAACAAAATGTATAATTGATGATGGAAATACAAAAACAACAAATGATTATAGTACAAATAGTAAAGAATATTATAAATATACCTTTGTTGAAGATAACGTTATAGATGTAATAAGTGCTCCTTTATTAATGACTGAAGAAAGCAATTATGAAAAAGCATATTATACACGTCTTGCATTAACAACAATCAAAAAGATAAATGGTGATATTTATGAGACTAAATCATATTCCTGGGATAACAAAAAATCACACTTATTAAGTGAGACATCAGACAGAGATGCTGTAATTTCTGAAGTAACCTATGAATATGATAACTGGGGAAACATAAAAAAACAGGTTGAAAAACTTAGTCGAAAAGATAATTCAGTAACAACTAGAGTAAAGACTACTATCAACCAATATTATGGAACCGATAGTGCGAAAATAACAGGCTTCCCATATGAAGGTGTGCCAGGTTCTCAAGATTCTGCAGTCAGAGGAATGAAAAATCTTCTTGTTGCACAGAGTATCGATGATGGATACCTTACAGTTTACAACGCAAATGCCTATGATCAGTATGGAAGAAATATCTGGAGTGGTATTTATAACAAGGATCACTGGGCAGCATCAACAACTGAATATGCAGACGGTGAAATAAGTAAAACAGTTAATCCTCTTGGTCAGGTAGTAAATTATTCATATAGCTACTATAACGGACAGATTAACACTAAGGCAGTTTATGAAGGAAAGGATATTACATTAGAGTCTGCAAAGAGTATTTATACTTCAAGCAAACTGTGGGAAAAAGATGGAAACGGAAATCTCATAAAGTATTCATACGACAAGCTAAACCGTATTACTAAAACAGAATATCCTGCCGGAAAAACTGATTTCATTATATATGATGATAAGGCAAGAACCATTACGGTAAAACATGAAGATGGTAAGATTTATGCAAAATATTTCTATGATTACCTGCATAACCTTATTAAACAGGAGCTTTATGATTATTCTTCAGGTAAAGAAGAAGTTTCTGAAGCACTTCTGGAATATGACAACAATAATAATGTCATAAAAATGACAGATGCAAACGGAAATGTAACAGGCTATGAATATGATAAATTGAACCGTCTTGTAAAGCAGACTAATCCGGATGGAACAACAAAAACAACTGTATATTATGACAATTTTTCTGAACGAACTATTTATGATGAAAATCATAATGGAAACGGAAGTGCTACTTTAGAACAACTTTCATATGATGGACTTGTAGAAACTCAGATAAAAAAGATGAATACAAGCGAAAATCAGACTGTAAGCTATGTATACGATGCAAATGGCCGTGTTGTTAAAACAACAGATCAGCTTGGTCAGGATACAAAAACAAGTTACTCAGTATTCGGCGAAGTTGAAAAGGTAGAAAAACCTTCCGTAGAAGTTTATGAAAATAAAATAAAAAAGACTGTAATTCCTGTAGACATTGTTGAATATAACGATATGGGACTTGCATCTGTAAAGAAAAACGGCTATGAAAATAATTTCCGTGTTGAAGAAACAGTATACGATTCAATGGGACGCGCAGAGTCTGTTAAAAAGTATGCAGTTATAAACGGAACTCCATCTTCAGATGTACGTACTGTTAAATATACTTATGATGCAAATGGAAATATTCGTACAGAAATTGATGAAGAAGAAAATGTAAAAGAATATACTTATACTCCACGTAACCAGAAGAAAACAGAAACAGATGCATTAGACGGTGTAATCACTTATGTTTATGATAGAAATGATAAGGTTATAAAGCAGACTGATGCAATGGGATTTGTTGCTGAATATAAATATGATGATCTTCAGCGTCTTGTTGAAGCAGTACTACCTGAAGTTGCTGCAGGCCATGAAAAACGTGAATATGTAATCACTTATGATAAAGCAGGCAATGCACTGAGCATGAGTGAACCAGTTGGTAAACTAACAGAGTGGACCTATGATAGTCGCAACAGAAAACTAACAGAGAAAATTAGTGGAGACAACTGTCAGAGTATTGAAAGAAGCTGGGAATATGACAATGTCGGAAACATTAAGACTCTTACTGAATCAGGCTGTATAACTTCATATACTTATGACTGTCTTAACAATCTTTTGGAAACAGATTTCCCTGACGGACAGAAAAAAATAAATGATTATGACAAACTGAACCGTGTTGTAAAAACTGCAAATGCAAGTGGAGCTTATAAGACTTTTGAGTATAATTCACTTAATCTGGTAACATGTCAAAAAGATGAAGATGATAAATATATAGACTTTAAATATGATGTATGGGGTAATCAGACTTATCGTAATGAGAATAACAACGAAGGAAGCGGATCCCAGATCTGGGAAATAACATATAACGATTTTGGACAGCCTGTTCTTGAAGAAAAGAACGACGGAACAAAGTGGAGTTATGCTTATGATAAGCGTGGGCTCCTTGTCAAAAAGACAGATCCTAAAGGAATCATACTTAATAATGAATATGATGCCTGCGGAAGACTCTTGAAAGAAGTTCGTACATTAAATGGAAAGACTGAATCAAAGAGCTACACATATGACAAAAACTGCTTTATGTATCTGGCATCTGATAACTCGGTAGTTTCAAAGATAAACTTTATAAGTGGAAACTATAAAGCTAATGCTTATGACCTTGTTACTTCTCTTGAAACATCTGTAGCTGGAAAGAGGTTTAATACATCATATCAATATGATGATGCATTAAATCTTATAGAGCTTTCATATCCGGATAGTTCTAAAGCTGATTACTCATATAATGCATTAGGACAGCTTACTGCAATAAATAATGGCAGTGGTACAACTTATGCAGATAATGGAACATATGATTCACTTGGACGTTTACTTTCTATTACAGCAGGAAACAAAAAGGTTACATCCAGAACATGGGATTATACAGCAGGTACATTAAGTGGCTATAGTTGGGATCTTGAAAAGTATAAGGCAAGAGAACTTGGATGGGATAAGCTTGGAAATATTACTTCGATTTCAAAGGGAACTGCTGATAATCCTGATATAAAAAATACTTACGAATATGATAAAATGGGACGTCTCATATCCGAACATAATGGTGCAGAGGTTGAAGTTTCAACAAAAGAAAGTCAGAAAACAAACTTCCTGTACGTACAGAATGACGTAAGCGGAAAGAAAAAAGGTATATACAACAGTGAATCTGTCAAACTAGACTACTATGCAGGTTCTGTAATCGTAGATCTCGAAAAAGCCCAGACTCTTTGTTCGCTTAAAGTATTTGCAAGAAATAATCGCATCAAACCTGAACACCTTGAAGTATGGCTCAGTAGTGATGAAAAAGGCGAAAACTGGATTCATGATGATGAGGTAACTTGGGAAAACAGCCGTGAAGGCTGGAATTTAATATTCAAAGAAGAAACAAAAGCCCGTTATGTAAAACTTCATTCCCTTTGGGATGAACGTGATGAGGATTATGCACCTGTAGATCACGCAACATACAGCGGAAATATCTGGAACCTGTTTGAAGTAAGTTACATTGCAAACGGAAAAGTAAATGCATTCTCATATGATGCACGTGGAAACCGACTGACTGAGACTGAAACATACGCAAATCCAAATGGTCGTGTAAAATTTTATGAATACTATGCAAACAGCGACCTCATAAAGAAAGCTGGAAACTGGTACTTCAACTACGACAAGAACGGAAATCTTACAGCCCGTGGAACTGAAGCACAGGATTCTGGAAATGAACTTTTCTCTGCATGGACATTCTCTGAAACAGATGGTGAGCTCTGGACATACGAGTACGATTTACAGAACCGTATGACAAAAGCAAGTTATTCTGGAAAAGGAAGTTCTAACTTAAAGGAACGCGGAAGTTATGTTTACGATTACCGAGGTCTTCTTGTTAAAAAGACATATCAGAACTATAACCCGAGCGATCTCGTAGAAGTAGAAAATGAAGAGATAGCAAAGACTGTTACTGAGTTCTATGAGTACACAGCTGACGGCCGCGTTATTTACAACGAGTGTTCAGAAGAAAATGATACAAAGCAGACAACCTACATCTGGGCAAACACAACTTTATGGTGCGAAGTCAACGCAGGTGTGGTATACTATCATCATACTGATCACCTGGGAACAACCGAAGTTGTTACAGACGAGAACGGAACTGTAGTCTGGGAAGCAGGCTACGAAGCTTTCGGAAGTGTTCTGAATGAAAAGGGTGATTCTAAGTTCACACCAAGCTACACAGGTAAATTCTTTGATAATGCAAGTGGATTGTATTACTTTAATGCCCGCTGGTATGATTCTGAACTGGGAAAATTTACAACTTCCGATCCAATTCGTGATGGCTTAAATTGGTGGAATTACTGTAATGGGAATCCCATTTCATTTTTAGATTTCACTGGAGAGATCTGCTATTCGTATTATGATGCAGAGGTCGGAAAGTATGGTATAATTACATATGATAAAACACGTACAAAATTATTAAATTTGGCAAACAATATATTAGACTTTTATCCAATAGGAATTGGTGAGTTTGGAAAATCTTTATCAAATTTTATGACTCCATTTGATAAACTTAAGGTTATAGATTCAAGTTTATCGGCAGGACATGTAATGTCTAAAGAAGTTAATTCAATTTTAAATAAAATTGGTACAGCTAATGATATAGTAGAAATTTCAAAAAGATTTACAAATGGTATGTCAAAAGGATCTAAAATTGGAAAGAAGATTAATTCTGCTGCAAAGATATTAGGAAAAGTATCAGATGCTATTGATATAACTAAAACTGGATTATCTTTAGTAGATTCAAACTCCTACATAATAGATAACCTTGTTTTATCTGTATATGAAAATAATTTAATGGGAGATTCACGTAGCGCAGTTGAAAAAAACTATTATATTGCAAGAGAGTCAATTAATAATATGATTGAAAATGGTAATATTTCCCTTAATAAAGGGGATAATGGAATCATTTATTATCAAATTAATGATCAAGAACAAGTAAATGCAACAATTGAGTTATTTAATAAGGATGAAGAATAATATGTTGGAATTAAAAATTTTAATTGGGTATTTTGTTTGTTTAGCATTATCGTATATGCAATTAAGAATACAAAAAATACCTTCAAAGGAGGCAAAATTATTCACTATTATTATAGTATCTATTATTTTTGCTTCAATATATATTTATGCCAAGTTTTTTTATAAAAGAATTATTTGAGTAAATATACAAAAGATAAATTTATGTTCTTAAGAAAATGTTGAAAAATAATAAAACAAAATCTCAAAAAGTTCTTGGGTCAGGAATAATTGATACTTCTTCCCTTAAGGGTGATTCATTATGGTAATTAGAAGGCGTTTAGGAGGGGTAATTTGCCTGATTCCTTATATATTTCTACTGATTAGTGGATTTATATTTCAGAAACAAATAATAATAGATTTTTCTTTCCTGTTAATGTTTATTGGAATTATATTTTCAGGACAGATTTATAATTTAATTTTTTTAAATTCAAATTCAACAAGTTCCTTTTTTGCGGGTAATATTGCTCTTCAATATGGTTATTCACCAAAAGGACAAAATGGTGAGATTTGGGATCCAAACAAAAATTCAATAAATGAAATATTTGCAAAGTATCCAAAAAAACGTTCACATATACCAATACAAGGGACTGCTGGATTTTTGTTTTATACTAAGTTTAATATAATGTATTCCAATCAAATCGAATTTTATGATTATAGATTAGGAGGAGATTCATTTATTTATTATGAATTTTATTTTCATCCATATGATAATAATGGAGATAAAATAACTCGCAAAGAAAAAAGAATAAATGAAATTTCAGAGAATATGTATTTTGTTCCATTGGATAAGATTTAATTTTTTTAAATTTGATTAATTCATACATACATATAACCATTATATATGTAAAATCAGTTCTTTGACATTATGTAAGTAACTCAAACAGACATGGCTTTTTGAGCTACGAAGAAAATACATTCAGATTTAACGGGGAGTGTATTTTCTTCGGTAAAGTAAAAAAAAGTTAGCGTGTGGAGCTGCACCGAAGGCGGCCACCTAGGGAGCGACGGCTTTGAGCCGGCAAAATGCTCCGGTGGGGAAGAAGCGACCGGCTGCGAAGCAGACGGGAACCGCCATAATCCAATATCGCAAAGAAAACAACTTACATCTGGGCTAACACAACTTTATGGTGCGAAGTAAACGAAGGTGTGGTATACTATCATCATATTGACCACCTGGGTACAACTGAAGTTGTTACAGACGAGAACGGAACTGTAGTCTGGGAAGCAGGTTATGAAGCTATCGGAAGTATTCTGAATGAAAAGGGTGATTCTAAGTTTACCCCAAGTTACACCGGTAAGTTCTTTGTTAAGGCAAGCGGTCTGTATTATTTCAATGCCCGCTGGTATGACAGTGAACTTGGACGATTTACAGTTTCTGATCCGATCCGTGATGGTGTCAATTGGTGGAATTATTGTAACGTGAATCCAATTGTACTTGTTGATTGGCAAGGTCTTTCTCCTACTAGAGATGATTATGCTTATCAAATAAGAACGCAATCTGAAAAAAATACTGTTGATTATTATAACAGTTTTAATTTGGAAACAGACTATGCATTACAGAATCAAGGATATTCAAATACCGGAAAATGGAATAACATAATCTGTCCACAAATTGATAATAATATAAGCGGATTGTTCAATCTTGATTTTGGACAAGACTATTTTAATTCTTCAAATGAAGCAGCACAGAATAAACAATATTTTGCATCTTTTATGTATAAACTAGATGCAATTGGAGAAAGTCTAATAGACAGTTTTGTAGCTTATAAAAGTGCTGAAAATTTAGGATCAATAATTGCAACATTTAAAGAACAGTTTTCTAAGAATAAAAATGTTAATGAAGTTAAAAAGCCATATTCAAATAGTCGTCCACCTTATGCAAAAGGACCAATAGAGGTCATAAATATGAATGAGGTGATTTATGGAAATTAAAAATGCAGATTATTCAACAATAGTTAGATTCGGGACAGTAGAAGATTTATGTAAAAAAATTCAACTAAATAACGAACAATTGAAAGACGTAATAGATATCAAAACTGTGAATGGTGCCTCATTATTAGAAAATGCAATCTCCCAAAGAAAATTTGATATTGCCCGTTTTTTATTAATGAATAATGCTAAGGTGAATGTTGTGACTAATTTTGGATACAATGAATTTCATATTCTTGCTTCAAACATTAGATATGAAGGAGCAGTAGAAATAGGTGAAATTTTATTGAAAAAGGATGTATCATTAATCCAGAAAGATAACGTTTTTGGAAATACAGCTTTTTTTACATTATTGCTTGAATCTTATAAAGTCCGTACACCAGAAGTAATGTCATTCATAGAAAAATGCATTGTACGAATTAAAGATTTTGATATAAAAAATAATGCCGGTATTAGTATTAGAAATTTAATTATTAATAATGGATGGGATAATATAAAAAAGAAATTGGAGAACTTATGAAAAATCAGCGTAATTTAGGAGGGGCGGTAGTTTCAAAAAATATTCTAGAAGGTTATGGCCGCTTAAAATGGTGTGTAAGAGAGAACTCAATAAATGATATAGATAATGGTTGGCGTTTTTTCTCTGAAAACGACACAGAAGAGTATCTAGCAGAAAGTGCAAATCTTACTATTTGTGCATGGGAAACAGTTGTAAAGTTTGAGCCTTTTATAGATTCAATTTTTGATTTACCTATTGGAACTGAATTAACCTTGTGTAATGAAAATAATAAAAAATACTTTATTGATACAAAAACAGGGAAAGCTTTAGTTAGTTGAAATATATACAAATATATAATTATGGGGAAATAGACAAAACTGTAAATGAAAATACATTTGAATTTTCAGACTGTGGATTTACAAAATGAATTATTGGGGCGTTGCGGGGGCACAGAACTCTGTGATTTCCGCCCCCGCTGGAAGGGGTGGCGGAAGACCGCGGAGCGGGCTGGAGACAGGGGAAGGCTTTCCCCTCTTAAAAAAAATCTATTTTGAATAATTTTCGTCGAGCTTTTTTAAATCTTCTTCTTTGTAAATATCATAGTAGTATTTGTAAACCATGAAGCCGCGGATGGTGAACATTAAGGTGTATAGCAGTCCGAAGAAGCCTCCAATGAAGAAAATGCTTCCTAAATATGGAACAGGAACTTTATCTGTAAGTATTATTGCGGCGAGACATAAAAGAAGAATTATGAGTCCTTTGAAACCGTCTTCCTTCCATTTTTGTCTTGGTTTAACAATCAGACGGGAATCTTCAAAATTATTGGCATCTGTTTTTGGCATTGTCTGAATGATGATGTTTAATAACATTGAATTCATATACTTTTTTACTCCTATATTTAAATTATAAGTGAATTTGTTTGAAAAGTAAAAAAAATTCGGTGTTTTGATTTACTAATTGTCTGGAGTTTTATTTCATTAAAATCATCAAGGCGGTAACGGCTCCCAGTAAAAGGAACATGTAAACTAATGCGAGTGCGGCTTGTGCCTGTGGGAAGGTAAACAGCATAAAGCTCCAGACGAGGGTTAAAGCTCCGAGTCCTAGTGCAACATAACTGATTGCTTTTGTGTGACGGAAGTTTGTTTTGCTCTGGAAGCCTGGAGTGAGAAAGTATATGCCGATGGCAATAAGTGCGGCACCGGCTATAAAGCACAAAATTGCAAGAATCATTGGGACCCCGGTTATTTATTATGGAATATGAATTACTTCGCGAGGTTTAGCACCGTTTGCAGGGCCTACAATTCCACGCTCTTCCATTTCTTCTACGAGACGTGCAGCACGATTGTAACCGATTTTAAGGCGTCGCTGGAGATAACTTGCGCTGGCTTTTCCACTCTGAACTACAATTTCGAGGGCCTGATCGTACAACGGATCGTCGTCGCTCATTGGTTCTCCGAAGAGGTCACGAGCTTCGTCTTCTTCATCTTCAACAAAAATTTCTTCGTCGATGTAGTCTGGTTCGCCGTAATCTTTTACTGCGGTTACTACATTTTCTACTTCCTGATCGCTTACGAATGTTCCCTGGATACGGATTGGAGCAGGATCAACTGCAGAAGCGTAAAGCATATCACCGCGGCCGAGAAGCTTTTCGGCACCTACTGTATCGATAATGATGTTAGAGTCTGTACGGCTGGCAACCATAAATGCGATTCGGGTTGGGATATTTGCCTTGATGAGACCTGTGATTACATTTACAGACGGACGCTGTGTTGCAAGTACGAGGTGGATTCCTACGGCACGGCTCATTGCTGTAAGGCGGGCTACGATGTTTTCGAGCTCCTTACCGCTTGTTGCCATAAGGTCTGCAAACTCATCAATAATAACAACAATATAAGGCAGTTTCTGTGTACAGATTTTCTGCTGTTTGATTTTTGCATTGTAGTTAGAAATATCGCGTACACCCATGCTGTCGAGAAGGGCATAGCGGCGTTCCATTTCACACAGACACCACTGAAGGGCCTGAAGTGCCTTCTTAGGTTCTGTAATAACCGGAGTGAGCAGGTGAGGAATATTATTGTACAGCTTAAGCTCAACTACTTTAGGGTCTACGAGAATCATCTTTACATCTTCGAAGCTTCTCTTGTACAGGATTGAAAGAATCAGAGAGTTTACACAAACGGATTTTCCGGAACCTGTTGCACCGGCGATAAGCATATGTGGTGTTTTTACAAGGTCGATAAGCTGAGCTTTTCCGAGGATGTCTTTACCAAGTACTACTGGAACGGCCATTTTCTTCCATTCAGGAAGGTCCATTTCTATGATTTCACGGAAGCCGACTACTGAGCGGTTTCTGTTTGGAACTTCAATACCTACGGCCTGCTTTCCAGGAATTGGTGCTACGATGCGGACTGACTGTGCTGCAAGGCTGAGTGCAATGTTATCCTGAAGGGCTACGATTTTGCTGAGTTTTACGCCAGGTGCCGGAAGGATTTCGAACATTGTAACAACCGGACCTTTTTTGATTCCGATGATGTCGGCTTCGATATTAAACTCTGAGAGGGTCTGCTTGAGGTTGAGTGAAGCCTGTTTTGTTGCATCGTCGATAATCCAGTACTGGTCATCTTTGTATGCTGTGAGCAAATCTGAAGGAATAACATAAGGGCCTTTCTTTGCGGCACGATGTGTTTTTGGTGGATTTGCGGCGATTTCTTTTGTTTTAGGTGTGTTTTCTTCCTGCTGGGCATTGAAGAAATCTGAAAGTTCATCTCTTGTGAGATTGTTTGCAGAGGCTGGGTTTGAGCTCTGAGCGTTAGCTGCAGGTGCTTTTGTCGGCATGGTTTTTCTGATATCTGCATCCATTGCCGCAAATACGCTTGCTGCGGCGGTTGAGATATTTACTTCTTCTTGTGTTTCTTCCTGCTGGGCAAGCTGTGAGAAGATCTGATGGTCGTCCCCTACGGCTGTGCTAGTTTCGTCAGGTTCAGAAACCTGATTCTTTTCGGCCTGATATGGGTCTTCAATCTTTGGAGCTGTTTTTTTAGTATCTACATTCTCAAAGTAATTATAGAGATTTTCTTTTGTTGCGATTTTTGGTTCATCAACTTCATCTTCAAAATATGAACCAACTGCACGTTCGTTAGCATCTTCTGCAGGCTTATTGTAAATAGCTGGCTTTGTATTGATAGCAGGTTCTGTTTTTGATTCAAAAACTGCATCATCCTGAAGCTGGATGCGTGTAGGATATTTAGGTTTTTCAGTTACTGGTTGAGCTGGAGTTTTTTTTTCCGGTTCTTCAGCAGGGGTTGGATCATCGTTTATCACGATTTTATGAGGATAAAGAGGATTTTCCACAACTGAGTCTATATAGCGTGTTGTTGCGTATGGGTCATTGTTATCGTCAGAAGCTGGTTTTTCTGGAGCTACTGGCTGTGCGTCTTCAACAGCTTCAACTACTGTATCGTCTGTATTGTCATCTTTTGGAGGGAATTCCAAGGCAGGATCGTTTTCATCGAAATCTGCATCATATTCTGGAGGAAGATTCTTTGGCTGTGGAGGAAGTCCCGGCCATTCCAGTTCATCGGCTGGTGTTGTGAGGGCGGCAAATTCTTCCTGTGTGAGGGAAGAGGCTTCAGCTGCAACAGGCTCTTCTACTGAAGTTTCTTCTTCTGCAGCTGGTTCTTCCTCATATGGTTCAACATCATCAAGAATTTCATCAAAAATTGTTGGTTTTGAGACTACAGTTTCATCGTTATCATCTTCATCATCAGCTTTCTTGAACTTTTTCTTCAACTTACCAAAAAGAGTGTCCTTTGGTACTTTGAGTTTTGAAAGTTTTTTGAATTCTGGAAGTTCAGTATCTGCTTCATCTGATGTCTCTTCAGGTTCTGAAATATCTTCAACATCAGAAAGAATATCATCTGCGGAATCTTTGCCTTTTAAAGGCTTCTTTCTAAGATTTTTAAAGCCGCCATGATTAAGACGATCAGCTATAATTCCAGTTCCGAGATATTCAATTACAACTAACATAGCGCCAGTTACAAGCGCAATGAGGATTTTAGCAATGGCAAAAGGAGAATGATCTACCTTTACAATTGAACGTATAATGCTTTCTGTAACAACACAGGTAAAAAATGGAATAAGTGCTGTTAAAAGGCGAAGTGTTTTGCGTGCTGTCCACTTAGAAGCAAAGCATGAAAGTCCTGAAACAAGCAGGAAAGATGGAATCAAAATGCTGCAGAATCCGTATACTGAATACAGCATGTCTCCGAGTAAGTAAATAATATTGTTATGTCCTGGACCGGCAACGCCGTAATCCAGTGGCAGAAGAATTAAACTGATTGTAAAAAGGGCCGCCAGCGCGAGCAAAACGACTCCGGTTATGATACTAGACTTATTAGATGCTCTCATAGTTCCATTATCGGAACAATCAAAAAAGATTTTAGAGAAATTATTAGTAATAAAAAGACACAGAAAAGGGATGGAAAGCTCTAAATGAGCTGAATATCGCCGCCTTTACTGAGTTCAAATGTCGCTTTTTTGCCGGCACTGCTGGAAATTTCGTATTTTCCCTTATAACCTTCAATTGTGATAAAGCCATTTGCGTCGGTTGTTGCGTCCAGTTCAGTGTGCCATTCTTCTTTTATAAGGTGGTGAAGGGCATTATATGATGGTTTAAGGCTTCCGTCCTTACGAATTACGCCGCTTGGGGCATTGAGCCAGGCTCCGTCGCCAAAGTCCCAGTTTGTGATTGCTGTGACAAGCGGATGATTTTCAAAGAGGTTGCGGTACATTCTTTCGAGATTTTCGGCCTGCTTCTGTTCGAGTTCTGGAGTTGAATCATCATCATTATAATGTGCATCCTGAAGGTCGGTGATTTCCGGTGCAACAAGAGGACCCGCAACAATTGTGTTTTCTGTAAAGTGAATTGGAAGGCCAAAATGTTCAAAACGGCTCAGAATTTCTTCTGTTTTTTCGAGAGACCACACTCCCTGATGTTGATGCGACTGAAGTCCGATTGTTTTGATTGGAGCTCCGGCATCGAGACAGTCTGTAATGAGCTGTTCGTATTTCTCAGAAAGATTAAAATCGTTAATAAGGAAGATTCCATCTGGATTTGTTTCCTGTGCTGCATCAAAAACCTTTTTTACGAGTCCAACGCGGCCATATTCCTTACAGATTCGGGTAATTGCGTTATCATATTTATCATAAACAGGCATAATCACAACTTCATTGATAACATCCCACATATCAATTACGCCTTTGAAATTGCCTACATCGCGGTGAATACGTTCAAGCTGCCTTTTGAGGATTGTTTCATTGTCATATTCCATAAGCCATGGAACACAGCCTGTATGCCAGCAGAGAGGATGTCCTTTTACGGTTACATCTTTGCTCTTAAGGAATTTGGCAGCAGCCATAAGCTGATCTGTGTGAGGGCTTCCTTCTTCGGGTTCATAGCCGCCCCAGTAAAAAGGAAGGGTTCCATAGTTGAAAAGACCAAGCCATTTGTTCATGCGGTCTTCGAGGCGATCATGTTCTTTTATGAGTTCTTCTTCGGTGTATTGTTTGCCGTCTGGTCCTGTTGGAAGAGGTGCACCGGTACCGTTGTGTACAGCTTGTCCATGAGTGTACGGAAGGCTTTCAAAAGCACCACAGCCGAACAAAAATTCATGATTTATCTGATTGATATGAACCTTTGTATTTGCGACTGGCTTTCCGTTGCTGTCGAGAACTCTGAATTTTGCTGAATCTTTTCTATGAAACATATATAACCTCGAATTAATCATTATTGTACACAAAAAATTGAGGTTTTATATAATGGGCGTGTAAAAAAATTGTAAAAAAAACTTACTAGAAATATAGAGAAGATTTCAATATTTATAAAAGTTCCGTGTTATAATTTTTTAAAATTCCGTGATATATTTATCATTTTTTAGGAGCTTAAGCCTGCTATGTTTTATAAAAATTTCAAGACCGTAACTTATTGTGTGGCTGCATGGGTAAACCGCGTAACTGAAGAACAGCTTCGCAAAGATGCAGATTTTCTTCAGAAATATGTGAAAATCGATAAGATTTACCTTGAAACTTATCGTGATGAGTTTGCTTCCCGTGAACAGATTGAAATGATAAAGCGCGTAATGAAGGATTACGGAATTGAAGTTTCCGGCGGAATTACAACTGTAACTCCAGATCTGAATGAGAGCGATAAAAAGCGTCAACGTCTGTTTAATACTTTCTGTTATTGTAATGAGCCGATGCGTGCCCGTCTTAAGGAAGTGAGCGAATATACTGCAGGTCTTTTTGATGAATTCATTATAGATGACTTTTTCTTTACACAGTGTATGTGTGAGGATTGTATCCGCGAAAAGGGTAATCGTTCGTGGAAGGAATTCCGTCTTGCAAAGATGATGGAAGTTTCCCGAGATCTTATTATCGGGCCGGCCAAGAAGGTAAATCCGAAGGTTCATATAATCATCAAATATCCGAACTGGCGCGAGAGTTTCCAGGAAACCGGTTATAATCCGGGTCAGCAGCGTGAGATTTTTGATTCAATTTACACTGGAACAGAAACCCGTCATGGAGCTCAACAGGATCAGCATTTGCCGCGATATCTTTCATATTCGCTGATGCGTTATTTTGAAAGTGTTGCACCAGGCCGTAATGGTGGCGGCTGGTTCGATCCTTATGATTGCGACAGATTTGATACTTACCTTGAGCAGGCATATCTGACTGCATTTGCTAAGCCAAAGGAAATTATGATGTTCTGCTGGCCTTCTATTGCAGGAAATAAACGTGCAACTCCGCTTGGCTTTATGTATGACAAGCTGGATAGGATTTTGGGACGGCTTGGTGAACCTTGCGGTTTGAAGACTTATATTCCGTTTAATTCTCAGGGTGATGACCATATTGAGGATTTTATTGGTATGGTCGGAGTTCCGATGGAGCCATGCTGTGAATTTCCGGAGTTCTCAGAGGTCGGCGCTTCGCGCAAAGTACTGGTAACTGCGGCGGCTCTCGAGGATTCGCAGATTGTCGGAAAGCTGCGGCGGTTTGTTGAGGCCGGCGGTCACGCAATTGCGACGTCGTCTTTTATGATTGGTGCTTTGCAGAAATATCCGGAGATCTCCGAACTTACAAGCGTAACTTATACAAATCGCGTTCTTTCTGCAGATGAGTTCCAGACACCAGCTGAAATTCCACATTTCAAAAACTATGTGAAATCAGCTCAGTCAATAGAGTTCCCTCTGCTTGAGCACCGTAACAATGCAACCTGGTCTATTATGAATGCGGGTCACGGTGAATACCATGAGAGTATCCTCTGTTACGATACTTATGGCAAGGGACGTTTTACGGTACTTTCAATTCCAGAAATGCCTTCTAAGCTTTACGACCTTCCTGCTCCGGTTCTTACAACAATCCGTCGTGAACTCGACACTACAGGCATCTGGATTGACGGTGGCAGCGGTGTATCACTCTTTACTTACGACAACAAAACCTTTGGTATTTACTGCTATGCCTGGGATGGCTGTGCTCCACAGGAGTTCCATGTGCATATTAAGGGCCGTGTAAAGGAATTAGTCCGCATTCCAGACAGCGACCGCCCAGAAATGTTTAAGCCACAGGTTTATAAGCCGCTGTATGTAAAAGAGGGACCGGACGATAACGCAGCAAATTCAGAAACGGTTTTCTACGGTCGTGCAACTCCGGGAGAGTTTGACTTTTTCGAAATTAAGGAATAATTATGGATAAGAAGAATCTTGTTAAACGCATTTTAATGTCATTATTTGGTGTAATCATCTGTGCAATCAGTGTTGGTATTTTCAAAATTGCAGCACTTGGTGTAGATCCGTTTCAGTCGTTTATGGCAGGACTGGATGCGTTCGTACCAATTAAGTTTGGTACGCTGTATGTTATTGCGAACGCTGTGCTTTTCATTTTCATGCTGATTTTTGACCGTCACTATATTGGAATTGCAACTTTCATTAATCTGTTCTTACTTGGATATATCACACAGTTTACTTATGAATATCTTCAGACTGTAATAGTTGATCCATCTCTTCCTGTAAGAATTGCGTGTCTTGTGATTGGTGTTGTAATCATCTGCTTTGGTTCAGCTTTCTATATGACTGCAGATCTTGGAGTTTCAACTTACGATGCGGTTGCTCTTATTGTCGTAAATACCTGGCACAAAGGAAAATTCCAGTACGTTCGCATTATTACTGACCTTGTTTGTGTAATTCTCGGCGTAGTACTTTTCATGCTTTCTGGTGGAGCTGCAAGAGCCATTATCACAATTGCAGGTGCTGGTACAATAATTACGGCCTTTTTCATGGGACCTCTCATTGAATTCTTTAATGTTCACTGTGCAAGACCAATTTTGAATAAATAAAAAAATTTTATGAATTATATAGAAACTGTGTTAAAATATATTTAAGGGAGTTTCTATGTGCGAAAAATTTCTTGATTATCTTTCGAAAAAAAAGACCTGGATTTTTTTGATTATGTGCTTTATGGTGCATGCAGGTAATTCCGTTTTATTTTTTTTCGTAGGATTAGTTCCTCTTTCAATGTTGAATATTTTAAGCACAGTTTTCTATTCAATTGTAATTGTCAGTTATAAAGAAGAAAAAGATTTTTACATTATTTTTACATATTTTGAAATTCTGACTTTTTCATTAACAAGTGAATTATTTTCTGGAGGATCATTCTTTTATATCTTTTATGTAGTTGGAATGATTTCTTCAGTTTATTATCTGCTTCCTCCAAAAAGGCGAATGAAGCAGATTTTTCAGGGATGTGGCATTATTTATGCAATTGCCATTTATTTTATTCACATCAAACAGATATGTATCTTTCCGGAATATCTTCCTGTAACAGATGAATGTAAACAGGAAATCGGATTATTAAATCTCTGCATCACTCTATTTACAATGTTCTATATTTCAAATCTGTATTTCTTTGAGATGAATGCTGCTAATGAAAAACTGACTTATTGTAGTGATCATGATTTGATGACGGGGCTTTTTAACCGCCGCTTTTTTGAACATATCATGCAGCGTAATAAAACTGAAAATGAAAACAAATATACGATTGCAATTTTTGATATTGATGATTTCAAAAAGGTAAATGATACTTATGGTCATCAAGCAGGAGACGCAGTTTTAAAAGCTGTAAGTTCAATAATAGAAGAATCGTATGATAATGAATTTGTTACAGTCAGATGGGGTGGGGAAGAATTTGTTTTATACATGCCTCAAACAGATGAAATTCGGGCTTATGAACATCTTACTTATCTGAGAAAAAGAATAGAAAACAATATTGTTGAATTTGATAATCAAAAAATAAAAGTTACAGTTACTGTTGGTATGTGTACCGGAACAAATCTTACAGATTATGAACTGGTAATCCGCAATGCTGACGACCGCCTTTATTACGGAAAACGTAACGGTAAAAACTGCGTAGTTAAGTAATATATCCCCTGATAACAGAAAATAATAGGTATATACCGAAATTTTTGCGAATTGACGGCACAAAAATTCAATGAGACCATGATTTATGGAGAAAAAGTCCATAAAAAAATTTGGAGGTCTTTTGTGAAAAAAGCAAGAATTGCTATTTGTGCGGGAGTTGCAGCTATTGCGCTGAGCCTTAGCGGGTGCTCAAATCTGGGGTATGATGTTTCAAATGAAACTGTACTTTCAGCTTCGAGAAGTGTTTCGGTTGATGGATCTGTTTCAATAGATTCTTCAATTGCAATTCCTTTTGGTCTTGTAGCTGATGTTGGAGAGAATAATCTGATTCGTCTTGCATGGGGATGTCCTTCCGTTATGCCAGACAAATGGTATATTTATCTTGATGGAAAAAAAGTTGATGAAACTTCAATTCTAAAGCAGGTAGAAATTGAATGCTATGCTGGAAATCATGTAGTTGCAGTAGCTGCTGTAAAGAATGGAAGACGTTCAGAAGCAGAAGGTATTGAAGTTACTGTAAAGGGAACTCCAGCTCCTGTAGAAAACAGTTCTGGTCTTGTTTCAGGTGCTACTTATAAAATTCTTGCTAAATGTTCTGGAAAGGCCCTGGACAATGATAACTGGCAGACAGCTCCTGGTACTAACATTCATCAGTGGGGGTATGGTGACAATCAGGCAAACCAGCAGTGGATTTTGCGCCAGAATTCTGACGGCACCTGGAAAATCATAAATGCATATTCTAACCTTGCACTTGATGCAGCTAACTGGGGAACAACTGATGGTACAAATGTTATTCAGTGGACTGACCTCAATAACAGAAATCAGGACTGGTACATCACTAAAGAAGGTTCCTACTACAAAATCATAAATGCTTATTCTAATCTTGCTCTTGATGTAAGTGCTGCTTCTGTAGAAGACGGTGCAAACGTTCAGACTTGGACATGGAATGGTACAGACGCTCAGCTTTGGGAACTTACTAATCTTTCTAATAGTAGCGGAGATCCTGTAAATCCAGAACCACAGCCTCAGCCACAGCCAGGTGACAGAGGTATCCCAATTGATACAAACGATACTCTTGTAGAACGTAAACAGGGAATGAAGGTAACTTATCAGTTCCAGAATCATACACGCGGAAAATTTGCAGATAATCAGATTTACATCTACATCATCTGTATGAATCAGAACAATGTATGGTGTTATGCACGTCCAGACGGAGCTCTTATTCCAATCGGCTCTTCTGATTCTTCTGCATGGCAGTACACACTTGCTGATGTAAAGTACTCTGGTTTCCAGATTCCTCTCTCTCACTCAGGACGTATTTACTACTCTTACGGTAAGCCTCTTGTAATGTGGGGAAATGGCAACGGTGTAGTTCTTCCTTCTTTGAGCAATCCTTCAGATGCTAACTACGAAACATATTTTGACTGGCTTGAGTATACAGTAACGGACAACGGTTTCTGGGTAAATACAACTCAGGTAGATCAGCTTGGTTTCCCTGTTCTTATGAATGTTTATGACAATGATGGTCGTGTTCAGCAGACTGGTATTTCAACAAAGCGTGAAGTTATCTGGGATTACTTCAAGAAAGAAATGCCAGCTGAGTTCAAGACTCTTGCAAGTGAATACAGAATCTTTGCTCCATGTAAGGGTGCTTTTGATAACAGAACTGGTGGTGCTTACGGTAATTACTTTAATGATTACGTTACACAGACCTGGAACACAATTGCTTCTAAGAGCCAGACTGTAACTCATCCACAGGGAAAGTTTATTCTTACTGGTGACGGAACAAATCTCTATTTCCGCTGTATCGAAGCTTACGGTTCAATTGCAGCTGCAGGTCAGACTTATGTAATCCGCGGTAAGCCAACTACAAGTGAAGTTTTCGAAGGCTACGGAGTTCTCGCTTCCGGAAATCCTATGGAACTTGCTCTTGAAGCTTGGATTTGTGCAGCTCTTAACCGTCACGTTGCTCACATGGAACCAGATGCATACTGGAATAATGCTGCAGCATATTACAATGCAGGTCCATGTAACTACTATTCAAAGTTCTGGCATGATCACAGCGAACGCGGCGGTCTTGCATATGGCTTCTGCTATGACGATGTAAATGACCAGAGTGCTACAACCTTCACTACAAATGCTCGTGGTGTAGTTGTAAGACTTGGTTTTTAATCTAAATATGGAAACTCTTTAGTTTTCTTGAAAAAGCCGCCCGAAAAATCGGACGGCTTTTTCTCACATTTAAGTATGTACACCGAATTTACAAACAAATAGTGTAAAATAAGTAAAAACCCCTACAAAAATCAAATATTTTGTTGACAATTCTTTAAAAGACGATTTATGATTTATTTATTGTACACTGTTTGTACAAACATATATATGTATTGTACAGGGCCCTAAGAGTTTGAGTTTATCTTGTCTAATCAAAATTATTACACCACACATAGGAGGTTGTGATGAAAAAGACAAAAACGATTCTGGTTGCTATGGCAATGGCATTGGCCTTTACGAGTTGTAAAGGGATTGTAGCTTCGGACCTTGCGGAAGGTTCAAGCTCTTCAAGAGCGGCAGCAGTGGCTACCAGTTCAAAAAGGGTTGTTGGTTATTTCTGTGAGTGGGGAATCTATGGTGCGCATGATAACTATTATGCGACATCTATTCCTGCAAACAAATTAACCCACATTAATTATGCATTTGTTGGTCTGGATCCTTCTTCGCAGGCGGTTCAGATTTTTGACCCATGGGCAACTACAGATATTGTATACCCTGGTGACAAATGGGATACAGAGTACAAAGGTAACTTAGGTCAGTTACGTAAACTCAAGGAGGAATATCCTCATCTTAAGGTTTTGATTTCTGTTGGTGGATGGACAAAATCAAATGGCTTCCATGCCGCTGCTGCTAATGCAACTACACGTGCACGTGCTGCAGAAAATTTAAAAAACTTTGTTGTTCAGTATGGTCTTGATGGTGTTGATATCGACTGGGAATACCCTGGTGTAAATCGTACAAAAGATCCAAATGATGAATACGATCTTGGTGCTCCTGGTGGAATTGAAGATAAAGAAAACTTTACTTTGTTCTTAAAAGCTATCCGCGAAGCTCTGGATGCTCAGGGACGCAAAGATGGTAAAAAGTATGAACTTACAGCTGCTATTGGCGTAGGTTATGATAAAATTGCTGTAACAAATCCTGGTGACTATTGCAAATATCTGGATGCTTTGAACCTTATGACTTACGATATGCATGGTGCTTTCGAAAGCAATACAGGACATCAGGCTCCTCTTTATGCAAACATGAACTGCGGCATTTATTCTGATGATGTTAGAGAAAAGTATAACATTGACTGGGCTGTAAAGAAATTCATTTCAGAAGGTGTTCCTGCAAGTAAAATTGTTGTAGGTCTTCCTTTCTACAGTCGTGGCTGGAACAATGTATCTGGTGGTCTCGATTTTGATGGTGATGGCATTGGAGACGGTATGTTTGGTACTGGTGGTTCAACCTTGTCTGGAAAATGGGGTGTTGGTGGACAGAGCCCTTATTTTGCTGTAAAGGCTTTGGAAAATACTGCCGGATGGGTAAAGTATCGTGATGAAGTAAGTAAGGCTTGCTGGCTTTATAATCGCGGAACTCGTGAGCTTTATACTTATGATGATCAGCTTACAATCAAAACAAAGTGCGACTACATCAATGAGCTTGGTCTTGGTGGAGCTATGTACTGGGAGCTCGATGGTGATGACTGGAAAAACGGTTATGACCTTGTAAACATTGTTCATGAATCAATTTTGAATGGTGTTGATTTTGGAACAGATATAAATCCTGGTGATAATGGTGGAAACAATCCTGGTAATAATAATCCTGGAACTAACCCGGGAAATGACAATCCGGGTACTAACCCTGGTACAAATCCTGGAAATGATAACCCAGGAACTAACCCTGGTACAAATCCGGGTACAGAAGTTCCTCCAAGTTCTAAGGCTACAGGCCTTCCGGGAACTCCTTCTCTTGAACAGACTTCATGGAATGGAGAAGCTTCTTTCGGATTAAGAATGAATATGTGGTGGGGAAATAACGGTACTGTTGCAGAGCTTTATGAGAACGGTGTAAAGATTGCTTCGGTAAGCTTTGAAGATAATTCTCCTAATGCACAGTCTTATACTTTCAATATTTCTGGAAAGGCTAACGGAACTTATGCATATCAGGTAAAGCTTATCAACAGCTTTGGAACAGCTGTTTCTGGAACTGTAACTTATACAGTAACTAAGGGAAGCGCTTCTTCTGAACCAGTAAACCCACAGCCACAGCCTGAACCAGAACCTGAGCCAGAGCCTCAGCCGGGAGATCAGGGTGGAGATCAGCCAGGAAACAATCAGCCTCCAGCTGGTGGTAACACATGGGCAGTAATGGGAACTTATACTGCAGGACAGGTTGTTTCTTACAATGGTGCTAACTACAGCTGTCTGGTAACACACGTAGCATATTCAGAAACCTGGAATCCGGCAGATACTCCTGCCTTGTGGACAAGACTTTAAAAAGAAGGTTATTAAATGAAAAAAATTCATAAAATAATAGGGGCCGGACTTTTGGCTTTCGGCCTTGCTTTTACGGGCTGTTCTAATGCTGTAACTGATTTACAGAATTCACAGACGGCTAGTGCACGTGCTGCATATTCAGCAATTGCTCCATGGGCTGCAGGAACTTATTACAATATTGGTGATAAGGTTACCTACAACGGTAAAGTATATCAGTGTCGTCTTGCTCACACAGCTTTAGACGGCTGGCAGCCTGACGGCGTTCCTGCTCTCTGGCTTGAAATTGGAGTTGCAGAGGATGAGACAGTTTTGCCTCCAGATAATCCTCCGGCAGAAGATGAAAATCCTGGAAATGATAATGAAGATGAAACTGTAATCACTGTTCCGGGTCTTCCAAAGCATATTCTTACCGGTTACTGGCAGAATTTTAATAATGGTGCTAAGGTACTGCGCATCAGTGAAGTTCCAGAAACTTATAATCTGATTGTAGTTTCTTTTGCTGATGCAACAAGAAATCCGGGTGAAGTAACTTTTAATCTTGATACTTCATTAGGTTTTTCTGAAGCACAGTTCATTCAGGATATTAAAACTGTTCAGGCACGCGGCCAGCATGTAATTATTTCGGTTGGTGGTGAAACTGGTAATGTTACAATTGCAAGTGATGCAGATGCAAATCGTTTTGCAACTTCTGTAACAAACCTTATGCGCAAATATGGCTTTGAAGGTGTAGATATCGATCTTGAGCATGGTATTCAGGCTCGATACATTGAAAAAGCCCTTCGTGCTATTCCAAAGGGTTCTATTATCACCTTTGCTCCACAGACTCTGGATATGCAGGGTACTGGTCAGGAATATTTTAAGCTTGCTCTGGCAATCAAAGATATTCTGACTGTTAATAACACACAGTATTATAATTCAGGTACTATGTGTGGTTATGATGGAAAAGTTTATGCTCAGGGTGGAGAAGACTTTTTGACTGCTCTTGCAACAATTCAGCTTGAAAACGGCCTGCGTGCAGATCAGGTAGGTCTTGGACTTCCTGCAAGTACAAGAGGTGCCGGCAGCGGATATGTTGACCCTCAGATTGTTGTAAATGCTCTGGATACACTGGCTTATGGAACAAAGCACGGTTCTTATGTGCCTCCTCACAAGTATCCAAATATTCGTGGTGCTATGACCTGGTCTATTAACTGGGATGCTTCAAACGGCTGGAACTTCTCTAAGGTTGTTGGTGCAAAACTCAAGGCTATGAACGAAGCAGATGGCGGCTATGATAATGGAAACGGCACAATCGTAATTCCTGGAGATGATGATTCAGGAGATGACGATACAGGCGACACTCCTGGTGATGATTCTGGAAACGAGCCTCCACATGAGGAAGAGCCTTCAACTGACAATCCTGGAAATCAGAATCCTGGCAGTGAAACTCCTTCAACAGAAGTTCCTGCAAGTCCTAAAGCAACAGGCATTCCTGGAACACCTTTCATCGAGCAGTCTACATGGAATGGTGAGGCAACTTTTGGAATCAAAATGAATATGTGGTGGGGCAATAATGGTACTCTTGCTCAGTTGTATGAAAACGGAAACTTAATTGCTTCTCAAACCTTCACTGATAATTCGCCAAATGCTCAAAGCTATGTATTCAATATTTCAAACAAGGCTAATGGTACTTACGCTTATCAGGTAAAGCTTTCTAACAGCTTTGGTACAGCAGCATCGAATACTGTTAATTACACAGTAACAAAGGGCTCTGCTTCTACAATTCCAGTAGTTACTCCTCAGCCACAGCCTGAACCAGAGCCTCAGCCTGGACAGGAAGAGGAACCTCCGGTTATTAATCCTGGTACTGGAAGCGGAGACCCTGTAATCAACAAAAGCCTTCCTAAACGCATTATGAGCGGCTACTGGCATACCTGGGACGGTGGCTGTCCATATATCCGCCTTGCTGACGTAGATTCTTCATGGGATGTAATTAACGTTTCATTTGCTGAACCGGTTACTCCAGGAAGCGGAAATGGCCGCATGAAGTTTGGGGTTGCAGGGGACGTAAATCAGTTCAAGGCAGACATTAAAACTCTTCAGGCAAAGGGTAAGAAAATCGTTCTTTCAATCGGCGGTTATGAAGGATATTTCTATCTTGAAAATTCTTCAGCTGTAAACACTTTCGTTAATGATATCAAAGGCTTTATTAATGAATATGGATTTGATGGGATTGATATTGACCTTGAGCAGTCTTCTGTTGCAATGAATAGTGGTGCAGACCCGGATTTTGCAAATCCTAAAACACCAAGAATTGTAAATATGATTAATGCAATCCGTCAGATTTGTGATTCTTATGGAGATGACTTCATTCTTTCATGGGCTCCGGAAACCTTCTATATGCAGCTTGGTCATACATATTACGGTGGAATAAACGGATATGTTGATTCACGTGCCGGTGGATATATTCCTATGATTCACGCTTTGAGAGACAGAACTACTTATGTTCAGGTGCAGCTCTATAATTCAGCAGCAGTTCAGGGAAATGACGGCAGCTGGTATTCAATGGGAGATGAACCTTCTCTGGTAGAGATGTGCGAAATGTTGATAGACGGTTTCTATCTTAATGGTGGAAATCAGTACTTCTTCCCGGGACTTAGAGCAGATCAGGTTGTAATTGCTGTACCATGTTCACAGGGTGCTGCAGGTTCAGGTCAGGTTTCTAATACACAGCTTCAGGGGGCCTTCAGAACTCTTGAAGCAAAGTATCCTGGAATGAGAGGATTCATGACATGGTCTATTAACTGGGATGCGCTCCAGAACAATAACAGTTTTGGACGCCAGAATAGAGCATTCTTGAATAACTATTAATCTGATTTAATAGGAAAAGTAGGGCCAGTCCGAGAAATTCGGGCTGGCCTTTGTTGTTTTATGGGTGCTTGAGGCCCCAGGGTGGGCTAAAGTTGACGATTCACAGGTTCTGGTGTTAACTTATTTATAGAGCATAGGAGGCTGACAATATGAAAGTAGCATTTTTTGATACACGTTCTTATGACAAGGCATCGTTTACAAAGGCCAATACAGACGGTGGCTTTAATTATGAAATAGATTTCCGTGATTTTAAGCTTAATGAAAATACTGCTTTGACCGCGCAGGGTTATGACGTAGTCTGTGTTTTTGTAAATGACGTGGTGAATGCAGACGTAATTGCTGAACTGAAAAAGTGCGGTGTAAAACTGATTGCTCTGCGTTGTGCAGGTTTTAATAATGTTGATTTAAAGGCGGCCAGTGCAGCAGGAATTAAAGTTGTAAGAGTTCCGGCTTATTCACCGTACGCGGTTGCTGAGCATGGGGCGGCACTGCTTTTGTCGCTTACCCGTCATATTCCTCAGGCTTATCTCAGGACAAAAACTGCAAATCTCAATATTGATGGACTTACAGGCCGTGATTTGCACGGGCTTACCGGTGGTATCCTGGGTACAGGAAAAATCGGTCAGATAATGGCTGGAATCCTGAAAGGCTTTGGTATGAAGATTATTGCTTATGATCCGTATCCAAATGAAAAGTGGGCGAGTGAAACTGGCGCTACTTACGTGAGCAAGGATGAAATCTTCCAGCAGAGTGATGTTTTGAGTCTTCACTGTCCGCTCACCGAAGAAACAAAGCACATCGTAAATCACGACACAATGAAAATGATGAAGCATGATGCAGTGATTATAAATACAGGCCGTGGCGCCTTGATAGACTCGAAGGCGCTTGTTCATGCGTTGAAGCACGGTCACATCGGCGGAATCGGTATGGACGTTTATGAAGAGGAAAGCAAATACTTCTTCAGCGACTGGTCTACAGATATTATGACAGATGATGTGCTTGCGCGTTTGCTCACCTTCCCGAATGTTATTATCACAGGCCATCAGGCTTTCCTTACAACAAACGCACTCAAAAATCTTGCAGATACAACGCTGGAAAATATCCGTGCATTTGCTGCAGGTGAAGAGCTTGTAAATGAGGTGAAATAAAAGATTACAACTAAAATTACAACTTTTTACATCTTGTTTTAGAATAGAACCAGTGGGATAATTGAGATAGTCAAAGGCAAGCCGGCCAAGCCTTTTAGGAGGTTTTATGATTATCGAATTTCTTTTATCTCTACTGGTTCTTTCTTTTACTGCGACAATTTGCAGCCTTTCAAGCGGCGGATATGTCTGGGAATTTTTAGAGCCAGTGCTCTTGTCTGGAATTATTGTAATTCTTGTTCTGATGATTTCGCTCAGCGGATACGGGAAAAGTTTTCTTAAGATTTTCTCTTCTCCCAAAAAAATCAAAGAAACAGATTTATCCGGTCTTAAGAAAATAGAAACAGTACTTACTTATTCCTTCAAGACATTAGCTTTGATTTGTATCTTTTTTATGTTTATTGCCGGAGTCTACTTTTATCTGAATTTCTATGATGCTCAGGCTCTTGGTCCAAACCTTGCAACAATGTTCTGTTCTCTATATTATCTGGCCTTTTTCGGAATGGTTATTTTTACCCTAAAAGGAAAGCTTAGAATCCGCATAATTAATTTTATGACAGAAGAAACAGAGCCTGAAGAAAAAATTGAACTTTCGAATAAGCAGAAAATCTTCCGTATTGTAAAAATCATAATTACAATTGCATTGATTGCTGGTCTTTATTATCTGATTGTTTACTCATGTACGGTAAATAATGTAGAAAGACAGTATTCTGTCACAACTTACTTAATTGATGCGCCGGGATTGATTTATATTTTTGTTACCAGCTTTTTGTTGCTCGCAATATCAGGGAATTTTAAGAAGTTTTTCAAGACTCTGAAATTTGCGGCCAAAAACACAAGGCTTTCTGTTTCACAAAAAGCAATTTCGTTGAATGCTATTCATACACTGCAGGTAATTCTTATTCTAGACGGAATAATGTGTTCTATTGGCGGTTATATGGCAACTATGGTTAATCTTGAAAATAAAGAATATCTTGGAATAAATATTCTTCTTGCAAGTTTGCCTATGATTTATAGCCTGATTATAAATCTGATTCTGCTTGCTGTGGGAAGTAAGATTTCGTTGCTCGGGGAATCGGAATAGCAGATGATAAAAGATTTAATTCTTGTGATTGCGGGAATTGTGATTTTCATGATTCCTGCATTTCTGCAAAAGAAAAAAGATTTCTCAAAAGCAGCAGTGTTGAGCGTAAGTTTTGTCACTGTAGTCAAGCTTGTGATTTTGATTTCTGCGATTGAGCGAAATCTCACAGCTGGCAGTGACGCCTATTCTGCTTACACGATAACAGCATTTTTGATGATGTTTTTTGTAAACTTCCGGCCTATGCTGTTTGGTATTTTAATTAAGCTACTTTTGATTCCGTTTGAGAAAAAGCAGACAGAAACTTCGGTCCCGCAGTCAAGCGAGACACCTGACCGTTTCGCCGTTCTTTCACCACGAGAAAAAGAAGTAGCACGCCTGGCCGCCCGCGGTTATTCCAACGCCCAGATTGCCGAAGAATTATTCATCAGCATAGAAACCGTAAAACGCCACATGTCCACAATCTTCGAAAAACTGCAAATCAAATCCCGTACCGAACTGAAAGAATAAAAGGCATAAAAAAAACCGTCCGAGATCTCGGACGGTTTTCTGTTTTACGGATGTTTCCGTTTATTAGCAAACTTCGCAGTTATCAGCTTTGTTAGTTGTAACCGGCTTGCCTGCTGCGAGGGCTTTCTGACCTGCGATTGTGAAGCACTTGCCACTTACGCGGTATTCGATTTTGCAGAAGTGGTCGATGTCGATTTTGGCTGGCTTTTCACCATTGTATTCGGCACCTTCGATCTGGATGATTGTTCCTGGAGCAGCCCATGGAGCTGTGAGGAGTTCAACCTTTTCTTTTCCGTCTTCTGTGTAGTCGCAGGCAAGGAGCATTCCGCGGCTTTCTACGCCCTTCATCTTTCTTGGAGCGAGGTTAGCAGCGATAATTACGTGCTGACCGAGAAGTTCATCTTCTGTGAGGTATGGGCGGAGACCGCTCTGAATAATGCGTTCTGTGCCTGTACCGTCATCCAAAGTTTCGATATAGAGCTTGTCGCCCTGTGGGTTTGTTTCAACCTTTGTGATTTTTGCAACGCGGAGCTCAATGTGCTCGTTGAAGTATTTTACAGGGTTTGTTTCAGCTTCTGATTTCTGATTGTTGCCTGCTGGAGCTTCGGTGGTTGAGCCTGTCGAAACCACCTTCTTGTCCTTTGCCTTTTCAGCTTCAGTTTTAGTATCAGCTGTAGCCATCAAAGTTTCGAGGTCGAGTTCTCCGGCTGCACAAGGAACTGTAATTCCCCAGTTCTCGAGAACCTGTGGGTGAACTTCACCAAATACACCAGCTGGCTGACCATCTACAATCAGCTGTGCCTGGCGTCCAGGGATGAAGCGTGGATCTTCGCTTTCAACAACCTTGTACTCGTGGTCGAGGAAGTAAACGAGGCTTGATACCTCAGATGCCAATGTATTGAAGTTAGCATTGCTAGCAGCTGTAAGGAAGCCGAGGTGCTGGCGTGTAATTGTTCCAGTGTTTTCATCTTCCTTAAGATATGCAACCTTACCGATTTCGAAAATCTTGTGAGGGTACATAGCGTTTGCTGAACCTGCTTCGGCACGGCAAAGAGAAGAAAGGATTTCTGGACGAATGAACTGATAGTTTTCACTCATAGGGTTAGCAATTTCGATAACTTTAGAACCATCAATCAGCATATTATCAATATAGTCTTTCTTAGAACCAACATAGTTGAAAATCATTTCCTGATAGCCAAGACCAACCATCAAAGTCTTTGCTTTGCGGCTGAACTCAGTAAGTGGAAGAAGACGACCAACAGTGAAGTCCTGTGGAGTGCGTGGCTCGAATGCAGCAACATTGCAGCCAATCATAACGTCTTCGATAATATCAACTTCGTGGAGGAAGTCGTTGCGGTAAGGAGCCGGGCTCAAAGTGATTTCTTCACCTTTAACTTCAACTGTGCTTCCCATGCGTGTAAGAGCATCAACAACCTTGTTCATATCAAAATTAGAACCAAGAAGTTTGTTGATTGCACCGAGAGTTGTCTTTGTAGTTGGCTGGAAGTAGTAAGGAACCATAATGTCCTTTCCAAGGCCTGTATCATAAGGATGCTTTACAAGAATAGGTTTGATTTCGTATCCCTGATCAGCAAAATCACATGCAACGATATTTGCAGAAAGGATGAGGTTTTCAATATTATCACCGGTGAGCTCAACCATAAGGTCCTTATCGCCAACCTGAACAGCACCAAGAGTAGCTGAGTTGATGATTGGAGCCATAGAAAGAACTTCGTCCTTAGCATCGCTCAAGAGTGGGAACTTCTTCATATCAGCGAGAATCCAGCCGAAGTCTTTTCCCTTTGGATGGTCAGTAAGAATCTGGCGGCAAGTCATTGGAGCGTCGCACTGAAGTGGAACAAACGAAGTCTTGTCAGGATCAACAGCGTGATACTTAACAGGGAACTTAATCTGGTCAACGCGGTAAACGCCCATAGAAATAGACTTACGTTTGCGTCCAAAGTTCCATGCCAGCTTTTCCTGAGTCTGGATGATGTCCTTAAGCATAGGATCATCAATTGCCTTACCGGTAATCATAAATGCAACCATGTAAGGGCGGATATCTTTAAGCTCTGGGTCAACTTCAACAATGCGGCCTTCATAGTCGCTGTTTCCGTGGTTAGCCATGAGCTTCATATAATCAACAGTTTTTCCGCCTTCGTGAAGTTTAATCTGGCGGGCAACACCGTTTGTAGACCAGAGGTCCGGACGGTTAGTATCATTCAATTCGATTTTTACAACGCGCTCGTTTTCAGGCTGGCTCATATCCGGCTTTTCGTCCAGCTCAGCCTTAGCGCAAGGAAGTACATCTTCCAAAGCATCATAAGTGTATTTTTTTCCGATAGCATCAAAAAACAGTTTTTCGTTACATTCGATTTTAGGCATTTTTTTCCTCGAGAAATTTTAATGTTTAATTATAGAAGAATTTCGAGAGATATTCAATTATGGGGGAAAGTCTTTCCCTCGCTTCAAACGCCTTCGGTGTTTTCCGCTACCCCTTCTAACGGGGGACACCCCCGTAACGCCCCCGGCTTACATCTCGCGCATATTAAAATCTTTATCTGCATCGATCATAGCTAGCATGATTTTTGCATAAACAGGATCGAACTGAGTTCCAATACCTTCTTCGATTTCGCGGCGGGCTTTTTCCTGCGAGAGAGTTTTACGGTAGCTGCGGTTACTTGTCATAGCGTCATAGGCATCTGCTACAGCAATAATGCGGCCAATGTCTAAAATGGCTTCTTCAGCTAATCCAGTAGGATATCCTGTTCCATCATAACGTTCATGATGATAATAAGCACCGTCGGAAATGTGTGGAGTCTGAGTGATATTCGAAAGAATCTGCTTTCCAATTACAGGATGAGTTTTAATTTTATCATATTCTTCCTGAGTAAGTTTATCCTGCTTATTGATAATCACATTAGGAATACCGATTTTACCAACATCATGCAAAAGGCCGGCAATATAAATGTCACGGCATTCAGTTTCACTTTTTCCAGACAAACGGGCTATCTCTCTTGAGTATTCTGCAACACGGATTGAGTGACCATGAGTATATTTATCTTTAGCATCAATTGCAGTCGCAAGAGCCTTAGCAGTTTCTTCCGTCATTCGGGTGAGAGCCGAAATATTATCAGCGATAGAATTTTCCATTTGGAATACTGACTTTGCCAGAGTTCCAAGCTCATCACGATTTGTAATTTCAAGCAGTTCGTTATTTGGATTACCATTGAATGTTGAGAATCGATTTGTTTCATTTGTAATCATCATAATAGGTTTAATAAAACGATGATTAAAATAGAAAGAGAAAACAACAATAAAAAAGATACCAAAAATTAAAGCAGTAATAATAACAAAACGAACAAAAGACTGTCGGGCATCAACGAATTCCTGAATACTTTTATTTACACCAATTACTGCAACTATTTTTCCTGCAGAATCATAAACTGGAAGTTGGGCGGTAATGTGAGAGCCACTGCGAGTTTTAATAGTATGGCGGGTAATAGTTGCGCCCTCTTCAAAAACACGTTTGGTAGATGCATTATAATTTGGTTCAAAATAATCTTCTTCATATCCAAGAGGATAAGGTTCCCAGTGTGTTACTTTGCCACAAGGATCATAAAAATAGAAAATGTGAGTGTAATCTGGAGCTTTAACAGCAGAAACGTAAATTACATTTAATTCAAACTGATCACAAAAATTCTTCAGACTATTGAATACGGAATAATAATTTTCATCAGGTTCTTTTGTTTGAAGATATTTAGGAAAATCTTCGGGATTCAGAGTTTCTCGTGCAGCCCTGCAAATTTCCTGAATACTAGTATCATATTGTTCGCGGAACTGTTGATTAAAAGAAAAATAACTTACTGTAAATACAAGAGAACATAAAATGAAATCTGTAAGAACAATGAAAAGAATTATTGTTTTTGTAATTTTAGGGAAATGTTTTTTCGTCATCGATTATATTATAAACTAAAATTTCAAAAACACATAATGTATTTTTATGACATATTTCTGTTATAATATGATTATGGGGAAACAATTAAAAAAGCTTGGATTAAGGCCGCTGGACATTTTAATAATTCTTATTTTAATCATATGTGGAATACTGCTGACTATACGCGGAGCCAGACATAAAGGTTCGAAGATTTGCGTAAATGCCAATGGAACACATTACGAATATTCTGCATCACAAAATGGAATTTACACTGTAGAGGGCGAACTTGGTCCAACTACTTTTGAAATTAAAAACGGCTTGGTAAGGATAACAGATTCTCCGTGTCCAAATAAAACCTGCATCACTCAGGGCTGGCATAATCCGCTGGTATGTCTACCGAATAAAATAATTATCACAGTTGAAAGCGAGGACGAGTTAGATGCAATCAGTGAATAAAAAACTAAATTTTGAAACCCGACAAAAAATTGCATACCTCGCTGCTTTGACACTTATGTTCTCTTATGCAGAGCTGCTTATACCGCGTATTTTTCCTTACTTTCGCCTTGGTCTGGGAAATGCTGCTTTACTGATGGGACTCGAACTTTCCTTTCCGGCATTTATGCTTTTGGGTGTAGTAAAAACAGTTTGTGCCAATCTGATGGCCGGTACTCTTTTTTCTCCTTTTTTTCTTGTGTCTTTTGCACAGAGTATTGCAAGTGTACTGGTGATGTTTTGTCTGAGCAGGATGATTCGTCAAAGAAGAATTCTGAGTCTTTACGGTATTTCTGTTCTCGGTTCTGCCGTAAGTGCTGTAGTTCAGATAAGTCTTACTTCGCTGTATCTTGGTCAGGGTACCTGGAGTTTGCTTGGTCCAATGCTGATTTTTAATGTTATCAGTGGTGTGATTACAGCATGGCTGGCGGTAGTGCTGGAGAATGCAGTAGGTGAATCTGTGGGAGCCAATGCAGAAGACGGGGAGTTGAAAACTTCTACGGTAGATTCGGCAGACTCAAATAATGAAAGGAAAGTATTTAATATTGTATTGCTAATTGTTTTGATTACGGCGAGCGCCTCGGTATTTTTTATTAAGAACACTTATGTTTTGTGCGGATTTCTTTTGATTGCTTTTGTTTCACAAAAACTCAGCGGGCGAAAGATTTTACTTCTTCCACATATTTCTCTGTGGCTCTTTGTTCTTATTACTTCCGTGCTGGTTCCAAATGGCCATGTATTATTTAAGGTTCTGGGATTTTCAATAACACATGGTGCATTGGTTAGTGGCATTCAAAAGGCTCTCCGGCTTTCAACAGTAACTGCATTCAGTCAGTGTGCAGTTTGTATTCAGCCTGGAGAAAAAAGTCTTCTGGGGCTTACATTAAAATATTACAAACTAATGGTAGTTAGTTTTGTAAATACATCAGGTTCAATCTTTACAAAACTTCGAACTGCGCTTGTCTTTAATAAGAATTAACAGTTCGGAACTATTCTTCCTGAACAGTTCGTAGTTTATAATATTCTCCTCGTTTTGCCATAAGTTCGTCATGTGTGCCCTGCTCGGCAATTCCGTGATCTGTTACAACAGCAATCTTGTCTGCATTCTTGATTGTTGAAAGGCGGTGTGCAATTACGAGTGTTGTACGGCCTTTTGACAGTTCATCAAATGAATGCTGAATTTTAATTTCAGTTGCAGTATCGAGGGCGGAAGTTGCTTCGTCGAGAATAAGGATTGGTGGATTTTTAAGGAAGCAGCGTGCAATGGAAACGCGCTGTTTCTGGCCGCCGCTGAGTTTGATTCCGCGTTCACCGACAATTGTGTCGTAGCCGTTTGGCATTTTCATTATATCGTCGTGGATTTCTGCACGGCGCGCAGCCTGTTCAATTTCTGCATCGGTTGCAGTTGGTTTTCCATAGGCAATATTTTCACGGATTGTGCCGGCGAATAAAAAGACATCCTGCTGGACAATTCCAATCTGTGAACGGAGGGAACTCTTTTTAATTTTCTTGATGTCGATGCCGTCGAGGCTTATTTCACCGCCGGTAATTTCATAAAAGCGTGGAATGAGGTTGCAGAGGGTGGACTTGCCGCCGCCGCTGGCACCTACCAGGGCAAACTTTTCACCGGAGCGGATGTCGAGGTTTACACCAGAAAGAACAGGGTAATCTGCAGTATAAGAAAAATCAACATTTTTAAAATTGATGTTTCCACGTGCAGAGAGAATCTCAACAGCATCTGGTGAATCAGCTGGTTCTGGTTCTGTACGCATAATTTCAAGGAAGCGATGGAAACCTGCCATTCCGTTTGTGTACTGTTCAACAAGAAAGTTCAGTTTACCAATTGGCGCTCTAAAGGCTGCTACAAAAAGATTTGCAGCAACCAAATCTGGAAGAGTCATTTTTCCTTTAATAATGAAATATCCGCCTGCTCCCAGCACAACCAGTGACAACAGATTATTACAGAATTCAATATTTGAGAAAAAAGTTGCCATGTATTTATAGCGCCATTTTTTTGCATCACTAAACTGCTTATTAAATCCGGCAAAACGTTTGCGTTCAAACTCTTCGTTGTTAAAGCCTTTTGTTACACGAATCCCAGAAATGCTGGATTCCAGTCCGGCGTTTACTTCGGCGGTAATTTCTTTTACTTTTTTAGAAGTTTTCGAAAGATTTCTACGCGAAACAATTCCAATTGCAATCATTACTGGAAGTACAATTACAACAATAATAGCAAGCTCCCAGCGAATATGAAGCATCATTACAAAAGCACCAATCAGATTGAGCATTGCGATTGTAAAATCTTCCGGCCCGTGATGAGCAAGCTCTGTAATTTCAAAAAGATCAGTTGTCGCACGCGACATGATTTTTCCGGTGCGGTTAGTATCATAAAAACTGAAAGGCAGCTTTTCCAGATGATCAAAAACATCCCGCCTCATATCTTGTTCAACACGTGTTCCAAAAACGTGTCCCCAGTAAGCAACAAACCAGTTACAGCCTTTATGCAGGCAAAAACCAACAAGCAGTACAGCCACAAGAATCAAAAAGGTTTTCAGTTCATGATTCGGAATCAGGGTATTCAGTGCATACCGTGAAAACATTGGAAATGCAATATCAATGGCTGCCATAAAAACAGCACATGTCATATCAGCTGCAAAGAGGGGCCAGTGTGGTTTGTAGTAAGAGAAAAAAATCTTAAGCGGGTGTTTTGAAAAGTCCATATATTTCTTCCAGATTATAAGTTTTTATTTAAGAGCAATTTTATCCAATTTTTTAATTCATGTCTTCATTACACTTTGTTCAAGAGGTAACAATATGAGTAAAGAACTTTTTGAAAAATTTAACAGCGGCTGTCTGCGTTTGCCGAACGGTGAAATTGATTTCAGTAAAATCAACTGGAACAAGCATCCGACTTTTGAAGGTGTTGAGCTTAAGCACATCATTACATCAAAAGATACTGGCGGAGACTTCAGTTATCATCTGGTTAGAATTGCGCCAAATAAAAGCATTAAGAATCACATTCACGAAACTCAGCTGGAAACTCATGAGGTTATTGCGGGTTACGGTGAGTGTGTAAATAATGGGAAGAGTCTTGGTTATGAGCCGGGCGTGATTTCGATTATGCCGGCAAAGGTACCGCACGAAGTTAATGCTGGTCCGGAAGGTCTTTATCTTTTTGCGAAGTTTTTTCCGGCTTTGTGCTAGTATTTTCTGATGGGCTTGAGGCTTCCTTGTACTCTTTGGGAGTCATACCCACAATTTTTTGAAAGCATCTGTCGAGGTGACTTTGATCGCAAAAGCCTGCATCATAAGTTACCTCGCAGACGCTTTTTTCTTCTTCCAGCAGCTTCTGTGCTTTACGCACCTTGCACTGAATCTGAAACTGATGTGGTGTGAGTCCATACAATTTTTTGAATTTCCTGATTAAATGAAACGGACTGATGTTTGTGTCCTGTGCCATTTCTTCAATGAGATAAAGATTTTCGGGTTGATCAAGAATTGAATCTTTGAGTTCTACAAGTGATGTGTCGTCTGATTTATTGTCGGAGTTGTCCGGTTTTGGTGACGATACACGCACGCAGGTAACCAGCATCGAATAGCCTTTGTCATCAACAGGCTTAATCTCATGAAGAACATCCGGTGGAATCTGAAACTCATCTCCTTCGCCAAAAACTTTTGAAGCGCCGTTCATCACAATGCAAACTTTTCCCGCTTCAACAATTCCAAGAGTGAGGTGTTCGGCATGAGTGTGTGGTGGGTAAGCCTTTGTCCAGTTTTTATAATGAACGCATTCAATGTCGTCATTTTTTGTGCGGTACGAAATTTCGTTCATCATATATTCCCCGGGAAAACAAATTCGAGATTTTCTTTTGCGACTTCGACGAGGCGCATTATTGTGGTGACTGGTGTGGGCTCGCGGTCTGTGAGTTTGAAGGCTGGAAAAAATCTTGTGATATGAAGAGGGATTTTTTTATTCAGCTGATTTTCGAGTTGAGCGAGCCAGGCGGAGAGTTCGCGCATTTCTTCTTCGCTGTCGTTTTCATCAGGGATGATTAGTGTTGTGAGTTCTACGTGGCAGGAAGCTGCGGCGGTCTGGATGAAGTCTTTCACCATCTGGAAATCTCCGTCGAGAAAGTCTTTGTAAAAGTTGCTGGTGAATGCCTTGAGGTCTATGTTCATTGCGTCGATGTATGGGGAGATTTCGTTCAGCACTTTCTGGGTAGCAGTTCCGTTTGTCACAAGGACATTTTGCATGCCCGCTTCATTTGAAAGTTTTGCTGTGTCGCGAATAAACTCGTAGCCTATGAGGGGTTCGTTGTAGGTGAAGGCTAGACCTATGTTTCCGCGGGGGCGGAGGTCTGAAGCTATCTTCACAATTTCTTCAGGCGCATAATATTCCGCTTTGTCTTTATATTCAAAGGCTTTCTGCGACCAGGAAATACTGTAGTTCTGACAGAAAGGACAGCGAAGATTACAGCCGTATGAGCCAAGAGACAAAATCTGCGAACCTGGATGAAACATTTTGAGAGGCTTTTTTTCTATCGGATCAAGAGCAATGGATGTGAGTCTGCCATAATTAGCGGCAACAACTTTTCCATCACGACAGGTACGTGCACCACAAAATCCTGTTGAGTCTTCTTCAATTTTACACTGCCTGAAGCATACATCACAAATTGCCATATTTACTGCTCCGTGCGCTAATAATGGCGCACAACCTCAAAGCGGAATAAATCAACTTTCTCGTCAGGAGCAATACCTCCTTTTCGTCTTGCAATTGAAATCTGCTGTTCAACAGTATCAACACCATCGAGGTCAGGAAGTAAAAGACCGCGCTTGTAACCGCTCTGAACGATTACGCCATATTTTTTTACGTCGAGCTCTGCCGGTGAACTGATTTTTTCAGCTTCGCCTAATACATCAACATTTATATCAAGATATTTTAATTCATCTTCTGTAACAGGCTGGAAGCGTGGATCTTTTGAAACTGCGCTAACAGCGTTTTGAATTATCTCCTGCGCGAGATTTTCTTGTGTAGAAGCGATAGTGCCGATGCAGCCACGTAGGGCTCCAAACTTGTGGATGGAAACAAAAGCACCTGCACGGACATTCAAAAGCTCCGGAACCACATCATCCGGCAGCGGCATCACATCTCCATTCTTCACAAAATATTCCGCCGAGGCCCGGGCCAGCTTCACATACGCATCAGACTTCTGGCTTTTTTCCACCAGTTCATTTTCAACCAGCTTTAATCTCGCATCAAGAAAATGCCTGTCTTCATCATTACTCTTTGGAATAAATGAACAGATTCCATAACCAACGCCAGTTACATCCTCGTGAGAATATTGAGTTGCTTCAACAGCACGACCATCCAGCGCGCCCGCCATAATCACAAATGACTTATGTCCGCACTCCGCCGCCTTCTCGCAGAAGTTTTCCTCAAAATCAAAAAGCTCTCCAAAGCGGCCGCCCGAACAAACCTCCATAATACGCTTATCATAAACAGGTCCTTCTTCTGCAAAACCGTAAGGTCCGTAATCCTGCAGCTTGTGAGACAAATCACCGCTCGCAACATAGACAACACGGCGGTCCAGAGACTCAATCGCATCCTTAATCATCATGCCATATTCATAATGCTTCAAAAGGTCGTAGCCCGAAAGCCCCGTGCGCACGAGTTTAAAATCCTTGTATTTTTTCGTAATAAACCAGAGAGGAACCATAGTGCCGTGATCAAGTTCCGGCCGTTTTTCGCCAAGGGTTCCGGCAGGAAAGTTCGATGCCTCGGCTCTCGCGTTCAGCAGATTCACAAGTTCTTCATCATAATCAACATCAAATTTTACCTGAGGTGCGCCAAAATCAGCAAAGGAACCTCTGGCCCCACCCCCCGGCGAAATATGAAAATAATCAGAATACATTATGCTGTGAGGACTCGAAATAATAATGGTCTCAGGCTTAAGAGCTGCAATTTCATCAGCAACTTTCTCATAAGCCTTAATCGTTTTCTCAACCTGATTTTCACTTCCCCGTCCAACCTCTGGCACAATCATCGGCGGATGCGGCACCATAAACGCAGCAATAATCGACATGTGTGGCCTCCTGATTTTCTTAATTGCAAACTGTTTTATATTATCATAGCATGAAATTTCAATTTTAGAAAAAAACTCTATTCGTTCAAAGATTCACGTTATTCGCGGACAGCAGGTGATTTACATCATAAAAAAACGCCAGCTCCAACCGAAGTCAGAACTGGCGTTCATTGTCACCCTGAACCCTTCACAGCATAGCTGTTCGGAGACTCGCTAAAAACAGCCCACTGGACTGTTTTTGCCCTGCCTTGCAGGGCCGCTCCCTATGTTTCAGGGTCTATGACGGGTTTTATTATTTAATCAAGCTGTGATATTCCTGGAGGCTCTTAACTCCACCTTCACCACCGTTACCGTTCTTTACAGACTCGATACCCTTAACCGCTGCAAGCGCTCCGGCAATTGTTGTGATGTAAGAAACCTTGTATTTCAAACAAGCCTTGCGGATTGTCTTGCGGTCTTCGGCGTAGTTGCGCTTTGCTTTTGGTGTGTTGATTACCAGGCAAACTTCCTTGTTCATAATCATATCTACTACGTCTGGGCGGCCGGCACCAATCTTGTTTACAACATCGCACTTGATTCCGTTTGCGTTGTAGAAGTCTGCTGTGCCCTGGGTTCCAACTAGTGTAAAGCCCAGATTCTTCAAAGTCTTTCCAATTTCGAGAACCTGATCCTTCTGGCCTTCTTTGTTGCTGAGGGAAATAAGAACCTTCTTGTTTTCCCAGGCAGCCGGTGCGTGTGGAAGTTCGCTTCCTGCAGCTTCCTGTGACTTGTAGAATGCCAGTGGGAAGTTTTCAGCAAGACCAAGAACTTCACCAGTAGAACGCATTTCTGGTCCAAGGATTGGGTCAACTCCAGGGAAGCGAGCCCATGGAAGAACTGCTTCTTTTGCTCCGTAGTAAGGAATCTTCTTGTCTTTGAGGCCGAGTGATTCGAGTGATTCACCAAGCATCATACGAGTTGCAAGGCGGGCCATCTGTGTGTCACAAACCTTTGATACGAGAGGAACTGTACGAGAAGCACGTGGGTTAGCTTCAATTACATAAACCTTTCCGTTTTCAATTGCGTACTGCATGTTCATCAAACCGCAAACGTGGAGGCTTTCAGCAATCTTCTTTGTATATTCTTTGATTGTTGCAAGGTTGTCAGCCGGAATCGAAACCGGAGGAATTACACAAGCTGAGTCACCAGAGTGAATACCCGCAAGCTCAACGTGCTCCATAACAGCAGGGATGTAAACGTGAGTTGAATCAGCCAAAGCATCAGCTTCGCACTCAAGCGCATTCTTCAAGAAGCGATCAATCAAAAGTGGGCGGTCAGGAGTTACACCAACAGCCTTTTCAACGTATTCCTTCAAAGTAGCTTCGTCATAGATTACTTCCATTCCGCGTCCACCAAGAACGAATGAAGGACGAATCATGATTGGGTAACCAATCTTATCAGCGCAAGCCTTTGCTTCATTGAAGTCAATTGCCATTCCGCTTTCTGGCATTGGGATTTCCAGTTTTTCCATCATGTGGCGGAAGAGGTCGCGGTCTTCGGCGATGTCGATAGAGTCGATGCTTGTACCAAGAATATTTACACCGTTTTCCTGAAGTTCGCGTGCAATATTAAGTGGAGTCTGTCCACCAAACTGAACGATAACTCCGAATGGCTTTTCCTTTTCGTAAATCTGAAGAACGTCTTCTGTTGTAACTGGCTCGAAGTAAAGTTTATCAGAAGTATCATAGTCAGTAGAAACAGTTTCCGGGTTACAGTTTACGATGATTGTTTCGTAACCAAGTTCTTTCAACTGCATAGCCGCATGACAGCAGCAGTAGTCAAATTCAATACCCTGACCAATTCTGTTAGGACCACCACCCAAAATCATAATCTTCTTCTTGTTGTCTGTTGCAACAGAAGTGTCTTTTTCTGCATTGTAAGTTGAGTAGTAGTAGCAGGCATTTTCAACACCGGAAACCGGAACACGGAGCCATGCTTCTTTAATACCAAGCTCGTTGCGTCTCTTGCGGATATCTTTTTCTGCAACCTTAAGGATTTTAGAAAGATATTTGTCGCTGAAACCGTCTTTCTTAGCCTGAATAAGAAGCTTGTCTTCCGGAACACGTCCAGGGTTCTTAAGCATTTCCTCTTCCAAATCAACAAGCTCTTTCATCTGCTGGAGGAAGAACTCTTTAACGTATGTGATTTCAGAAAGTTTAGAAAGTGGAACACCCTTACGGATTGCTTCATAAAGCTGGAAGTAGCGCTCGCTGCTCTGAACCTTAAGCATTTCGCATAATTCATCAGCTGATTTTTTATTGAAGTCTTTTGCAAAACCAAGACCGCTGCGGCCATTTTCAAGACCACGAATAGCCTTCTGGAAAGTTTCCTTAAAGTTTTTACCGATGGCCATAACTTCACCAACGGCCTTCATTGATGTACCAAGTTCATCCTTTGTACCGCGGAACTTTTCAAAAGCCCAGCGTGCAAACTTAAGAACAACGTAATCTCCATCAGGAGCGCCGCCCAAAGTATATTTTTCAAGAGTGCCGTCACGCCAGTAAGGAATCTCGTCCAGAGTCAAACCGCTGGCAAGTTTTGCAGAAATCAGCGCGATAGGGAAGCCAGTTGCCTTTGAAGCAAGTGCAGAAGAACGAGAAGTACGTGGGTTAATCTCAATAATAACAACGCGACCAGTCTTAGGATTGTGAGCAAACTGAACGTTTGTACCACCGATAACACCGATGTTCTCAACAATCTTAAATGCCATTTCCTGGAGCTTCTTTTCCAGATCCTTGTCGATAGTCATAAAAGGAGCGGCACAGAAAGAGTCACCAGTGTGAACACCAACGGCGTCAATATTTTCGATAGTACAGATTGCAACCATCTGATTCTTAGAGTCGCGAACAACTTCAACTTCAAGCTCTTCCCAACCAAGAATAGACTCTTCAATCAAACACTGGTGAGTCATAGAAAGATCCAGACCGTTTGCAACAATAGTGCGAAGCTCTTCAACATTGTAGCAGAAACCGCCACCCTGACCGCCCATAGTATAAGCAGGTCTAACAACCAGTGGGAAGCCGATTTCTTCAGCAATTTTTTCAGCACCTTCAACAGTGTGACAGATTCCCGAGCGAGGAGTGTCAATACCAAGCGACTTCATAGTCTCCTTGAAAATCTCACGGTCTTCACCACGCTCAATAGCATCCAGGTTTACACCAATTACTTTTACACCGTATTTATCAAGAACGCCGGCCTTGTTCAATTCCATAGCCATGTTCAAACCGGTCTGACCACCAAGGTTAGGCAAAAGTGCATCAGGACGTTCCTTTTCAATAATCTGAGAAAGACGCTCAACGTTCAGCGGCTCAATGTAAGTAGCGTCCGCCATAACCGGGTCAGTCATAATAGTAGCCGGGTTAGAGTTTACAAGTACAATCTTGTAGCCAAGTTCGCGCAAAGCCTTACAAGCCTGAGTTCCCGAATAGTCAAACTCACATGCCTGACCAATAACAATCGGGCCCGAACCAATAATCAAAACCTTTTTGATGTCTTCTCGTTTCATAATCTATTTACTCCTATAAAATGCAATGTAAATTCGCTTGAGCGAAAAAAAAGGCGGAATTCAAAAGAATTCCGCCTTAGAAATCACCAAATAAAAATAGTATGAACAGTGTTTTTAATCTTGAGAATATTCATGTCAAAACACGCTTCAGTTTTCATACTGAGAGTATATATTATCAAAGTTTTCAAGATTATTCTAGTAGTTATATAATTTCAAATAGAATTTATGTAACTATATTAAATTATTTAAGTTATATTTAATTCCATCAAAATATTGGCCATGACCTAATTACAGTCCAATTATTTGGAATTCCGTTATTTCCCCTTTGCCATTTCAAAAGAGTATTGAGAGAGATAATAAAAGTTCCACTGGATGAAACACCTTCTACCCAAGAATTAGTACAATCCTTGGCAGAAATATCTGTAGCCAGACATTCTATATAATTAAGGTTTTTACATCCCTTAAACATATATTGGTAACACCCATTAGAAAGAGTTTTTGCAGGAAGGATAGGTGGATTCGTTAATGATGAACATCCTTTGAACATTGAGTCATAACAAAACGGATTAAGAGTTGTTGCAGGAAGTGAAGGAGCTTTTGTAAGTGAGGTGCAAGCATAAAATAATCCAATATAGCAATAACTTGTAAGTGTTTCCGCCGGTAAAAGAAGCTGTTTGGAATGATGGTTTTTGATATGATTATTATGCTCGAAAAGATATGCAAATGTATATGAATTATGCAGTATTTTGTATTTTGGATTCCATGTGTATGATGTTATATCAAAAGTTACAAGACTCATTATGTTTCCATATAGATAGCAGTCTGAAGTTGAGTTTATATTCATAGTTTTACTATATGTATTTTCAGATTTTTCGGCATAGAAGCAAATTTTATCACCTTTCTTAACTGTTATAGTAAATGGTGAGTTATTTATTGCTGATATATAAACTACATTTTCTCCGTTCACTGAATACATAAGTGTACTCCATGGATTTATTATTTTAATTGTACCATCTTCTATAAATTCCAGAGTTAAAGGATCTTCGTCATATTCTGGAACTTTGGTTTCTATGTTTTTTATTGTCCAGCCATTTGGAATTCCATTATTACCAGTTGGCCATACTGCATTGGTTACCTTAACAAAAGTACCGCTGACTGGAACATCATATACCCAATCTTTTGTACATTCAGATGCAGAAATATCTGTAGCCAGACATTGTATAAAATTAAGATTTTTACATCCCTTAAACATTTCTTCGTAACAATTTTTTGAGAGTGTATCTGCAGGTAGATATGGTGCATTTGTTAGTGAAGTACAGTTTTCAAACATAGATCGATAACAGCTATCAGTAAGAGTGGTTGCTGGAAGTTTAGGCGCAGTTGTTAATGACCTGCAGGCAAAGAACATACTTGCATAGCACCTTTCTTCTAGTTGTGTAGCGGGAAGAACAGGAGCTTTCTTTAAAGAGGTACAGTATATGAACATATCTCGATAGCAAGCCCAGTCAAGAGTTTTAGCAGGAAGTTCAGGAGCTTCTGTTAAAGAGTAGCAATCGCCAAACATACTATCGTAACATTCACTGGCTAGCGTTGTAGCGGGAAGTTTTGGAGCTGTTGTTAATGATCGGCAAAGATAGAACATACACTCGTAGCATGCGGTATCAAGATGTTGAGCTGGAAGCTCTGGAGCAGTCGTTAAAGCGATACATCCAAAGAACATGCTCATGTAGCAATGTTTATAAAGCCAAGTGGCTGGAAGCTTTTTTGGTACATTTATTAAAGATTCACAGTAATAGAACATAGCGGCATAGCAAGCTTCTGCAAGGCTTGTGGCAGGAAGTTCAGGAGCAGTTGTAAGGGATGTACAGGATTCGAACATTCTACAATAACAATTGTCTTTAAGATTGTTTGCAGGTAAACAGATTTGCTTTGAAGAATGATTTTTAATATGTTTATTCTCACGAAAAAGTTCACAAAAAGTATATGATTCACGCAGATATTTATAATTTGGATCCCAATTGCCTGTATTTGTATCAAAAGTAACAAGACTCATTATGTTTCCATATAGATAACAGTCTGAAGTTGAGTCTATATTCATAGTTTTACTATATGTATTTTCAGATTTTACTGCATAGAAGCAAATTTTATCACCCTGAGACATTTTTATAGTACAAACAGATGGATTATTTGGATCTACAGCTGCAATAATATTTCCATCATTTTTTTTGTATCTAAGTGTACTCCATGGGTTTGTTATGGTAATTTTTCCATCCCGTGCGAATTCAAGAGTAAGCGGTTCATTTAATTCTGCAGAAGTTACTGCTCTTGAACTTTCAGAAGAGATAGAGTTTCCAGTTTCTACTAATTCCGGGTTATCATTCTTTAAAGATTCTATCTCGTCTAAAGCTGATGAACAGGAATTGACAACGAATGCCATAGTTAGCAAAAGTACAACTACGGCGACTTTTAATAAATTTTTCACTTTTTTCCTCCTAGTGAAGTATTTTGTAATAAAACTATTATAGCATGTAATTTAGATTTTCAGATAAGTAATTTGTGGATGTGTAAAAAAATTACCCGGGACCGTGAGTGATCTCGGGTAGGTTGGTTATAAACGATAAAGGAGGTTTTCGTTTATTAAGACTTTTATAAATAACTCTCTCTCCGACTTCCGCAAGTCTATATATTACCAGGGTCATTCTGGCCGAAATAGTCCTTTTATTTTCAGTCGATGGCCCTATTTTATTACATCGAAAGCACAGAATCAGCACATAAAATAAAAAAAAATAGCACCAAATCAGCACAAATTTATGTTTTTTTTAAAAAGCATGTTATAATGATACTCCAGTTATGATAATTAAAGATTTAATAGAAAAGTATAACGAAAAGTATGGAATATCTTATATTGATTTGGCAGATGCTGGTGAATCAAACAGAATTATTGTTCATATTGCAAGTGCATGTTTGTTTGGGTTTGCACTATTTTGTATAGGTTTGTATTCTATCAAATTTTATTCTGAATTATCTAAGCATATAAATTCATTTATCTATTATATAGTTATGCTTATTACAAGTTCCTATGCTTTTTTTGCGAGCAAACAGAAAAAAGAGCAGGAACGAAAAAAATCCTATCTTAATAAAACTATTTCTTTTTATGTTCTCATGTATATTTTATTTGCAAATGCAGTTTTTACAGTAATTGTAGGCGCATATTTTAACGGCTTTATAGTTTTTTGTATGACTGCAGTTATAGCGGTATGTACTTGTTCTTTTTCTCCAATGCTTTTTCTTTTAGGTATGGTAATCACTATTGGGGTTATGACTCCTTATTTATATAAAGCTTTTGGAGCAGGTGGTTATGCTAATTCTCTTATCATGGTGGGACTTTTGTTCTTCCTTTCTCTTTATAAACGTCGTGTAGAGAAAAAACATCTTCTGTTTCTTAAAAAACAGAAACAGAATCTTGAAGCAAAAACATTCGGAAATTTTACGCTGATATATGAAAACAAGGTTGTGAAGTTTTCACGCACCAAAAGTGATGAGTTAATGGGCTATCTGATTTATAAAAAGGGTAGTTCAGTAAAGACTAAAGAATTGATTTCTGTTTTGTGGGGCGAGCGTGCAGATTCAGCCCGTTATGGAAGCAGTTTCCGAAATCTGATAGTAGATATTAAACATACTTTAAATGAACTTGAGATTCAGAACTTTTTTATTGCAGAATATAATAACTTCCGAATAAATCCGGAAGTTATCAAATGCGATTATTATGATTTTCTTGATGGACAACCTTCTGCCATTAAAAGTTTTGCCGGGGAGTTTATGAGCCAGTTCAGCTGGGCCGAAGAGGCTGTCGGTTTTCTGGAGCAGAAGGCTCTTAAGAAAAATTAAAGTGCCTTTGCAATGTAAGCGTCAATTTTTGCAGGTGTATCAGTTGGGGCAAAACGCTTCAAAACAGTACCATCTTTAGAGATCAAAAATTTAGTAAAATTCCATTTTATTTTTGATGTACAGAAACCGCGCTTTTTGCTCTTAAGGTATGTGTAGAGAGGATCTTCATTTTTTCCGTTTACATCAATTTTTGCAAACTGAGGGAAAGTGATTCCAAAGCGACCAGTACAGAAAGTGTGAATTGCGTCATCACTTCCAGGAGCTTGATTCATAAACTGATTACAAGGGAAATCAAGAATCTCAAATCCCTTATCCTTGTATTTGTTATACAATTCCTGCAAACCTGTATACTGAGGTGTAAAACCACAGCCTGTTGCAGTATTTACAATCAAAAGAACTTTGCCTTCATAGTCTTTAAGGCTGGTTTCTTTTCCATCTCTTGTTTTTACAGAAAAATCGTATAAAGTCATAAAATACCTCACAAACACAAAATAAATTGTGCACAATCTAATTTCATAATCAATATAACGTAAAAAAAAACGTTTGTCAACTAAATTGTGTGCAATTTAATCAACAAACGCTTTAAAATTTTTCTGAATTAAATTATTTCAGGAAAACTATTCAGATTCTGTAACTTCAGTAACTTCTGGTTCTTCGGTTTCAGCTTCTGCCTCTGGAGCAGGAACTTCTTCAACTGGAACTTCAATTGTATATCCTGAATCCGGCTTAATTTTAACTGCATAACCAGAAACTACAGTTTTAACAAAGGTTGTTTTATAACTTGTTTCAACTGTTGTATTTGATTTAAGGAAGACAATTGCATCAGCCTGATTATGTTTTGCAGTCTGAATCATCTTATATTCAGCAAGGGCTGCAGAACGTTCAAATACATTCATCTTGATGTTTGCACGCTTACCGATAAATCCGTAATCTCCAGAATCATTAATAAACTTTACCTGAACATTCTGTGGTTCAAGAGAAAACTCATTTTTAATCAGTTTAGCATATTCCTCATTAGTCATAGATAAGTTGCTTGCTCCTGTAACTTCACCAAGAACAATGTAACGACCAGAAGACAATTCACCAGACTCAATCAAAGGAAATTCACTTAAATTACCAAAAGAAGTTGTTGCACAAGAAGCGAAAAGCAGACAACAAACTCCAGCCAAAGCAAAAAGTATTTTTTTCATAAAAATCCCCCATTTAAAAACACTTAATTTATCATAGTACAAATTATTCTTCAAAACAAGCAAAGATTTAATAAAAATACTGTTGTCACTTGATTATTTCAATTTAATTGTATACAATCAAAAATTATGAGTGAAAATGGAAATATGAATTTTGATGCACTGGCATTGGATAATCAGTTGTGCTTTGCACTTTATGTATGCTCAAAGGAAATTATCAGAAAATATACCCCGTTGCTTGAACCTCTTGGGCTGACTTATACTTCGTACATCACTTTGCTTAGCCTCTGGGAAAAGGATAATGTTACAGTCAAAGAACTTGGAGAAAGACTCTTTCTTGATTCTGGTACTCTTACTCCGCTTCTTAAGAAAATGGAAGGTCAGGGACTTGTTACACGTACTCGCGGTGGAAAAGATGAACGCACCGTTTACATTCAGCTTACTGACCAGGGGAGAGGCATGAAAGAAAAATGTGTAAATGTTCCGCAGCAGATGATGTGTCAGAACATTTTAGACATGGATAAAGCCGGTCCTTTACTCAAAACCCTCCATCAGATAATGCATAATATGATGGAAAAGGAAGAAGAATAACCCTATAGTCCGGTTCTGCATTTTGTAAGACCGGACAATCTGAATTTGATAAATCCATCCTTGTATGTTAAAATTATAATGTTGTATTAAAAGTGAGAGGGGACGAGGATATCTAATGGATTTTCAGAAGTTTGTTGATGGTTTTCATTCGATGACCTGTGTTGTATCGGTTGAAAAACTTCCAGACGGAAAATGGGGCGAAATCAGACTTGTAGCAGGAAATAAAGCTTATATTGACTCAATAGAAAATATTCCTGACGCCCCTAAAATGCTCACTAACAAATTTATCCCCAACAGTTTATATCAGAATTATATTCCTAAAGACACAAACTTTGAATTATTTTGCTATAGCAGTGCGGTTCTAAAAAAGCCAATGCATTCCTATGTTCATCCTGAACGTTTTGATTTCTGGTTCAATCTTTTTTCACTTCCAATCGATTATGAAGACGGTAATCTCTGTTACTGTACTTATACCCAGGAACTTACACATGAAGCAGAATCTTCTAAAATGTCTAACGTTTCGCAGGGTATAGCAGCCGAAGTTTTAAATACCTGTATAAAGCTTCGCGGAACTTCTGATTTCAAAGAAACGATGAAGGATGTTATTAAGGATATCCGCGAAATTTGTGGTGCTGCTTATTGTGGTATTTTGAATATTGACGGGCTTTCCAGTAAATGTTCAATGCTGGGTGAAGATATTTCCTCAGATTTTGTTGATTATAATCCAGGCTGGTTTACTGAAGATTTTTATGAAATTGTCAGAACCTGGGATGATATTATTGGAGGAAGTAACTGTTTCATTTTTGAAAATGAACAGGATATGGAATATATAAAGGAAAAGAATCCTCTCTGGTATGATTCCCTGGTAAAAGCTCACGTTCAAAGTCTTGTTCTCTTTCCATTAAAATCTGGTTTTGAACTTTTAGGATATATATGGGCAACAAACTTTGATACAGATAAAACCCTGCATATAAAAGAAACTCTTGAGCTCACAACTTATTTTATTGCGTCAGAAATTTCCAGTTATCAGATGTTCGATAAATTCAAAATTCTCAGTACTGTTGATTTACTTACTGGCGTTCTGAACAGAAATGAAATGAACAATCGGGTAATGCAGTTGAGTATTGATAATCGTCCCGGAAGAGAAAACATTGGAATTGTATTTGCAGATTTGAATGGTCTTAAGCAGATGAATGATAATGAAGGACATTCAGCCGGCGATAAATTGATAAAAGATGCCGCAAAAGTTCTGAAACATATTTTCCCGGATAAAGAAATTTACCGTGCTGGCGGTGATGAGTTTATGGTGCTTTTAAGAGGTACCAGCATGTCAGAGCTTGAAGATTATTCACGCCAGATGAAGGCTGTAGCAGAAGAAACAGAAACTGTAAGTTTTGCTATAGGCCTTTGTGTTGAAGAAGACAGCCAGAGTATTTATGATGCAATGAGAAAAGCTGACATAAATATGTATGAGGATAAAAAAGCTTTTTACGAAGCTCATCCGGAACGAAAAAGACGTTAGAGTTCTTCGAACTTCTTTTTCATTGTCGGGTTATTGCGTGTCAGTTTTTTGATTGTAAGATCTTCCAGTTTATTATTTGCCAGACGCAGATTATTATCCGACTTCTCAAACAAATCCTTTATTTTCTGAAGAGTCTTAATTGCCTTATCAATTTCTTCTATTGCAGAAGAATGCTGGCGCATTGCAAGATCAACATTGTTCAGGAATTTATCCTTAAACAGATTAAGGTCACTTTCAAAGTTTGTAATATCAATATTCTGATTTTTGATTTGTGCGATTTCTCTTTTATATTCCAGACTGTTTAAAGCAGCATTGCGCAGAATTGTGATTATCTGAATAAAGAACTGAGGACGGATAACGTACATCTTAGGGTATTTGTAAGAAACGTCCACAATTCCTGTATTGTAATAATCATTGTCTTCTTCGAGCATGGAAACTAAAACAGCGTATTCGCATTTTTTTTCTGTGCGGTCTTTATCGAGTTCCTTAAAGAAGTCTTCGTTCTTATGTTTTGTTGCAGTTTCATCTGCCTGATTTTTCATTTCAAACATGATGGAGATGAATTCAATTTTATCTTCACCTTCGCCGCTGAAGTCGCGGAAAATAAAATCGCCCTTACTGCCGCTTGATTTTGAAACTTCGTTGTCTTTTTCAAAATAAGCGTTCTGAAAACCAATGGCGCGGTTTTTATTGAACTCTGCAAGACAGAACTGTTCGAGGTCTTCACCAATCTGCTTGGTAGATTCCTTTGCCTTGAAGTCTTTATAAAATGCAATTGTTTCGTCTTTTGCTTTGAGCTGTGCTGTGTACTGATCTTTAAGAGCATTTTCGCGGAGTTGAGCTTCGCTCTGTTCAATTTTTAGTTTGCTTTGGAGGTCCTGAATCTGGCTTTCTTTTTCCTGGAGTGCGGTTCTTACTTCCAGTTCAGTTTTTGATTTATTTGCTTCGATTGCGCTGCGAAGCTGTGTAATTTCCTGTTCCTTTTGAGAAAGGGCGATCTTAAGTTCAGCAGCTGATTTATCCTTCATGTTGTTAAGTTCATTGTTTCGTACTTCAAGCTGATTTTTGAGGGCTGCAATTTGATTGTCTTTTTCTGAATTAGCTTTTGAAACAGCAAGTTCAACAGCCATCTTTTTCTCTGAATCCATTGCAGATTTCTGGCGCTGCAGTTCATCATTAAATTCGCGGGTGCGAACCTGTTTTACAATTTCTGCATAACCTGCTTCATCAATCTGAAAAACTTCACCACATTTTGGACATTTAATTTCTTGCATTTTTTGACCTCTGATTTTATTATAACATAATTATGAATATCTATAAACGAAGAAGAAGAGGTCCGGATAGAACCTCAATTTTAATGCTGATTGCTCTGATCTGTCTTATGGCTGGGGGATATCTTATTTCCCGTAAAAAAGCACGTCTTAAAGAAGCTTCTTCTCTTCCATTTTATAAAGTAGAAATGAGTCAGATTGCAGATGGAACTTACGAAGGACAGACACATACAACCTTTCTGCATCTGAAACTCAACGTAACTGTTGAAAATCATCAGTTGAAAAAAATAGATGTGCTTGAAAATGATGGAATTGATGGAGAATCTGCCCGTCCTATCCTGGATAAAATGATTGAGCAGAATGAAATTGTTGTGCCGGCAATTAAGGGAGCGGAGCTGGGAAGCCTTGTGTATATCAGTTGTGTAAGTACTGCACTGGCCGGGAAAAAATAGCTGATAACGAAATATTAAGAAATTCAACTTATTCTAAATATGCAGACCTCGTGGTAATTTTTTATCACGAGGTTTTTTTATGAAAATCAAAAAAGCATTTTTAGGAGTGATGTTGGGGATTATGAGTGCAGCTATGGTACAGGCAAATCCATTCAAATTGAGTGATTCAAACTATCAGGCAATGGTAGAGAATACAATTGTAAATACAGGCAATAATGCAAGGATGAAGGCAGTTCTCGCCAAAATCCGCCGCGGCGACAAAGTAAAAGTCGCTGCTATAGGAGGTTCTGTTACAGAAGGCGCTGGCCCGGCAAAATTTACCGACGGCTATGCCTATCAGTTTTACCGTGCATTAAAGGCTAAATATGCACCGGGCGACGGAAGCAGCATTTCTTTTAATAACGCAGGACTCAGTGGAACCGGTTCCCTTTTAGGAATCGTGCGATATGACCAGGATGTTGTTAAAGTTTGCGGCGGAGCTCCAGATCTTCTGATAATTGAATTTGCTGTAAATGATAACGGCGATGTTTTGTGTCAGAGAAGCTTTGAAGCAATTATGCGTACAGCAATGCTCGCTAATCCGGAATGTGCAGTAATTGCGATTTATGCAGTAGCAAGTTATGGAAACACTTCTGCACAGAAAATCCCGGTTTCAAATCATTATGCAATTCCTCATGTAAATATGCTCGAGGTTGTTAATAAGGCAATTGCCGACAAGGTATTTACAAAAGAGCAGTACCTTACAGATTACGCACATCCAACTTATGAAGGTCATCAGTTTATGTGTGATTGTCTTATGGCACTCATTGATAAGATGGATAAGGCAGCAAAGGATTCTGAACAGCATGTTCCGGCTTCCTGCTTTAAAGAGCCGGCCCTTTACGGCATGAAGAGAATCTTCCCTGACAACAAAGATGCTAACGTAAAAATAGAACGTGGTGATTTTACAGAAACCGACCGCAACTGTCAGACACTTAAAAAGACAAATACTTCTGACTTCCCTGAGAACTGGAAAAAGAAGCTCAATGCAAAATCAGAAAATGTTCCGTTCAAAATGGAACTCACCTGTAAGAGTTTGGTTTTTGTTTACAAAGTTCAGGCAAGCGGAAGTGCAGAAAAGTTTGGAAACGCCGAAATCTATGTAGACGGCCGCAAGGTAGCAACCTACGACGGTGGAAAATCCGGCGGCTGGAACAACTGCGAACCGAATATCATTATTGATGAACGCAAGGCAGAGAAGCATACTGTAATGGTAAAGATGGCTCCGGGTTCAGAGAAACTTGGCTTTACAATTGTTGCTATGGGGTATACTTTGTAGCAAACTCGCTTGCAGAAAGCGGTTTAGAAAAACAGAACCCCTGGAGGTAATCACAGCCGATGTCTCTCATGGTGTCGGCAAGCTCCTGGTTTTCAATTCCTTCAGCTGTAACAGTAAAGCCCATCTGCTTGATGGTCTGAACCAGTGTTGGAAGAATCTGATCTTTTTCCTTAAAATAATCCCAGACAAATTCCATATCAAGTTTTACGTTGATGAACGGACACTTCTTCATTCGTGCAACATTAGAATAGCCACGGCCGTAATCATCAAGTACAAAGCGGAATCCCGATTCCTTCATTTTAAGCATCTGATTCTGCAGAAGATCAAAATCTATCATAGACTCTTCTGTAATTTCCAGATGGATTTTTTCCGGAGAGATATCGTATTTCTGAAGGATGGCGGTGAATCTTCTATCAAGGTCTCGTCTTAAAAACTGAATTGGAGAAAGGTTAACATTTATCCACGAAAGACCCATTGCTTCAATGTCATATTCTTTTATAAACTTGCAGGTCTTTTCAAACATCTGTTCTCCAAGATCATTGATGCGGCCGTTCTTTTCGGCAATCGGAATAAAGAGTGGCGGAGGAATATATTCATTATTTGTGTCTCGAATTCGAGCAAGAGATTCAGCTCCAATGAGTTTACGGGTTTTTGCATCAATAACTGGCTGCAGAAAAAGTTCAATGGAGTTCTGTTCTACGCTTAATTCTACAGACTTTTTAATCTGCATGTTCGTTCTGATTCTGTTGATGTCATTTGAATCAATATATTTGTGATTCTGTGTATCTGGATCAAGTTCTGCCAGAGTAGTAAGAATTGCAGTAAAAAGCACTCCTCTGTCAGAGGAAAGAATTTCTGGTTTTACCTGTGTAAAACAGACTTCCAGAAACATATCAATATCATCATCCGTTTTCCATGGAGCTTCAAAACGCTGTGAAATATAAGTACGAATCAGCTCGGCATCTTCAAGATTTTTTCCAATCAAAACAAAACGTCCATCATGAAGGTAAAATGGAAGAAGTTTCGGGAAGGTCTGCTTAAGGTACATTCCGATTAGAGAAAGCCCTTTATCAGTTTGTGTATAACTGTAAATCTCTCGAAGGTCAGAGTAATTGTGAATTGTAAAGCCAAGAATTAAAGGATGCCATTCTGGGTTAATTTCCCTCAGCATAAACATAAGTGCTTTTTTATTAAAAGAACCACTTTTCTCTTCTTTAAAAAGTGTAGGATTTTCAAAAGAAAGATAAATTATAATTATTGAAATCAGGGTAAAGAAATTCATTAAGAGATAAGTCGGATAAATAATTCTCATAATATATCCAGTCATCAATACAAGGTTATAAGCAATGACAGGAATGAATTCTCCGCGTGTCCGTTTTTTACGGTTGAGAATTGTAAGAAAAATACATACTGCAATATAGTAAAAAGCACAGATGTAAATCAGATTATAAAGACGGCCCTTACTGTATTCACCCTTATCAGAAATGCAGAAAATTGTATCAACAAAAAGATTAGAAAGAATTATTATGTTGATTGCAATAAATGGAAGCAGATATGTAATTATACGGCGTTTACTGAAACGAATATCTTTTGAAAGGATAATATTAGTGAATATTGTAAAACACATCATGCGCTGAACAAAAAGCAGAAAATAAATTACATTAGAAATTCGAAGAATACGAAGAGGAATGTTATCCAGATATTCAAGAGTTGCTGCACAACCAACATCAAAAAAAATTGTTAATGTATCAATAATAAGGATAAAAAGAAAAGATTTATGAAGCCTGATAGGCAGACGTGGTTGCGTAAAATAAAAAATGAGAAATGTTGTAATTATAACTAGTTCAGGAATTACTAAGTTGTAGTTCCACATGATAAACCTCCCTCACAAGGCATACCTTCTATTATGAGGGAGGCTCATTAAATAAGCAATAAAAATTTGTTATAGGATTTTTTGTGAATTACAGTTCTTCCTGAGTTACACTGACATTTCCAATCCAGACATCGTTCGAGTCCAGTCCAAGGTTGAACTCAAGACGGGCTGTAGCATCTGTGTCATTTTCCATTGTGAAAAAATATGAGTAGTGTTTTACAGTTGTGTCGAGCTCAGGATAATATTCAGGAGAATATACAGACCAGCTGTTATCGGCATCACCACCAAGCTTAACTGCAATTTTACGTGGAGCGCTTGCCTTTGCATCAAACTGAATTTTATAAGAGTAGCCTTTTGCAACTGGAAGATGCTGAATCAGCTGAACTGAGTAATTCTGATTTCCAGGATTTGTGATTTTCACACGACGGCCGTCATCTTCTTTTGATGAAACAGCTTTTCCGTCAAAATCTGAAAGAGCGAGAAAATACCAGTCGTGAGTTTTTACATCCATGTTTTCGTTTGAAGACATTCCTTCATTTTTAGTTTCAGAAACAACATGATTAAGTTTTGAATCAAAAATAAAGTTATGGCCATCTGCTGTTTCAAATTCCTTAAAATTTGTTTCGTCACGCTGTGGTGTTGGTCGCTTTACACCTGTAGCATAAGGATCATTTTTTTCATAAACACGAACATAATCTACGAGCATCTGAGCTGGAAGGTTTGAATCTTCTGGTGAAACTCCGCCATCGTAATTTCCACCGAGGGCAAGGTTCAAAAGAATGTAGAACGGTTTATCAAATGGGGCAGGGTATTCATAAGGTTCAGAAGCTCCAGCTCCGAGAGACCACCACTGTGAAGTTTCAAAATATTTATTTCCATCTACAAGCCAGCGAAGAACACCTGGTTCCCATTCAAGGGAGTAAACATGATAGTCTGCAATTGTTTCGTTGTTCGGGAATTTGTACATTGAGCTTGTATATTTATTTCCCGGCCAAGCCTGTCCAAAATGAACTGTTCCGTAAACACGGTTTGGAAGACGTCCTTTTGCTTCAAGAATATCAATCTCTCCAGACGATGCCCAGGTGCCATAATCTGTTGTTGCAGGAAGAAGCCAGAAAGCAGGCCACAAACCATTTCCTGTCGGCATTTTGATTCGTGCTTCAATTCGGCCATAGGTCTTTGTAAAAAGCTCTGTTCCATCATCCTTTACTGTGCGAAGTCGTGCAGAAGTATAAGCACAGCCTTCATAATTTTCTTTGCGGGCTTCAAGAACAAGATTTCCGTTTTTTACAAAAGCGTTTTCCTTGCGGTAATATTGAAGTTCATTATTTCCCCAGCCTTCGAGTCCATATTGACTTCCGGTTCCAATCTGGAAATCCCATTTAGTTGTATCAATCTGCTTGCCGTCGAACTCATCGCTCCATACAAGATGCCAGCCTGCAGGTGTTTCAGGTTTTGAAACTCTTGCCTTTGATTTGTGTTCTGTGCATCCCATAAAAATTACAGTTGCTACTAAAGCAGCCGTAATGGTTCCTAAAATAATGTTTCTTGAAAAATTTTTCATAGTAACTCCTATTTTAAAATCCAAGTTTGTATTGCGCGTGGCGGGCATTTAAGGAAAAGTCCGTCTGTGTTTTTACTTCCTTCTGTTCGTGCCTGTTCCCAGTCACGAAGTTTTGCAGTTTCAGTTTTATCGGAGGTCTCAATTTTAAATTCAAAAGCAAGATCTGCTTCGGTACGGTTTGTAACAATCAGAATTATTGTTCCATCAGGATTCTTGAAGGCAACGGTTTCGGCTTCGTCTGTAAGATGACCACTTACTGTTGCAGGAGTCATCCATGAGAAAAAGTCAGAACCAAGTCTTACAGCTCCAGGTTTGATAAATCTGCTGAAGTGTCCAATGTAATAATATGAACTTTGGAAATGAAGTGTTCCGTCTGCAACATCTGCAAGAATTGGAGCATCACAATAATTTCCTACATGATTTGGACCGCCCTTCATATCAAGCACGATGTTCCAGTCAATCCATTTTGTACAACCGCTTTTAAGGTCGTTGATGATATTGTGAGCGTAACGTTCACCTGTAAACCAGGCTCCGTTACGTGGACCGCCTTCAATACAGCCCTCTGTAAAAATCAGATCAATGTCCGGATAGCGGCGTGCGATTTCTTTGATATTGTCATACTGATCACCTGAGTACCAGTGAAAGGCAAGGCCTGCTACATATTTTTCTGTTCCAGGAACCTTAAGGGATTCTTCAAGACGTTCAAGTGCAAGATCGCGGTTATGATCCCAGATGTAAATTTTTACATCACCGAGGCCGGCTTTTTCGAGTGCAGGACCAAGATATTTTGCTGCAAATTCTCCCTCTTCTGTCGCTGAGTATTCGCAGGAATCCCAGGTCTGAACAGCAGCCGGTTCATTCTGTATTGTGACAAAACTGATTTTGATATCACGTTCTGCCATCTTGTTAATAAAGGTCACAAAATACTGAGCCCATAATTCCCTGTAGCAGTCGAGGAGGTGTCCGCCGTGGTTCATATCACCGTTGTCTTTCATCCATAATGGAGGAGACCATGGACTCATAAGAAACTGGACATCACTTCCTTCGTTTCTTGCAGCTTTCTGAACTTCCATAGCCAATGGAGAAATATATTTATCGGTGCGGTCCATAGAAAAAGACTTTAGTGTTTCATCTTTCTCGGGAACACAGGCCCAGTTTTCAAGAGAGAAATCACATGAGTTCATGTGGATGCGTGCATAACGATAACCATTACCACACTTTGGATTATAGTAAGCATCTATTGCCTGCTTACGAATCTGTGATGGGAGGCGGGAAAGGACATAACCAGATGATTCTGTTAATGCGCCGCCGAAGCCGTAGAACTTCTGAAAGTTTTCTTCAGGCTTGAGGGTGAGTGTGGTTGGAATCCAGCCGCCACCTTCGTAAAGTCGCTCTTCAGGTGTAAGTTCCCAGATGCGTTCCGCTGTGTCTTTTGCAGTTTCGTATAGCTTTTCTATTTTCATGTTTTTAGTATAAACACCACTCAATGATTATGATAGTTTGATAAATTTCTGAATGGTGTAAATTTTTCGGCTAATTACAGTCAAATCGACAAAATTTGCAATTCTGTCGATTATGGTTTATAGTTAACAACTATATGAAATAATTATATTTATAAAACTAAAAGGAGTTTGCAGCATGAAAAGCAACAAAAATCTTTCGGAAATAGTTTTTTCTAAAAAACTATTTATCATCTATCTGGCTACCTATCTGGTTCCTTTCTTTACAAGTTGGATTGCTTTTGTTTATCTAAAAGTAATTAAATTTTCCGATACACTACGAGGTCTGACATCACCAATTGGAATTATTGGAATTATTCTTGTACTGACTTTTGTCTTTACCTGGTGGTTTACACAAAAACGAAAATTCAGAGACTTCAATCCTGAAAATCCTGCTTCGGTAGCAAAAATAAATAAAAGAGCAAAACTGTTCCAGAACATTACACTTGCAACAGCTATTCTTAATGGTGCAGTTTGTGCTGCAATCATACAGACTTCGTTCCATGGACAGGGAATTTATGTTGATGTACAACCTCTCTATACAACATGTATTGGAAACGTAATTGTAATTTCAGCTACATTCTATATTCGTTTTCTTCAGACTTTGGAAGAATCACTTTATTCAGTTCCTTACAGAAAAGAATTTAAAGGTCTTTCGTTAATTATGCGAAGCGGTTTAATAAGTGCCTGTACTGCAATTGGAACTCTTATGATTACCATAACTCCGGTTCTCGTTACGAATTTGCAGAATCTTCCTATTTCAATTTTGATCTGGCATTATGTTTTCCCTGAAGGAATTATTGGTGCTACATTTATTGTAATTTGTAGTTTGCTTCAGGCAAAAGGTATGAGTGGTCGTGTAAAAATGATTACAGATTTTACCCGTCAGGTTGCGGCAAATGATTATACAGGTAAAACTCTCCTTGTAGAAAGTCGTGATGAGTTTGGTCTTTTAATCAATGATTTGAATTCTTTTAAGGATGCAACAAAAGGACTTATTGAAGATATTGATGAATCTGTAACTGTGGCTGCAGATACTGCTGATAACGTAAGCTCTAGCATGTCTGAAACTTCTGCAGCGATAGAAGAAATTATGGCAAATATAAACAGTGTAAAAGCCCGTATTGAAAATCAGGCTAATGGTGTAGAGAAGAGTGATTCAACCATTAAGAACATGATTAACAAAATAAATGAGCTGAACGAAAGCGTAACAGCACAGGTTTCCGGAGTTTCTACATCTTCCAGCGCTGTTGAAGAAATGGTTGCAAATATTCGTTCTGTAAGTCAGATTCTTGAAAACAATACTGCAACTGTTCATGAGCTTAGTGCTGAATCAGAAACAGGTCGTAAACGAATCAATGAGTCTGCAAAACTTGCTCAGATTATTCTTGAAAAATCTGCTGCTCTTGTAGAGGCATCAAACGTTGTTCAGAGTATTGCTTCTCAGACAAACCTTCTTGCTATGAATGCTGCTATTGAGGCTGCACATGCAGGAGACGCCGGAAAGGGATTTGCTGTAGTTGCCGGAGAAATTCGAAAACTTGCAGAACAGTCTAATACTCAGGGTAAAACAATTAGTTCTCAGCTAAATGAATTTCAGGAAATCATTCAAAACGTTTCTGATAATACAAAATCTGTACAGAATCAGTTTGAAGTTATTTTTGAACTTACAAAGAAAGTTCAGCAGCAGGAAGAAGTTATTAAAAATGCGATGGACGAACAGGATGCAGGAAGTGCGCAGGTTCTTCAGTCTATCAGCGAAATCCAGACTTCTTCAGATATAGTTAAAGAGAATACGGGAATTCTTCTTTCGGGTGGTAAACAGATTGGTGAAGAAATGGCTCACCTTGCAGATGTTACCCGTGAAATCAATGATTCAATGAATGAGATGGCGGCAGGTTCAGGCCAGATAACCAAGGCTGTTGAATTGTGTTTCGATCTTACAAATGATAATCAGAAGAACTTTAATAATCTTCGAGAAGAAGTTCGAAAGTTTAAGATTTAAAAGAAAAATCCCCGGGCATGATATGTACCCCCTTTTCTGGACAAACAGAAAGGGGGTACATATCAACATGCCGGGGATTTTTTATAGATACTCACCTATAATTTTACAGGTTTACTTCTACAATAATTTCTTTGATTTTGCCGTTGCGGGCAAAGAGGTCTGCAGTTTCTGCAGCAGTAAGAACTGTTCCGTCACGGCGTTTGCCGTTTACTGTAATTGACGAACTATCGTTAGTTAGCTTGTAAGTTACAGGAGTTCCACACCATGTGAACTTGAGTGTTCCGTCCTTAAAGAATTCTGATTTCTTAAGAATTACCGGCTTAAACTGAGCAAGCCCGTTTTCAATATCTACACCGAGTTCGCCCCAGCGTGTCAGAACCTCTTCTTTTACCTGACCGGTCATACCAGGCTGCTTAGCGCCCTGCTGGAAAGGTGTGTGTGAATATGGATCTGCTGGGAAAGCACCGTACACTTCGGCCTCCTTATTGAACCCAATACCGGCACGTACCCCATAGTAAGCTTCACAGAGTTCTTTTACAACGTCGGCCTCCGCATTTTTATTCACAGCGGCTATCGTGTTCTCCTGAGCAGCAAGCAGCAGTTTAGAAACCATGTGCCAGTAAATACTTCCCAGTCCTTCGTAAGCATAGAAAGTACCGCTTCGTCCTGTAAAGCTCTGGTGATTGAAAGTCTTTTCATAAAGAGCTTCGAGGGCAGCCATTTCTTTTGCCTTTGGTTTTTTAGCAGCCGGAAGAGCTTCGCAGAATTCACGCAAGAAGCGTACATTGCGGAACTCACCGTTGAAATGGAATTTACCATTGCAATCTGCATAAAGAACAGAGCCGCCTGTCTTTTCAATGAAAGCTCTGAGGTCTTCAACATCAATACTCTTAATCACATTCTTATCTTCAAATGCAGCAAGCTCCTTGTTAGGGTAGAGCATATAAGAGTTCTGACGAGGTTCATACATGCGGCTTGCACGGAGAGCTTTAAGAACGCTCAATGCTTCAGCAGGTTCGAGAACTTCAGCAGAAAGAACAGCTACCTGTCCTTCAAGCATTTCCTGAAGATATTCAATTTCCATTTTTCCGCCAAGACCGTCCTGGCCAAAGCCTGTTATCTTCATTGTGTTGTATGCGTGATAAAGTCCGTCATTACGATGGTTCAATTCAATTGTAGCTTTAATGTGTTCGAGAATTGAATTGAGGGTAGCAAGAATTTCTGTTTTCTTGAGAGTCTTTTCTGAAGCGCCGTAGCCCTTCTTGTAAAGAACAGTTCTTTCCTTTTCAAAGAGCTTACCTTCTTCATCTGCAAACTTCTTTCGGAGAGCTGCGTTTGTTGCAGTCTTTTTAGCAGGAGAATCTGCATAAAGTTTTCCGAGTCCCTTGAAACAATCTGCAACTGCTGAAGGCAGAACAAAAGTCTGAGCTTCTGAAGAAGCAAAAAGTTCATTAAGGAATTTTACAAAGCGGTGCAGGTAATAAAGAGTTACCATTGAAAGTCCGTAGCCTGCAAGAGCATTGTTTGCATCGTTCCATTCAGGGCGCTGTGTGTTAAGCCAGATTCCGCCTCCTGGAATGAAGTTTGCCATCTTAGCAATTACAACCTGAAGAAGTTTTGTTGCCAGAGTTACCATAGCAACTTCGCCATGTCCGGCAGTTCCTGTTGCAGTTACAAGTTTTGCATCTGAACCGTCTTTTGCAGCACAGGCTTTGAGTGTAGAACTGAGTTTATAATCAAAGGCAATTGTATTTCTTGGATCTGTAACAATATCTTTATATGACTTAATTCTGTAAGGAACATTTGAACTTGCATAAATCTTTTCACCCAGTTCACTTACAAGCTGTCCCTTATTAAGTTTTGCATAAACTTCGAGCAGCTTCTGAAGATAGATTACCTGGTGATCTCCCCAGTAACCAATCTGTGCCCATGGATTATCAGGATCTGGAGTTTCCCAGTCGATTCCTTCGCGGGAAATTCTGTAAGGGTTGAATCCTTCAATTGTCATTGCATTAAGGAATTTTGCAGTCATATTTTTTATGTACTGTGGATATGACCAGGCAAGAGCTTCCCAATTCTGGAAGATATCGCGCCAGTTTCCTTCGTAGTTCAGGATAGGATTTCCGTCGTTGTCGCGCAGGTGAATATTAAAGCGGTTCCATGGACGGCTTGGGTCACCGTGACGGCGGCTGAAGGTAAGAGGCATGTATTCATAGAAGAGGCGTGAAAGCTGTGGGTTCATTTTTTTCTGAACTGCAGTTTCAAGTTCGCCATAATTTACAAAGCCGTCTTTATCTGCTGATGCAGTGATTGCAGAAGTTACTTTTTCTGCAAGTTTTACAAGAGCTTTATTGCGCTGTTCAACAAATTTAATAAAGTCTGTAAGGCTGATTTTTCCGCTGTTAGCAAAGAAACCACCGCGCATAATATTGAACATAACGTTTTCTGAGTGATGTACGCAGGTCATTGTTTCGGCTGTTTCCTGGAAACCATCTGCTTCGGCAATATAAGTTTCCATCAGTTTTTTACCGTCTTCAATATCTGCTATAAGTGAAGCTGTGAGTTTTGTGCGGTCTTTGAGTTCTTTTTTCAGAACTGCAATTTTTGATGCATCGAGGCGTGTATCGAATACCTGATACCATGATGCACTGTCTTTTAAAGACAAGTTACGGCAAATATAAGCTGCAGGACGTTTTCCTTTTACAACATCCATTATTTCAATATTGCCTTTTTCTGCAAACTGTTCAGGAGCATCAGGTGCAAGCAGTAAATCATCTTCTGTATTGAACCAGCTGACATTTGCAAAAAGACCTTCGCTTGGTTCAGCCTTATCTGTAACAATAGAAGAAACTGCAAAGAGTGCAAGTTTAGAAGTTGAATCTAAATCTGTTTTTTTATAGGCATCGAGAAGAACGCTGTTGCTGTTCTGGAAATCTGCAGTTACGCAGGCTGGAAGAATATTTCGGCAGCCATCAAGAACTTTTACAGAAATTGATTTATCAGAAAGATTTGTAATTACGCTTTTTTTAACAAGGCCGTATTTAGGAGAAGAAGTCCAGCCATAACGGAAAGAAAGCTGCAAATCTTCATTTATTTCTTCAAACCAGACTTCTGTTCCGGTAGCGTTTTTATAGATATTTCTTGTGATATTTTTTTCGGCAAGACGACGGATAGCAGGACTTGCTCCAAGACTTGCAAAAGGTTCCCAGATAACATTACCAGCCATAACTGCTGTGTAAGAACCGGTATATGATTTTGCATCACTTACTTTATCTGCTGTGTAATAAGGGAAAACTGCATGATCGCAGTCAATTCTTCCGGCTGTAATTCCACCCTGTGACCAGCAGAAATTCCATATATCAGATGCACTTGTGATTGTCATAAAGAAATCATCCATGCAGTCATAATTCTCAATTTTGTAGAACTGGCCAGTTTCTCCTGGTAATGTTGTGAAACAGCCTTTTACCTTTTTCATCTAAAATCCTCCTGAAATAAAATCCGCAGACTGAACTCACTAAGCCAGCTCCAAGGTTCAGTCTGCAGGTTTATAAAAAAAACTTCTTACTAATCTTAAACTAAAGCAAGAAATCAGGGAAATCAACACAAAAATGCTCAAAAACACCCCGAAAACCGAAATATTTACACCTTTCTGAAAATTTACAAACTTTTCATATGGTATAAGTGCGTCTATACTCCAAAATGTAAGCGAGGTACTGTCATGAAACAGAAAAACAATGATTTGCCGGTAATCCCTAAGAAAAGCTTCTGGGTAAGATTACGTGAAGAAAAATATCTTCAGTTTATGGCACTTCTTGGAATTGTGTGGATGTTGATTTTTAACTACATCCCGATGTACGGAATTTTAATTGCTTTCAAGAAAAACTTTTTTATAACAACTCCTTTGTTCAGCAAGAAATTTTTTACAACACCATGGGCTACTAACGGTGGTTTCCAGCATTTTATCAACTTCTTCAAAGATGAAGAGTTCTTCAATGTTATGGCAAACACATTAGGAATCAGTATTCTTAAACTGGTTTTTAACTTCACTCTGCCAATCGTTTTTGCGTTGCTTTTGAATGAAGTTAGAAATATGAGATTTAAGAAAGCGGTTCAGACTATTACATATATGCCACACTTCCTTTCATGGGTTGTGCTCGGTGGTATTCTTACTACCTGGCTTGGAGATGGTGGTCTTTTCAATGAGCTTCTCATAAATATGGGTATTCTTAAAGAGAGTGTAGCTTTCCTTGCTTATCCTAAATATTTCTGGGCTATTACAGTTCTTTCTGATTTATGGAAGGAACTTGGATGGTCTGCAATCATCTACCTTGCTGCTATTGCAGGTATTGATCAGGAAATGTATGAGGCTGCTAAGGTTGACGGTGCAAGCCGCTGGAAGCAGATCTGGACAATTACACTTCCTTCAATTGCTCCTACTGTAACTATCATGTTCATCCTTGCTGTTGGTGGACTTTTGAATACTAACTTCGATCAGATTCTGGTATTGAACAATCCTTTGAATGCACCAAGAAGTAACGTACTTGATATCTACGTATATCAGACTGCTATGCGCGGAATGAGATATTCATATGCTTCGGCAATTGGTTTGTTTAAGTCGGTAGTTGCTTTCATCCTGCTGTTCATTGCTAACCAGGTTACTAAGAAGTTGAACGACACATCGTTGTTCTAATGGAGGAAAAAAATGACACATTCAAGATTAAATAGAGTAACAACTGGTGACATTATTATCGGAATCATTATGGTGCTTCTCTGCTTTATTGCAGTGTATCCAGTATGGTATACAGTTATCATTTCTTTCAATGATGCAAACGATGCTCTCCGTGGCGGAATCTACTTGTGGCCAAGAAAGTTCAGTCTTCAGAGCTACAAGACAGTTTTCCAGGACAGTACAATTGTCAGAGCTTTTATGATTACAGTTCTCAGAACTCTGATTGGTACAGTAACAAGCGTTTTCTTCACAGCTATGGTTGGATACGCTTTCTCTAAAAAGCACATTATGGGAAATAAGATTTATACAATCATCGGAACAATCACAATGTTCTTCGGTGGCGGTCTTATTCCTTACTTCATTACGTTGAAAAACCTTGGTCTTTACGACAACTTCCTGGTTTACATCATCCCAAGCTTGTTCAACTTTTATAACATGATAATCTTCATGTCTTTCTTCCGCGGCCTCCCAGCCGGACTCGAAGAATCTGCTAAGCTCGACGGTGCAAACGACATGCTGATTTTTATAAAAATTATACTCCCTTTATCTATGCCGGTAATTGCAACAATTGCTTTGTTCAATGGAGTAGGCCACTGGAACGATTATTTTGCCGGAGTTATGTACATCAATAAATCTGAATTACAGCCGATTCAAACCTACCTGTATCGTGTTGTAGCCAGTGCTTCTGCTTCTAAAGCAGTTGTTGCAATGCCTGCCGGCGTTTCTGCTCAGCAGGTAAGCTCACAGTCGGTTCGTCTGGCAACTATGGTTGTAACAACTTTCCCGATTATGTGTGTATATCCATTCCTGCAGAAATACTTTGTAAAGGGAATGTTAATTGGTTCTATAAAAGGTTAGCAGCAAAATCCGAGCAGTGGCGCAGGATTTTGTACGCGTGAATCGAAAGCAACGCGAAGCGTTGGTAACTTACATTTTGGATAATATTTATAGGAGGAAAATAAATATGAAGAAATTAAAGGTAGTAGCATTAGGTTTTGCTATGGTTGCTGCTATGTCTCTCGTAGGCTGCAGCAAGAAAGAAGCTGGTAAAACAACTGGTACTAAAGCATCTGCTGATGTTCCAGGTTGGAAAGCAAATGCTGACAAGCCAATCAAGCTTGACTGGTATATTAACTTCAGCTGGTTTGCACGCCATTGGGGTGATTCAAAAGTTTCTAAGTACATTACAGAGAAAACTGGTGTAGATGTAAACTTCATCGTTCCTGCAGGAAACGAAGCTGAAAAATTGAATGCTATGATCGCTGGTGACGCTCTTCCAGATCTCATTACTTTGGGATGGTGGGAAGGTCAGATTCCTATGATGATCGATTCAGATCTTCTTTATTCACTTGATGAACTTGCAGACAAGTATGATCCATACTTCTGGAAGGTTACAGATCCTGTAAAGGTTGGCTGGTATCGTCAGCCAAACGGACATATCTACGGATATCCAAACGCATCTTATACTTCAACAGACTACGAGAAGTATCAGGGAAAACTTACTTCAAACGAAACTTTCCTTGTTCGTAAAGATATGTACGAAGCTATCGGAAGTCCAGACATGACAACTCCAGAGGGATTCCTTGGTGCACTCCGCGCTGCAAAGGCTAAGTTCCCAACAGTAAATGGTCAGTCACTTATTCCATTCGGAACAAACGAATTCGGTGATACTGGTTGTTCTCAGCTCCAGGGTTACCTCTCACACTTCCTTGCAATTGCTCCAGAAAAAGATGGTAAATTCGTAAACGCAGACCTCGGTCTTACAGATGATCCAGAGTATATCCGCTGGATGAAAGCATTCCGCCAGGCTCACGAAGAAGGTCTCTTTGCTACAGACGTATTCGTAGACAAGAGAAGCCAGATTGAAGAGAAAGCTGCTCAGGGCCGCTACTTCTGTATGCTCTATCAGAACTGGGATATGCAGGCTCCACAGAACGCTCTTTATGCACGTGATCCAAACTCTATCTACATTGCTGTAGATGGTCCAAAGAACACAAAGGGTGATGATCCAGTACTCGCTGGTGGTGGTATTGCAGGTTGGACAGTAACTTTGATTTCAAAGAACTGTAAAGATCCAGCTCGCGCTATTCAGTTCCTTTCTTACCTCATCTCAGAAGAAGGTCAGATGGATACAAACTTCGGTATCGAAGGTGAAACATACACAATCGAAAACGGTGTACCAAAGTTGACAAAAGAAGTTGCTGACCTCGATAAGAACGACAAGAACAAGCAGGAAACAGAGATTGGTGTTCAGTACACATACTGGATGCTTATGGATACAGCTTGGCAGGCACAGTTCGGTGCTGACTATGCTCCTTCTCTCGAGCAGCCACAGCTTTGGACACGTCCATATGTACACTCTTATGCAGCATACGACGGACTTACACTTCCTGTTGGATCTGATGAACAGCTGATTTACGAAGACATCCAGCGCCGCTGGGGTAAGGTTCTTCCACAGTTGATTCGTGCAGGTTCAGAAGCTGAGTTCGACAAGATCGTTGCAGACTTCAACCAGTATAAGAAAGACAAGGGTGTTGATAAGGTTATCGCCGCTCAGTCTAAGCTTATGAACGAAAACAAGAAGAAGCTTGGTATGTAAATTATAGATTGCTTCGCTTCGCTCGCAATGACAATTACGGTAGTCATTGCGTGGAGTGAAGCGATGTTCCAATCCAGGGAATTCGACAATACGAGGTTTATCATATAAAATGATAAGGATGAACTTTTCACAAAAATTAGTTTTTGCCTATACCTGTATTGTCGTAATTCCCCTTTTTATTTTAGTAATTACTGCAATGGGACTTATCCGCCGTTCTCGTGTTGAAGAACTGGAAGCAAACAGTGAAGGTCTTCTTACAGAAAACTACGAACAGGTTCAAAAGAACATCCAATCCTTTAATCTTTTTGAACAGCTTGTAAAAAGTAATAAACGTCTAATGCTCTTCTTTACAATTCCAGAGCGCAGCAATGAAGATGAAATAATCGATACAATGATTTCTGAAACCACAATGCTCGAACGTACACTTGAAACTGTACCGAACATTTATGGACTTCGCGTATTCAGTGATAATTCACTTATTCCAGAACGCTGGCCGGTTTTTATGAATTCTTCACGAACAGACCTTGAAAGTCTGGAGCGCTGGGAATATAGCTACACGGCAGACTATCTTGGAAATCAGGGCTCGTTAAAATACGAATCAGTTTGTTCAACAAGAAGACTGGAAAATAATCACAGGGAAATCGGCTACATTCAGATAGCAATGAAGACCAGTGACTTTTTTCCATTCCTCTTCAAAAAAATCAATGAATATAATGATGACTATGCTTTTCGTGAAGTTCTAAATGAACAGACAAATAAAATGGAGTTGATTCCAATCACAAATGAAATAGTAGAGCGTTCACGTGCACCATTAAGTCCAGAACTCTTTGAGGATTTTTACAAAACAGTTTATCGCCGCAAGCAGGGTGAAATTCTTAATTCCGGAAAAATGATTCTGCGTCATAAAGAAGATATTCGTTATTCAAGCTGGATACGTGTTCCCGACATGAATATTATTCTTCTGCATACCTGTTCTTCTGAAGAAATGCAGAGAAGCTTGTTTTTAATCCAGGCAGGAATTCTTGTTGGACTTGGGCTTACGGTTTTTCTTTTGTACTTTTTAGTCCGATATCTTACTTCACGACTTATGGGCCGTGTTTATAATCTGATTGGTGGAATGAAACAGGTTCAGGAAGGAAATCTTGAGGCATGCGTAGAAGTAACCGGCCACGATGAAGTAACTGAAGCTCAGCATACCTTTAACAGAATGACTGAGCAGCTTAGAAATCAGATTGAAGAAATCAAAAAGGAACAGCATCTGATTGCAGATACAGAAATGAAGGCAATGCAGAATCAAATAAATGCACACTTCCTTTATAACGCACTTGAAACAATAAAAATGCAGGCAGTAATTGCCGGCGAAACAGATGTAGAAGAAAGCATAAATGTTCTTGGCAAACTTATGCATTATTGTCTGCGCTGGAGAGTTCATACAGTAACCCTCGAAGAGGAAGTAGATTATATCCGTTCGTATGTTTACCTTTTGAACATCAGAAATGATTATGTAATTTCACTTCAAACAGAAATTCATGATGAATATAAAAATATTGTCATTCCAAAAATGAGTCTGCAGCCGCTTGTAGAGAATGCTTTTTTCTATGCAATCGAGCCGCGAGGAAAGGATGCAGTAATTCGTGTTTATACAGAAGAAGGTACACAGTCAGACAGAATCTGGTTATGTGTTCGCGATTTTGGCAAAGGAATTCCAAAAGAAAAACAGGAAGAACTGATGACCTATCTTTCAGATGATAATTATGAGCGCGATTCACAAGGCAGCATCGGTTTGAAAAATATTCAGCAGCGTTTAAGCATGTTCTGTGGAAAAGATTATCGGATGATAATCGAGTCGAGAAAAGGAGAAGGAACTCTTATTAAAATTCCTGTTCCACGGAATTTAAAGAACACTTTAGGAGAATAATCATGATAACAATAGTACTGGCAGATGATGAAAAACTCATTCGTGCGGGACTAAAAAAAATCCTTCTGGATTCAATAGATATTCCGCTGGAGATTATAGAAGCAAAAAACGGAGAAGAAGCTCTCGAGTTCTGTAAGGAAAAGAAGCCAGAAATTTTAATTACAGATATCCGTATGCCGGTAATGGATGGCGTAGAACTCATGAAGCAGCTTTCTGAACTGGATGAAAAACAGAAGCCTGCAATAATCGTACTTAGTGGTTATGATGATTTTTCTTATGCAAAGGCTGCAATCCAAAGTGGTGCTCTCAGTTATATTCTAAAGCCGGTTGATAAAAAAGAACTTATAAGCGCAGTGAACTCTGCAATTATGAATTCCCAGAAAGAAGAAAAAGAACAGAATGAACAGAAGTTCCGTCAGATAATAGAGAAGGGGCGCCTTGATGATGTTTCAGGTCTTCCGGAAATCACAATAAAGAACGGACTTCGTTGTATTGTTATTTATGGAAAAAATCCTATTCAGGCAGTCGAAGCTGTAATGCATGACAGAAGATACTACGTTGTTGAACAGACACGAAATTCCGTACTGTTAGTTTATCCTTTTGATGGAGTTGAAGTTAAATATGATCCGACTTATCTGGATACCTATATCGTAGGAATTTCAGGACCAGCCGATGATTATTCAATGCTTCGAACAATGAGACGTCAGGCAAGAACCGCCGCAATGCAGTCATTCTTTGATGCCGAAACCGGAATGATGCTGGAACGACAAAGACGAGGCGGACTGTATTATTGGGAAAATGATACTCACATAAGCGACTTTACTCAGCTTGATGAAGGCTATGAAAAAATGATCAGCCATTGTGATATTGCTTCTCCGGAAGAAGCGCAGAAAGATGTAGAAAATCTTTTCAACTGTTTTAATGACAACGCAAAACTTAATTCAGAAACCCTTTGTTATTTATATAGAAAAATTACTTCAAATATGTTTACAAGATATCCGGGCTTTACAGATTCAGACATGTACCTGCATATCAAAAGCATAATGATAGAAAACATTTTTGAGTTTGCAAATCTTCCGGAATGGCAGAGCAGTGTACTTGATTACGCAGTTTATCTTGCAGCGTTGTTGAAACAGGATACTAAAGAATCTCCGTACATTACAGAAGCCCTTGCATTCATAAAAACTCACTTTAAGAAAAACATAAACATGGCAATGGTAGCAAATCAGGTTTCTGTAAATTATACCTGGTTCTCAGAAAAGTTCAAAGAGCATACAGGCGTAAACTTTAACGAATACCTCAAGCGTCTTAGAATTGATGAGGCAAAAAAGCTTCTTGAAAAGGGCTGCTACAAAGTTTATGAAGTTGCAGAACGCTGTGGTTTTTCTGATGTAAAATATTTCATGAAGATATTTCGCGAAGAAACAGGTATGTCTCCAACTGAGTGGAGCAACAAGCATATTTCGTGATATTATTCTTTCACTGATATGAATGCTGAACTGAAAGAAAAATTACGTAAACTTGCAGACAAGTATGAGGTGTCGTCATTTTGTGATGCTGACCCGTCACAGTTTCTCCGCTGGTATGAGCCGGAGGCTGGGCGAGGTACAGTTGCAGATGTCGAAGCCGCTTCTTTTATTGCGGCAATGCTTGCGTTCGGAAATAGAAAACAGTTTATTCCAAAAATCTGTGATGTGTTGCAAACTGCCGACCGTTCGTTAGGAAGTATAAGCGAATGGCTAAAAACAGGTGCATACGTTAAAGAGTTTCCGAAGGGCACCGCTAAGTTTTACAGATTCTATTCCTATGATGACATGCAGATATTCTTTGGAGAACTTGCAGAAATCTTGAAACGTGCCGGCAGTCTCGGTGATTTTTTTGAGGTTCAATATACTGCTGCTCATAATTTATCTGACATCATCGCATCCGCCTTTCCAAATTCCGCAATCGTTCCAAAAGGCCGAACCAGTGCCAATAAACGTGTCCACATGTTCCTGCGCTGGATGGTGCGACGCAATTCTCCTGTGGACCTCGGACTTTGGAAATGGGCAGATCCCTCATCGCTCATAATACCCCTCGATACTCACGTAATGCAAGAGGCAGCAAAACTTGGTCTCATACCAGAAAAAGCTGCTGCTTCCCGTAAAACTGCAGAATTACTAACTTCCGCCCTATCCGAAGTTTTTCCAGGCGATCCCTGTCGCGGCGATTTCGCCTTATTCGGCGTCGGTGTAGATAAATAGCACCGTTAAAGAGAATAAATTTATTTAATCAAAATCTCTTATTAAAATCTTTTAGAATTATGATATAATCTGATAAAACGATTAACTAAAAAACAGGAGATTTCAATGGCAGACCTTTCAATAAGATTTTATTCCGACGTTCTCAAACGTGACGTTTCATTTTTAATGCAGATTCCAAATGATATCCGCCGTGACTTTCCACGCAATGACCTCAAGCGTGATGACAAACCAATGAAGACAGTTTTCCTCCTTCACGGTTATAGTGGAGCAGCTTTCAATTGGGTTCCTGGAAATCTTGCAGAGCAGTATAACTTTGCAGTAGTAATTCCAACCGGTGAAAATTCTTTCTGGATTGATGGTCCTGCTACAGGCAGACAGTTTGCAACTTTCCTTGGAGTTGAACTTCTTGAATATGTTCGTAAAACTTTCAATCTTGCAATGAGCGCAGATGATACATATATCATGGGCTTTTCAATGGGTGGCTTTGGTGCACTTCATACAGGTTTTGCTTATCCAGAAAAGTTCGGAAAGGTTATAGCACTTTCTTCAGCTCTCATTCATAACGAAGTTGCTAAAATGAAAGAAGGCGAAGGTAATCCTGTAGCAAATTATGATTACTACAGAATGTGTTTCGGCGATCCTGCGAAACTCAAGGAAAGCGATAATAATCCTGAATACCTTATGAAAAAGCAGGTGGCTGCCGGTAAAAAACTTCCTGATATCTGGATGGCCTGTGGAACTGAAGACTTCCTTCTTGAACGCAACCGCGAGTTCCACAAGTTCCTCGAAGATGAAGGTGTTAAACACGTTTACCAGGAAGGTCCTGGCATTCACGACATGAACTTCTGGCAGGAATGGGCCGGTAAGTTCATTCCGGAAGCTTTCAAGGATTAAGCTGAATTTAAAAAAAGGCGGTCAGAGACCGCCTTTTTTCTATTCCAGAATATGTCCGATATGTCTCTTTTCAAAGAACATATCGCGGTTTGTGAGTACGATGACTACAGCCGCAATGGTGACAAATATTGTTTCGAAACATTTTGTATCCGGTGTCATTGCAGTCTTTTCCTGAATGAAGTTTACAAAAAGATGAAACAGAATGCTTGCCAGCATACTTCGGTTATTTTTTACATAAACCCACGTTGTAATAAATCCCATTGGTGCAACTGAAATCAAAAAATTGAACATGTAAATATTATTCATAAGTCTGATTTCATAATGATAAGTCCCAGGAATCCAGAATAGGGGAAGATGCCATGCAGCCCATACAAATCCAAAAATAATTGATTCCTTAAACCACGAATGATACTGAGCAATGGAATCTTCTCCGTAGCCTCGCCAGCCTACCTCTTCAAGAACAGCGGCAAGAGTTATGGTTAGGAAAGCTCCAAAAAGACCTGGCCCGCTGAAAGTAAATCCTTCTGTAAAAGAAAACTGATCCAGTGAGCCGCCGAACAAAAGTGAAAAGAGAATTGAACAGCAGATTATAACTGTCATAATCAGATAGCCGCCCAGAATATAAAGCGGTTTAAGTTTCCAGAAATTAAAAATCTTTCGCTTAAAATCTTTTTTCAGTGCATCACTTTTAGAAGTGAATACAGTAATAATTGCAATAGTGGCAGGACTTATAAGTCCAAGCAGCATTCCGATAGTGCAGGTAAGTCCATCATTGAATAAAATTGCAAAAAGCCAGAAGGCCCAGGTTGCAATAAAAACCTGAATATAAAATCGTATTGGTTTATATGTATAAAAAGTCTGATTATTCTGAATCTGATTCATTTTCTTTCTCCTGCTCTGTGTTCAAAATCTGAGCTTCTGATTTCCAGCCGTTGAGTTCTACAATTAAATCTGTAGCTTCTGAAGGATCTTCCAGATTACGTTTCCCGATAAGAATATTTGAATTGGAATCTATAAAGCGGGAAAAACGGCCGGTGTTTTTAAGATAATATTTCTGATTTTCATCAAATCGTATTTTTGAAACTGCATGGATTTGATTCAGGTCTAGTTTTACTTTTGCGGCTTTTACCTGAATATTCAGATTTGAAGTTGTATTCAGTTCAACATGTCCGCAGGCATTTGTAATAGAAACAAACTTTGCTTTTCCATCAAACTCAATAGCGTCAAAAGTGATGTCACGGATTTTCAGATTTTCCAGTTCGGATGCGAGTTCAACATCAGCAACAAAACGTTCCGGAATTTTTATAAGAATAAAAAGATTTTCTTCTGCAGCAATGTCAGACAAATCTGCAGAATGTTTTACAACAACATCCATACGCTTTTTATTTTCAACAATCTTTACCTTTACCTGCTGGGCAAGATAGCTCAGTTTGTTTGATGCAGCGATTACAAGAATTTTTTCATCTTTGGTTTTTTCAATAATAACCTCGTGAGCAGTTCCAAGTCTAAGATCGATTTTCTTTGGACTGTCGAGGTCATATTCTGTGCGGCTTTCATAAAGAAACTCATGTTTTGAAATAAGGCTTTTCTCTTCACTCAAAAGCGAATCAAGCGATTCATTAAACAGATTAGAAATAGAAATCAGATTTTCAATATCCGGAATCCCATTTCCGCTCTCCCATTTAGTGATTGCCTGACGGCTGACATAAATTTTTTCTGCCAGCTGTTCCTGAGAAATTCCTTTCTGTGTTCTGAGTTCTTTAAGTTTTTCAGCAAAAGTCATAATGCATTCCTCCTGTGCAAGTATCTGCACAAATCATAAAACCGCTGTGTAAATTATAACAGAAAGTGGATGTTACAAAACAGAATTTTTATGCTACTTATCGTTGCATGTCTTAAATTTGACACATTTGTTTTTTTTCTTTATTCTACAAAGCGAGGACAGTTACCGTAAGGAATTGATTCTCGCTTTTTTATTTGGCTTACGGGCCATTAGAACTCACATCATAAAGACATGATCCAAGGAGGACAGGTACTATGAACTTAAGCACTTAAGGTGCTCTTCCTGTAATTTATTTCTTTTTAAAAGGAGGAGCGCATGATTCTGACTATTGATGTAGGAAATACTTCCACTGCATTCGGACTTTTTGAAGGCGACAACTGTGTCTTGAGATTCAGAAGAACAACTAATGTAAATTCTTCTTCCGATGAAACTGGCGTTTTTTTGCGTTCGGTTTTGCGCGAGAATGGGTTTGACTGGCAGAAGATTGAAAAAATCGGATGCTGCTCTGTTGTGCCTTCTGTAAATCATTCGCTGGCTAATGCGTGTGCTAAGTATCTTGGTCACGAACCACTTTTTATTCAGGCTGGAATTAAGACCGGACTTAAGCTGCGTTATTCAAATCCTAAAGAAATCGGTGCAGACTTGATTGCTGCGGCTATGGGAGCTGTTGCAGTTTATCCTGGAAAAAATCTGATTATCATCGATATGGGAACAGCAACCACTGCGGAACTTGTTTCTAAAGACAAGGAATTTTTAGGCGGTATTATTATGCCAGGTCTTAAGATTTCTGTGGATGCGCTTGCAGGTGGAACTGCAAATCTTACTTCGGTTGAAATTATGAAGCCGGAGCACGTTTACGGTTCATCTACGACAGAGGCAATTCAGGCCGGACTTTATTATGGAACAGCCGGTTCAATTAAGGAATTCTGTCATCTCTTTAAAAAGAACGTATTTCATGGTGAAGACGCAGTAATAATTGGCACTGGTGGTTTTGCAAGAACTTTTGAAGATTACAATCTTTTTGATAAAATCATCCCAGGCCTCGTACTTGCCGGCGTAAAAAAGGCGCTGGAACTCAACTAATTTTATATTAACCGTCATTGCGAGGAACGAAGTGACGTGGCAATCCAGATTTTTGAGAGCTCGTTATGTGGATTGCTTCGCCTGCGGCTCGCAATGACGAGAACAAAAGGAAACAATTATGACAAACACAAACTCAACATTATCACTCAACAAAAAACTCACACTCACAGGTGCTTTGAGCGCACTTGTAATCGTACTCGGAATCACAAAGCTCGGACTCATTCCAATCGGAGCAACAGCATCAATCACAATTCTTCATATTCCAGTAATTTTGATTTGTATGCTCGCTGGTCTTCCAGAAGGACTTTTTGTTGGTCTCGTATTCGGAAGCCTCTCTTTGATTCAGGCTGCAATGAGCCCAAGTGGAGTTCTCGATCCTTTCTTTGTAAATCCTCTTATTTCAGTTCTTCCTCGTATGCTGATTGCTGTTATTGCATGGGGACTCTGGAAGGCTTTGAATCTTATTCCTCACATGCCTAAAACTGTTTCTGCAGGAATTACAGGTTTTATCACAACTGTAGCTCATACTCTCCTTGTTCTTGGAAGTCTTTATATATTCAAGGCTGCAGATGTTCGTGAAGCACTTGGCGGAATGGGATATTTTGCTCTTGTAGCTGCCTGCGGATTTAATGCAGTTCTTGAAGCAGTTGCTGCAACAATCATTTGTGCTGCTGTTTTTGCCGGATTGTTCATTGCAGGAAAAAAGAAATCTAAGTTGTCGCAGGAGTAGAAAACGTAGTATAATGCTCCTATGAGAATTGTAATCGTAGGAGCAGGATTTACTGGAATTCAGCTCGCAAAACTCTTAATTAATGAAAAAAATCAGGTTGCCGTTGTAGATAACGACGAAAACACAATCCGTCACGCTTCAAATCAGCTGGATTGTACAGTTATGTGTGCAGACGGCAACAATCTTGAAACCCTCGAAGAACTTGGCATTGCCAAGGCCGATGCGCTTGTCTGCGTAACCTCTTCCGATGAAGTAAATATGATTACTTGCTCCCTCGTAGATGCAGTGTATCCAGATATCTTAAAAATTGCCCGCGTGCGCAATTACGCTTATTACGTAAATACCGCAAAAGCAGAAAAAAAGCACTCAAATACTTTTGCAGGAAAACACCGTCCGCTTTACGGCGTAAACTATATGATTCACCCGGACGTTGAGGCTGCAGATGCAATTGTTCAGGCAGTTGAAAATGGTGCGGTTGGTAATGTAATCACTTTTGATAATACAGATCTCGAAATTGCCCGTATTACAATTACTGAGGGCAGCGAGTTTGACGGTGCTCTTCTTAAAGATCTCCGCACAAAAACCGACATAAAATTCCTTGTAGCCTATATTGAAAAAAACGGCGAAACAATGCTTCCAAGCGGAGACACTAAGCTTGAAGCTGACACAATAATTGGTGTTCTTGTTTCAAAGGATAATATTTCTGAAGTTATGAAGCTGTGCGGTGGCGAGCAGAAAGAGCTCCGTAAGGTTGCTTTAATTGGTGCCGGCCGCATCGGAACTATTGTTGCTGAAAAGCTGATGGGCAGAACTCAGAAAGCATCCGGTATTGCACGCCTGTTCACAAGCATTAAGGCTAAACGCAATTTTGATTTTGTGATTATCGACAATAATGATGAGCTCACGAAAGCCGCCTCGGAAAAATTCCCGGAGGCGCGGGTAATGAGGGCGGATGCAACTGATGAAAGCTTCCTCCGTGATGAAGGAATCGTAAACTTTGACCTTGCAATCTGTACAACTCACAACCATGAAATGAATATGGTGCTTGCCGCTTATCTTGAATCCCTTGGCGTAAAGCAGACTGTAAGCCTTGTAGGAAGTTCTGCCTTTGCTGAGATTTCCCGCAAGCTTGGAATTGATGTTCCGGTTCCTCTCCGCGACGCCGTTGTAGACTCTATTATGAGTCACCTTCGCGGTAAATCTGTAAAAGAAATTCATACTGTAACAAATGGTCAGCTTGAAATTGTTGAATGTGAAGTAACTTCAGATTCAAAGGCAAGCGGAAAAGAACTAAAAGAAATCTCAAATCCTGGAAGCTTCCTTGTTTTGATGGACAAAAAATCTGGAGTAGACCAGTATCAGATTGCAACAGGAACAACTCGCATTACTGCCGGCGACCACATTGTACTTATTACAGTTGCAGAAAACAGCAAAAAGGTTCTGGCATTCTTCGGGAGCGGTGAATAGTGTTTGTAATTTCATTCTTAAAAATAGCTTCCATTCTTCTTTCAATAGTAGGCGTTCTTTTTGCTATTCCTCTTGGCTTTGCTTTTTATTACGGAGAAAGCCAGGTTTATCTTCCTTTTATAATTCCAATGGCGGTGAGTTTTGTGTTTGTGGCTGCGGTTAATTTTCCAACCCGTCACAGAAAAATCACAATGAATACCCGCCAGACTTTTTTAATTGTTGCACTTTCCTGGGTTGTAGTTAGTCTGATGGGTGCTGTGCCGCTTTATTTCAGCGGAAGCATTCCACGCTTTGTTGATGCACTTTTTGAAAGTGTCAGTGGTTTCTCAACAACAGGTTCAACAATTTTAAGTGAAATCGAAACCTTGCCAAAATCAATCAATATGCTGCGCTGTCTTACTCACTGGATTGGTGGTATGGGAATCGTTACTCTTACTGTTGCACTTTTGCCTTTGCTTGGTGTTGGTGGTTTTCAGTTGATTAAGGCAGAAACAACAGGTCCTGAAAAAGGCAAGGTAACTGCTCGCATCACAACTACGGCAAAAATCCTCTGGCTCATTTATCTTGGATTTACTGTTGCCGAAGCGATTGCTCTTAAAATTGCCGGAATGACTTTTACAGATGCGCTTTCCCATGCATTCGCAACTTTAGGTACCGGTGGTTTTTCTACACGTAACAGTTCTATTGGTGCGTATAACTCGGTTGCTATCGATGTAATCATTATGATTTTTATGTTCCTTTCTGGAATCAACTTCAGCTTGTATTTCTACATCATCACAAGAAAATTCCGTGACATTGGAACTAACTCTGAGTTCAAAGCATATCTGGTAATCATCTTTGCACTTATTATTGCCGTAACAATTTCTCTGATGGGCTATTATGGCAGTGTTGGAAAGTCTCTTCGCTATTCATCGTTCCAGGTTGTTTCACTGATGACAACTACCGGATTTTCTACAGCGGACTTTATGCAGTGGCCGGCTGTATCTCAGTTTCTTTTGTTTGTGACATTCTTTATTGGTGGCTGTTCCGGTTCCACTTCGGGTGGTATAAAAGTTATCCGTTGGCTGGTACTTGGAAAGCAGGTTCAGAATGAAACCCGTAAGATGCTTCATCCACACGGAGTTTTTTCAATCCGTTTGAATGGACGTCCTGGACGTAAGGATATAGTGTTTAATGTAGCTGCCTTTATGGTAGTTTACTTTGGTCTTGTTGCTGTAACTACTTTTGTCGGCTGTCTTGGAAATCTCGACGTCTGGTCATCATTCACAGGCGCCCTCAGTATGGTCGGAAATATTGGTCCTGGTTATGCTTTGCTTGGTCCTACAGAAAACTTCGGCTTCCTTCCAGATTTTGTAAAATACTGGTATAGTTTTGCAATGCTTGCAGGACGTCTTGAACTTTATACTATGATTATTTATTTCTTGCCGGTTTACTGGGAAAAATAGTATGAAAAGATCTTCAAATTTTCTCCGCATTTTTGTTCTGTCACTTTTTTTGATTTCCTGTAAATCAACAGATGTGACTAAAACATCTGCAGGGAAAATCACTGCTACAGGACTTCGCCCAATTTACATCACAAATTCAAAAAAGGTTGAACTGCTTCTTCCTGAATATGCTGATGGAGCTTATGATGTTTTTCGTATTCTGGACGGAAACTTTGGCAATACAAGTTTTTCGTTTCTTTCATATACACAGATTGATGAAACCGGAATCAGTCTTTCGCTTATGAATGATTTTGGTGCTGATATGGGAAATGTTTTTTATGATGGCACAAAAGTTGTTTTTGATTCTGCCTATTTCCCAAAAAATCTTCCTGGCGAATATATCATTTGTGATATTCAGAATGCGTTTTATGATTCTGCTGTACTGGAAGAAAACTATAAGAATGCCGGACTCACTTTTGAAGAAACCGTAATTATGTGGGAGACTGGAACTCCTGAAGAAATACGTAAAATCTTTGACGGCAGTAAACTGATTGAAGAAATCTCAAATCACGATGATACTATCACAATTAAAAATTATCTTCGTGGATATGAATATAAACTAACAAAAATTGAGGAATAAATATGGAACTCTATCTTTCTAAGCCTGGCGTAATGAGTTGCGCAGGAAAAAATATAGATGAATTGTGGAATAGTGTAACAGAAGGAAATCAAACCGGTATAAAAAAAGTAACTGCCTGTAATGGTGAAGAATATGTTGCAGCAAGAATCAGTGAAGAAGTTTTAAAGCCAAGCGGTGCTCGTTATGAAATGAAAGTAATGCGTATTGAAAATGCAGCGCTTGAACAGATTGCTGATGATATAAAGGCTGTCGTTTCTAAATACGGTGCAGAACGTGTTGCAGTTTGTGTCGGCTCATGTGATAACGGAACTGAATTATCGCTTGCGGGTCACAGAAAATATTTTGAAGAAGAAAAATTTCCTGATAATTATTCTCTTGAAATTCAGGGGCCGGATTATGTTTCAACTTTTATTGCTGAGAAATTTGGTATACGCGGACCTGTAAATACTTTTTCAACTGCCTGTTCATCTAGTGCTGGGGCAATCATAAAAGGTGCTGAATTGATTATGGCTGGAATTGTTGATGCAGCAGTTGTCGGTGGAATTGATATAGCATCCGATACAACCTTGATTGGTTTTAGTGCACTTGAAGCGGTTTCCAGTGAAATCACAAATCCGTTCAGTAAAAACAGACAGGGAATTACTCTTGGTGATGGTGCTGCATTCTTTGTGTTGAGTCGTGATGCTGGCCAGATAAAACTCCTTGGTTGGGGTGAAAGTGCAGATGCCTATCACATGACTTCACCAGATCCTAGTGGAGCAGGTGCAGAAAAAGCTATCCGCCGTGCCCTTGAAAGTTCTGGTGTAGCTGCTACAGATGTCGGCTACATCAATCTTCATGGAACAGGTACAAAGTTTAATGACAGCATGGAAGCAAAAGCTGTAGATGCAGTATTTGGTGCTCAGGGAATTAAGGTTCCGGTTTCTACAACAAAACCTGTTACAGGACATACTCTTGGTGCTGCAGCCGCTCTTGAAGCTGCAATCTGCTGGAAGGCTCTTGTAGAAAATAATAAAAAGAATAATATTAAACTTCCCGTTCAGATTTGGGATGGAGAACAGGATGAAGAGCTTCCACAGCTTAATATTGTGGACAGAAAGTCAGCCGAAGTAAAGGAAGAACTCAAGGTCTGCTTTTCTAATTCCTTTGCTTTTGGTGGCGCTAATGCATGCCTGGTACTTGGTATATAAGGAGTAAAAATGAAAAAGCCCGTAAAGATTTTTCTAATAATTTTTGCGTCACTTTTTGCTTTGATTTTTCTCGTTATAGCAGGAACTGCTTTTGTTTTACGAAACGAAATTTCTGTGTATTCAAGTATCAGACAGTTAAAGCCAGCTGATAGAGATGCACTGCAGGGTGGCGTTTACGAAATTACTTATAAAGGAAATTATTATTTTGATGACTTTATAAAAATGGGTGGTGCCAAAAACGACGCTGAGCTTACAAATTTTTTCAGTAAAAAAATCACAAAGGGCCTTATAAAAATGAACGTTACTTCAGGTACCTTTGGCTGTTCGGCTTTTACAGCAAAAACAAAAGCCGGTCAGAAACTTTTTGCACGTAATTATGATTATCCGGCAACAAATACCTGTATTGTAAAAGTTAAGGGAAATAAAATGCGTCATGCTTCTATATCTACAGTAGATCTTTCATTTTTTGGAATTCCGTATAAAAAAGATATGGATTCCTTTGTTACAAAGATATTTAGTCTTACAGCTGTATACATTCCATTAGATGGTATCAATGATGCAGGTGTAAGTTGCGGAGTACTGGAATCTGGGCAGGGACCTGGAACGGGATCAATTCCAACAAATCAGAATACAGATAAGCCGGATATTTCTACTGGTCCGTTTATAAGAATGATTCTTGATTATGCTGATTCCCTTGAAGAAGCGGTTGAATTTGCAAAGATGTATGATATGCATGATTCTGGAAAGGCTTCTTTTCACTTTATTATTGCCGATAAAACTGGTCGCAGCGCGATTCTGGAATGGGTTAATTTATTAGATAAGGATGATTTTTTCGGGCAAAAAAGAGAGCTTGTTGTAACCTACAATGATTCAGATTCTGATATTGGAGTTCGAGAGTCGGCCAGTGATTTTCAGTGGATTACAAATTTTATAATTAAACCAGGCTACTACGAAGGTACAGAAGAAAAATACATTACTGGAAAAGATAGATACGACATTATTTATGAAAAACTTTCCCGAACAAATGGTTTAGTTCAGGACGAAATGCAGGCCATGGATATTCTTTGCAGCGTTGCTCAAAGAACAATAGATCCAAATCGCCCGCAATTTAACACCCACTTAACAGTTCACAGTGCAGTTTATAATCTTGATGAACTGAGTCTTTTGTGGTGTCCGGCCGAACAATTTCAGAATGTTCAGGGAATGCTAAAATATCAAATAAAGAATGGAAAGATTATAGAACAATAAAAGGAGTATAAAATGATTGAAATTCAGCAGTTAATTGAGCACGATGAGCTTATTAACTATCTTCCACACAAGGGAAAAATGTTCCTGCTCTCACGAGTTACTCAGCATGATGTAAATAATCACACAATTACAAGTGAGTACGATATCACAGAAAACTGTATTTTCTATGAACCAGAATTTGATGGAGTTCCAAGCTGGGCTGGTTTTGAGTTTATGGCTCAGTGTATTTCAGCTCTCACTGGAATCACAAATACTATCAAGGGACGTACTCCGCTTCCTGGATTTATTCTGTCTGTAATGGAATTCAAGGCTGATGTTGGTTATTTCAGAAACAACACAACAATTCAGATGAAGGCAATAGAAGATTTCCGTGATGAAGAAAATCATGTTTACCGCTATATCTGCGAACTGTATGCAAACAAAAATGATGAAAAGCCTGTTGTAACAACTAAGGTTTCTGTAATGGAAACTGAAGATGCAGAGGCTCTCTTCGGGGCTTAACCTTATCTTTCTGAAAAGCCGCAAAATCTTTTTGCCTTTTATGAAAAGTATTTTATAATTTAAACAAAGTATTTTTCATGTGAGGTTTTCAATGGCAGATTATTTAACCCAATTATCTGACGAAGAGAGGATGCGGCTTTTTAATGGTGTAGGCAGCTGGAATAGTTATGATGCAGGAGGAAAGATACCATCCTTTTCAATGAGTGATGGTCCGCACGGACTTCGTAAACAGGATGCCATTCAGGAAACTGAGCATTATGCAGATTTGAATCGCAGTCGTGTTGCTACCTGTTTCCCGACTTCAAGCTGTATGGCTGCCAGCTGGGATAAATCGCTTTTAAGCGAACTTGGAAAAACAATTGCGGAAGAAGCACAGTGTCAGCAGGTTGATGTTGTGCTTGGACCGGGAACAAATATTAAGCGTTCACCTCTTTGTGGACGTAACTTTGAATACTTTTCTGAAGACCCGTATCTTGCGGGAACTCTTGCGGCAGAATATATCAACGGAATGCAGGCGCTTGGAATCGGAACTTCTCTAAAGCACTTTACCTGCAACAATCAGGAAAAACGCCGCCAGACTTCAAACTCAATCGTAAATGAAAAAACACTCTCAGAGATTTATCTGCGACCTTTTGAAATTGCTGTACGCAAGGCTCAGCCGGCAAGCATTATGGTTTCATACAACAAGGTAAATGGCGAGTATGCGGCTGCCAGCAAATTCCTTCTTACAGAAGTACTCAGAAAAAAATGGGGCTTTAAGGGAATTGTAATTTCAGACTGGGGTGCATGTATTGGAGCTGTAAATTGTCTTAAGGCCGGAATGTCTCTTGCGATGCCCGATTCAAACGGCTACTTCTCCCATCAGCTTGAAAAAGTTTATAAGGATGATGAAGAGGTTAGAACAAAACTCGAAGAAGCAAACCGCCTTGTAATTGAAGCAGCTCAGAAATGGAATGGCGGTCATCAGCAGGAAGCAGATAATTCTAAAATTGATTTTGTTGCTCATCATAAAGCAGCACTTCGATTTGCAACTAACGCTGCTGTTCTTTTGAAAAATGACGGAGTACTTCCACTTCCAGAAAAATCAAAAATTACAGTAATAGGCGGCATGGCTGCCACAATGAAATTTCAGGGTGGCGGTTCAAGTCACATTACAACAGCTCCTCATCCTAATGCTCTTGAGAGTCTTAAGGCTCTTGGTTATGAAATTGATTTTGCAGAAGGTTATTCAGGAGATATCAGAGATACAAGTGAGCACGGTTATGCTCAGGCAATTGAAGCGGCTAAAAAGGCTGCAGCCGAAAAACGTCCTGTACTTTTCTTTTGTGGTCTTACAGAAGAGTTTGAAGGCGAAGGCTTTGATCGTGAAAATATTGCGCTGCCGGAAGTTCAGACAAAACTTCTCGACCAGATCATCGCTCTTGGTGCAGATGTAATTGCTGTAACTTTCAGTGGTGCACCAATCGACATTTATTTTGCAGATAAAGTTCGTGCTGTTCTTCATATGTATCTTTGTGGTGAAGCCTGTGGAGAGGCTTGTGCAGAACTGCTCAGCGGTCGTGTAAATCCATCAGGAAAAATTGCAGAGACTTTCCCATTCTCAGAAAAAGATACTCCTTGCTACGGAAACTTTGCCGGCGAAGAAGACAACATTGAATATAAAGAAGGTTCTTACGTTGGCTACCGTTACTACGAAGCAAAGAACATTCCTGTCCGCTATGAGTTTGGTTTTGGTTTGAGCTATACAACTTTTGAATATTCAAATCTTAAAGTTGATGTAGAAAAGCGTGAAGTTTCTTTTGATTTGAAAAATACCGGCGCGGTAAAAGGTGCAGAGGCTTCTCAGGTTTATATCCAGAAGGAAGGTGTTGATTATCCGGAACTCCGCGGTTTCGAAAAAACTCTCCTCGAACCAGGTGAAACAAAACGCGTAACTGTTACCCTCGACGAAAATGCTTTCAAGACTTACGATACAACAGCTCACAACTTTATTCCTGACGCTGGTGAATATACAATAAAAGTCGGAATGTCTGTTCGAAAAATAGTTCTTGAGCAGAAGGTTAGTGTTAGTGCAGAGCAGGCTGTGGGACAGACCTCTGCCAATACAGAGAACTCAGCCTATACTCCAGACCTCGCGCTTTATGATTCCTTCTTTACAAACACCTTCTACGAACAGCATCACAAGGGAACTTTTACCTCTGCCGACAATCTTGGCGATATGGCAAAAGAAAGTTTTGCTGTAAGAGTAATTTTGAAAATTATAAATAGAATTATTCTGTTCTCTATGCGTGGAAAATCAAAAGATGATCCGTCTGTAAAAATTGTACTCAGTGCAATTGCAGAAAATCCTCTTGAAAGCTTAATCAGCATAACAAATGGAATCTTTACAGAAAAACTGATGTCAAGAATTGTGCGAATGGCAAACAGATAGCAGCTTAGCAGGATGTAAAAAATGGAAAAGCTTGATAACAGAACAAAATGGTCTTATTCAATTGGAGCAACCGGCCGCGATGCTGCATACGCTCTTGTGAGTATGTATCTGATGACTTACATTCAGTATACAATGAAGCTTACAGTTGCGCAGTTCGGTGTGATTTCGGCAATCATTGTAATCTGCCTTATCTGGGATGCCATTAATGATCCGCTCATGGGAATCATAATTGAAAACTGCCACTTCAAGGCCGGAAAGTATAAGCCGTGGATTCTTGCGGGTTCGGTTTTGAACGCGGCAGTAATTCTTGCTCTGTTTACAATCCGGCCGGAAGGCTGGGGCTTTGTAGTGTTCTTTGGTATCAGTTATCTGTTGTGGGGAATGACCTACACAATGAACGATATTGCGTACTGGGGAATGCTGCCTTCTCTTTCGAGTGATGCGGGCGAGCGAAATATTCTTGTTACGCTGATGAGCATTTTTATCTGCATCGGTCAGTTTAGTGTTGCGGGAATTGTTCCTACGGTGATTGCGGGAAATGCGGTGAATGCTTACAGAGTTACGGCGCTTATTGTTGCGCTGTGCTTTATAGGTTTTCAGATGATTACCGTTCTTGGCGTGCGCGAGCGACATCACGAAGCTGCAGAGCACGCAGACTCACTCTCCCTCAAAGACATGTTCAAGATTTTTACCAGAAACGATCAGCTCATTCCTGCGGGAATTGCGTCGCTGCTTTTTAATATCGGAACAAATCTTCTTTTGATGTTTGGCATGAACTTTTTCTATTTTGAGTTCGGCTATTCCGAGGGTGGAAATCTTGTGTTCCTGTTCACTGTAATGTACGGGCTTGGAACGCTGTTTTCTCAGATTGCTTTCCCGTTTTTTACAAAAGGCATGACCCGTCGCCAGATACTCCGTTTAATCACTATTGTGATTGGAACCGGTTATCTGATTCTTTTGCTAACCGGATATATTCTTCCTAAGAGCCGTCTTCTCATCAATATTTCGGGCTTTGTGATTTTCTTCTGCCAGGGGCTTTTTAATCTTGTGCTTCTGGTTATGCTGAACAACACAATTGAATATGATGAATATAAATTCCACGAGAGACACGATTCAATTATTTCTACGGTACGTTCTTTTTCTGCAAAGCTTTCAACTGCAATCAATCAGGGAATTGTAAATCTTGTTCTGATTATAAGCGGCATTTATGCAATAAGTCAGAGTGTGAGTGCGCTTGAAGTTAAGGCTGGAACTGGCGAAATGTCATCTCAGGAAGTTCTGACTCTTGCAGATCAGTATATTTCTGGTGCGACCGGCGGACAGCTTTTTGTTCTGCGTCTTGGAATCACTCTGATTCCTTTTATTGCGCTTGTTGCGGCATGGCTGATTCTTGAGAAGAAGTATAAAATTGATGAAAAGGAATATGAGAGAATCTGTTCTGAATTAAAGAAATAAATTGAATGATAATAGATTGTTAATAGAATGATATGATGGGTGACAAAATCTGTCAAAAATGTCATAATAAGATGATTAAAACGGCCGGACAGGCCTTTAACAGGAGTAAACAAAATGGAAAACGTTAATGCTGATAAGAAAGTTCTCGTAACTGGTGCCAGCGGTGGAATTGGCCGCGCAATCGCTGTTGAGGCTGCTAAGGCCGGATATTATGTAATCTGTCACTACAATGGAAGTCAGGGTAAGGCTGAAGAAACTCTTGCTCAGATTCAGGCTGCCGGTGGACAGGGCGAACTGATTCAGTTTGATGTTTCAAACCGCGAAGACTGTAAAGCTAAGCTCAGCGAATTGAGCGCAAAGCACGGAGTTCTCTGGGGAATCGTAAATAACGCTGGTGTTACCCGCGATAATACATTTGTTGCTATGAGTGGCGAAGACTGGGACAAGGTTATTCATACAAACCTCGACAGCTTCTACAATGTAATCAACCCACTTTTGATGCCAATGGCAAGCCGCAAGAACAAGCGCGGTGGACGTATTATCACAATTTCTTCTGTAAGTGGAGTTCACGGAAACCGCGGACAGTCTAACTACAGTGCTTCTAAAGCTGGTATCATCGGTGCTACAAAGGCTTTGGCTGTAGAACTTGCAGGTCGTGGAATCACTTGTAACGCAATTGCACCAGGTGTAATCGAAACTGATATGACTAAGGCTATCCGCCCGGAAGTATATGACATCATCATGCAGACAATCCCAATGGGACGTGCCGGAAAACCAGAAGAAATCGCTGCTGCTGCAGTATTCCTTTTGAGCGAAGGCGCTGCTTACATTACACGTCAGGTAATCGAAATTGATGGTGGTATGTAATCTATAATCTAAAGATTGCTATTAAAAGGGCTGCACTTAAGGTGTAGCCTTTTTTTTACCCTGAAAATTTTATATCTTACCCTATAGAAAATGCAACTTACCTGAAACCCCATTGTGTTCTCAGTTTTTTGCTCCTATTATAAAAGCATAAACTGAATTAAACACAAGTGGAGGATTATATGGCTAAAACTAAAGGAGGCTCTATGCCAGGAAAAATTGTATATGAGATTGTGAAATTTCTTTTGACTGCTTTTGTTATTACAACAATTGTAAATATTATTCTGATGGGCCCTCTTAAGCCGCATTTTAACCGTAAAGCAAAATTCTCAAAGTTCTTTGTTAGTCCAGCTTCAAACACTGTTAAAACTGCAGATAATTCTTATTTTGAATTTCAGCAGGGTGGAGGATGTGCAGGGTATTCTTCTGCCTTTGTTCTTAGACATTCAGGTGAATCTATAAATGGGGAAGAAGCCTTTAAAGATGTTCCTTTTCAGATGAAAGGTGGCATTGCTTTTCCAAAAGGAATTACAGGGTTTTTTAAGAAACGTGGAATAAAAATGACAGCCTGCACAGGAAATTTTGCTGCATTACAAAATGAAATCGCTCGTGGAAAGCCTGTAATAGTTGTAATCCGTTCGTTTGTAGGAAAAAGTTATTTACATTTTGCCTGTATAACAGGTTATGATGAAGAGAATATCTATTTTGCAGATTCAATAAAAGACTGGGTAAATGTTGAGGATAACGGCAATTATTACAATCGTACAGTTCCAGTTTCAGAATTCAAAAAACTCTGGAATACTTCGATGCTTAAAATGCCGTTATACCGCAATATGTTTTATGTAATGAAATAATATGACGGAATTAATTTCCTGATGACGAAGAACTGCCACCATTTCCATGAGATGAGTGGCTTTCTCTGTCTTTAATCATATGCTGCAGCGCAATAAGAATTGCGACAACTGTTTTTTCATGTTCTTTTTTATATCACAGTTTTAATTAAAAAGAAAATGTAAGTTGTCCAAGTTGAAAGGACTATGTATAATCCTATCGATATGAAGAAAACTTATGTAACCAGAATGCCAGATAAAGTTGGAGCATTTCTTGTAGCCAGCCAGATTATTGCCCGCCATGGAGGAAATATTGTCCGAGTTAATTACAACAAGGCGGTAGATCTCCATACGCTTTTTATTGAAGTTGCGGCAAATGATGAGCAGCATAATCAGATTAAAGCTGAACTCGCAGAATGCGGCTACCTTACAGATAGTACAAATGAGAGTCAGATTCTGATGATTGTCCTGACTCTGCCGGATGTAAGCGGCGCAGTGCTTCCTGTTCTGGAGATTTTGAATTCACATAAGGTAAATATTTCATATATCAGTTCGCAGGAAAATGGAACGGGCGTTCAGTATTTTAAAATGGGCCTTCTGATTGAAAATACATCAGAGATTCGAGCCCTTATTGATGAGATTTCTCAGATTTGTGAAATCAAAATCCTGGACTACGAAGTAACCGACCGTCTTCTTGATGGTACAGTTTTCTATGTTACCTTTGCCAATGAGATGCGTTCAATTTTGAATCTGAATCAGAAACAGACAAACAAGGTTTTGATTTATGCCAATCGTATGATGCAGATTCTTGATGAGCAGAAAAAATCTCCGTTAAAGACTTTTGATTATATCCGCCGGTTTGCAAGTTTTGTCCGTGAACGAAAAGGTGAAAACTTTAATCCTCTTGTTTCGTTTTATACACTTAACGATAAGCTTACTCTTTTTATGATAGAACCTTCGTGTGGCAGTAATACCTATGTTATTCAAAGTGATGATGAATTGCTTTTTATAGACAGCGGATTTGCCTGCTATCGTTCCGAAATGGTGGCCTTGTTCAAAGAGCTTTTCCATAATTATTCAACACTCAAAAAATCTGCCTTTATTACACATGGCGACCTGGATCATGTGGGGCTGCATTCCGAGTTTGATGCAATTTATATGAGTGGCAGCTGCTATGATAATTTTGCGCTTGAAGTTGAGGGTAAACCGAATTTCCGTGAACAGAATCCTCTGCATGAACCTTATTGCAAACTCAGCCGTATAATTTCCGGATATGAGCCGCCGGCTCTTGAAAAGTGTATTGCTGTTGGCCGTCGTACTGGCGATGAAGTTCTTGAGCATATAGGAAGTCATTTCTTTGCCGGTAAACGTTTTGATTTTTATGAAGGAAAGGGTGGTCACGTTCGCGGAGATACTGTAATTGTCTGTGATGAACTGAAAATCGTTTTCAGTGGAGATATTTACGTAAACATAAAGGGCTTCTCAGATGACCAGAAAGAGTTTAACGCACTGGCACCATTCTTAATGACTGGTGTTGATTCAGATGCAGCTCTTGCTAAGGAAGCCCGTGAATATCTTGTAAGAAAATACTCAGATTATGTGATTTATCCGGGACATGGAGCATTAAAGAAGTTCTAAAAATCAGCTTAGTTGTCTTTTATTGCTTTTTAGAGTATCCTTGCCATATTACTTGATTTTTATGGTCATTTTGACCTTTTTTGGGAGTATAAAAAATGGAATTCACAAAACCAAATGGAAAACGCCGTGTTGTTGTTACTGGCGGCGGTATGGTTTCTGCGCTTGGGCGCGACTGGGAAACTGCTTATGCAAATTTAAAAACCTGTAAAAATAAAATCCGCTATATGCCGGAATGGGAACGCTACACAAAAATGAATACCCGTCTGGCTTGTCCTTTTGATGAGGAGCTGCCTAGCTTCCCTCGCAAGAAGGTTCGCGGAATGGGACGCGTTGCTTTGCTGGGACTTCTTTCTACACACGACGCTCTTGCCATGGCAGGCCTGCTTGCAGAAGACGGTGATGATGTAATTGAAGAACTCAAGAACGGCCGCACCGGTATTGCTTATGGAACCTGTATGGGAAGTATGGATGCCATCGGTGACCTTGCAAAAATGGTTGAAACTGGGGATTCTTCGCACCTCAACAGCCAGACCTACATCAAGGCTATGCCACAGACTAATGCCTGCAACATGAGCGTTTACTGGCAGATTCGCGGCCGTGTTATTATTACTGATACAGCCTGTACTTCCGGTTCACAGTCTATTGGTTACGGCTATGAAGCAATAGAAGACGGACGACAGGAAATTATGATTTGCGGTGGTGCAGAAGAGCTTTCTGCTCCAGACGCTGCAATTTTTGATACGCTTGGTGCAACATCCTGCATGAATAAAACTCCAGAAGCTACTCCTAAGTGCTTCGACAAAGATCGAGATGGTCTTGTAATTGGCGAGGGTGCCGGTACTTTGATTCTGGAAGACCTTGAGCATGCTGTAAAACGCGGTGCAAAGATTTACTGCGAAATTGCAGGCTTTGCAACAAATATGGACGGTTCACACATCACATCTCCAAACAGCGAAACTCAGGCAAAATGTCTTGAAATGGCAATTGAAGATGCTGGTATTTCAAAGGATCAGATTGCTTATGTAAACGCTCATGGAACTGCAACTCCTCACGGAGACATTTCCGAAACTCAGGCTGTTTACAAGGCATTCGGTCGCGCTGTACCAATCAGCTCTACTAAATCATACATTGGACACATCCTCGGTGCCTGCGGTTGTGTAGAAAGCTGGCTTACAATCAACATGATGAACGAAGGTTGGTTCCATCCAAATGTAAACCTCGTAAATGTAGATCCAGAGTGTGCTCCACTCGACTACATACAGGGTGAAGGACGCAACATCGATGCAGAATACGTTATGGCTAATAACTTCGCATTCGGTGGTGTAAACACATCATTGATTTTCAAGAAGTGGAATAATCAGTAAACATTCAAACATTTATAAAAGAGCCGTCGGCGGATTAGATACGATGCTTAGCATCTCTCAACCACTGGCGGCTTTTTTTATGTACAATTAAAACTTTCCAATTACCTGATTTTTACCGGAACCTTTGGCATCATAGAGATTCTTGTCGGCAATATTGATAAGGTGATGCAGATCTTTAGCTGAACTTACATAACCGTGGGTATAGCCGCCACTGAAATGAAATTCATTCTTAGTGCATTCTTTTGCGATTCTGATTTTTTCAAGGAACAGGTCTTCTCTGATTTCAGGAAGCACAATCAGATATTCATCGCCACCATAACGATAGCAATGTGTTTTTCCAAAATTATTCTGCATGATTGAAGCTAGTCTCTTGAGTAATTCATCGCCAAAATTATGTCCCTTTGTATCGTTATAAATCTTAAAATCATCAATATCTGTGAGCATAACAATAAAATGAGAATTTAAGTAAGGATTATCAGAATCTTCAAAATCCATGTTTAAGGCAGTTCGATTTTTAAGTTTAGTAAGGAAGTCGTAGCGGGATGCATTACGCAATTGTTCTGCGAGGGCGTGATTTACAACATTATGATTTGCAATTCTCAGAAACTGCTGATAGTGTGCAATATTTACAAGAATAAAGAAAAACATAATGACCGGATAGTTTATTCTTGTTGCGTTAGAAATACCGTTAGCTGATGCCATCATGAAATAAAAAATAGTAAAAGGAATAGTTATCAGTATAATTGCAAGATATGGTTTAACCATAAAAAGACAGGCAACAAAAAGTTCTATAGTAATAAAAACCAGGATCTGTTCACCATGAATATAATCTTTAATAGAAATGCAAATTCCAAAAGCAATAACAGAGAGAAAGAAAATAATAATACTTGAGTCTAATGCAAAACGCTTAAAATGAATTCCTCTTCTTTTGTGGTATGTGGAATAAATAAAAAGCTGTGCCGATGCAATAACCATCAGACCATAAAGAGTTCTGTAAAAAAGATTATTTGCTGAAGGCGGTCGTCCACTTCTTATAACGTAAATAATTGTATTAAGGAATAATCCAAACTCAACAATCATTACAATGAAGGAAGCAGGTTGCGCTATATTGAGGTTTTCAGAATCCAGAAAGAACTGGACGTCGGGATGTAATTTCTCGAGTCCTAAGAGCTTTTTAATTTTTGAAATCATAAACTTCCCTTCCATTTACAAATTTACTCTACATCTTCAAAGGTGTCAACCAATAATCATTGTGAAAAAATAATAAATGCATTATAATTAAGTACCGTATGAAAAACGGATTTGATAATGACAAGTATCTGAAGATTCAGTCAGAACACATTAAAGAAAGGATCGCCAAATTCGGCGATAAACTCTATCTTGAATTCGGTGGAAAGCTGTTTGACGACTATCATGCTTCCCGAGTTCTCCCAGGTTTCCAGCCAGACAGTAAATTACGGATGCTCATGCAACTGGCCGACGTAGCGGAAATCGTAATTGTAATCAGCGCAGTAGATATTGAAAAGAACAAGGTTCGTAGTGATCTCGGAATCACTTACGATAAGGATGTTTTGCGCCTTAGAGATGAGTTCCAGAACCGCGGACTCATGGTTGGTAGTGTTGTAATTACACATTATACAGGTCAGGAAGCTGCAAAGGCTTTCCGTGCCCGTCTTAAGAAGATGGGAATTAAGGCCTATTATCATTACACAATTCCTGGATACCCTTCAAATGTTCCTCTTATCGCAAGTGATGAAGGATTTGGTAAGAATGATTACATTGAAACAACACGTCCTCTCGTTGTAATTACAGCCCCAGGACCAGGAAGCGGAAAGATGGCAACCTGTTTGAGTCAGCTTTATCACGAAAATAAGCGTGGAATTAAAGCTGGTTATGCTAAGTTCGAAACTTTCCCAATCTGGAATCTTCCGCTTAAGCACCCTGTAAACCTTGCTTACGAAGCTGCAACAGCAGATCTTAATGACGTAAACATGATTGACCCATGGCACCTTGAGGCTTATGGAAAAACAACAGTAAATTACAACCGCGATATCGAAATCTTCCCTGTTCTCGATGCTATTTTCAAAGGAATTTACGGCAACAACCCATATAAGTCTCCTACAGACATGGGCGTAAATATGGCCGGTTATTGTATTTTTGATGATGATGCCTGCTGCGAAGCAAGTAAGCAGGAAATTATCCGCCGCTATTACGAAACAGTTGGACGTCTTGTAGAAGGCAATGCAGAAGAATCAGAAGTTGATAAGATAAATCTTTTGATGCAGCAGGCACAGATTACAACTGATGACCGCAAGGTTACTGTTGCTGCAAAAGAACGTGCTGCAAAATCAAAAACAGTTTGTGCAGCTATAGAACTTGCAGATGGAACAATTATTACATCTGAAACAACAGAGCTTTTGGGAACCAGTGCAGCTCTTATTTTGAATGCTACAAAGCATCTTGCTGGTCTGGATCACAAACTTAAGCTTATTCCAAAAGAGATGATTGAGCCAATTCAGCGTATGAAGGTTGATTTCCTGAGCGGAAACAATCCTCGTTTGCATACAGATGAGGTTCTTGTTGCACTTGCAATGCTTTCTCGTGAAGACGAGAACTGCCGTATGGCAATTGAGCAGCTGCCAAATCTTCGTGGATGTCAGGTTCATACAACTGTTATGCTGAGTGAAGTCGACAGAAAGATTTTCAAGAAGCTTGGTTGTGTATTGACTTGTGAGCCTGTAAGTAAGAAACAGAAGCCACTTATTGGCTAATACACTAGGTCATTGCGAGCGTAGCGAAGCAATCCATTGTAGATTGCCACGTCGCTCCGCTCCTCGCAATGACATAAAGAAAAAGCCCGAACATTGTTCGGGCTTTTTCTTTATCTACTAATAAACTTCCAGCTTTCCAAGGTAGTAAGGAACTGAACAACACGGTTCAGCATTTTATCCTGTTCCTCTGGAAAAGCTTCTTTCATTTTTTCAAGAACATCGTTTACCGTTGCAGTGCCGTCGAGCGCGAGCCACAAGGTTGTTCCGTATTTATCCAGAGCAATATGGCTCACTCTCGGACGATGAAAAAACTTCTGGGCAATGGAATTAAAAAATCCCTTGTTTACCATATCAACTTCAACAATTCCATTTTCTTTTACGCGCCATTGAATATCAGCATTTTTAATAAATACTATATCCATATAGTTTGCAGAAAGCTTTCTTGTCTTAGTTTTATTTTTCATCGTCATAACTCCTATTTCTTTTTACGAGCAGTAAACCACACAAAAGAAGCAAGTAAAAGGATGAAGAATGCAAGACCACCGAAGTTGCCGAGAATTCCACCAAGATCAATTGCTTCAAGCAGAGATTTTCCTGATGAAAGTGGGATTATTGCGAATACAGCGAGAAGGATACCGATAAGACCTTCACCGGCAATAAGTCCTGAACCATAAAGGATTCCCTTTTCAGTAATTGAATTACCTTCTTCACCTTTGCGGTCAAAGAATGCACGGAGGAGACCACCTGCAAAAATTGGAGCAGAAAGATGAATAGGAAGATAAAGACCAATTGCAACAGGAAGAACTGGAATTCCAATAATTTCAACTGCAACAGCAATTCCGGCTCCTGTAAGAACAAGTGTCCAAGGAAGTGATCCACCCATGACGCCTTCAACTACAAGCTTCATCAAAGTTGCCTGAGGTGCTGGGAGTTCTTTTGAACCAAAGCCCCATGCAGCATCAAGAAGATACATGATTCCACCAATAGCAGCTGCAGAAACAACGCTACCAATCAATTCACCAATCTGCTGATTTTTAGGAGTAGCACCAACGATATAACCAGTTTTCAAGTCCTGAGAAATATCGCCAGCCATACAAGCGATAATACAGATGATAGTTCCAATACAGATTGCAGAAGTCATTCCTGCTACACCTGTATGACCAGTTCCCTTAAGAAGAGCAGTTGCAATAATAAGAGTTGCAATAGCCATACCAGAAACCGGGTTGTTTGAAGAACCAACAAGACCAACCATGCGGCTTGAAACAGTAGCGAAGAAGAATCCAAAAATCAAAATGATGATTGCACCAAGAAGTCCTACAGGAATTACTGGAATAATCCAGATTGCAAGTACGATTACTGCTGCAAGAATCAAAAGGAAGAGAGAAGGAAGGTCGCGGTTTGTACGTTCTGCAACATTTTCCTTGTGACCAAAGCCACTAACTGCCTTTTTGAAAGTTTTGATGATTGTTGGAAGAGATTTAATCAGACTGATGATACCACCAGTTGCAACAGCACCAGCACCAATATAGCGGATGTAGCTGCTCCAGATACCCCATGCACCAAGTTCGCTGATAGCAGCAGAAGCTGGAGCAAATACAGAAGAATCACCAAAGAAGTAAATCAAAGGAATGGCAACAAACCAGCCAAGAATACCACCGGCTAACATATAAGCAGAAATTTTCTTTCCACAAATGTAACCAACGCTGGCAAGAGCAGGAAGAACATCCATTCCAAATCCAGTACCAAGAGGCTTAATTGACCAGTCGATTTCTGAAGGGAAGAGTTTAATTCCGTCTGCAATAAATTTGTAAAGAGCAGAAACACCAAGACCAGAGAAAACAATTTTTGATTTTTCTCCACCTTCTTCACCTGCAAGGAGAACTTCAGCACAGGCAGTTCCTTCTGGGAAAGGAAGAACACCGTGTTCTTCTACGATAAGAGCAGAGCGAAGCGGTACCATAAAGATAAGACCAAGAAGAGCGGCACACAAAGAGATGATTGCAATTACCCAGAAAGATGGCTTGTGAATTGCATCACTTTCTGCAGCCCACATGAACAAAGCAGGAAGGGTAAAAATGGCACCAGCAGCAAGAGATTCTCCGGCTGAACCGATTGTCTGCACCATATTATTCTCAAGGATAGAATCACGTTTCATAATGATTCGAATGATACCCATTGAGAGTACGGCTGCAGGAATAGAAGCAGAAACTGTCATTCCTACACGCAGACCCAAATACGCATTTGCCGCACCAAAGAGTACGGCAAGAATGATACCCAGGATAATAGATACCGGAGTGATTTCCGGAACAATTTTATCAGCTGGGATAAAAGGTTTGAAACATTTATTATTATCCATAACCTTATAAGTATAACATAATACTCCTACTGAGACCATAGGTTATGAAGTTTGTTTCTGTTTGTAGAAACTTGAAATGTTTTGAATTTTACAGAATCTTTTTAAGAGGTTTTCCTACAAGGCTGATTACAGGACCAAGAAGAAGCGACATCAAAATAGAACCTACGATAGAACCTTGAATGCCATCTGGATTCATCTTTCCTGCAATTACACCAATACCAACAGCTGCAAGATCAAAACAGATTCTGATTACAGCGAATGGAATAACTGTAATCCAGCCACTGAGAATATTTGGAATTGCATCATAAGGTGCAACACCCATCTGTGCATTGATGTAAATTGAAGCTACAACAACAAATAAAAGAAGTGTAACGGCAAAAATCACTACACGTACGGCAAAGCTGCTATCATAAATAAACTGAGCAAAACCAATGTTTTTCCAGATCCAGCGGCACAGGTCAATTACATAGCCAATCAGAATCATATTGGCGAGAGTACCAAAGCCAATCATTTGAGCACCAAAAATGAAAGTGAAAATGAGCATAAGGCCGTAAACGAGGACCTCGGTGTTTCCAAGGCCCCAGCCAAGTGTACTTGCAATGTTCAGGTTCATAAAACTGGCCGGGTCAGTTCCCCAGCCGATTTCAACGAGAATAGAAACGAAAACGCCCATCAGAATTACTGCGGGCAGCATAAACGCAAGGCGTTTGCCGAAGTTCGGCACAATGAATTGTTTGAATGAAAATTTCATAGTGCCGAGTATAGCGAATTAAAGGAAGTATGTCTTCATCTTTCCTTTACCTTTTACTTCAACTTCAATACCTTCGCTGTAAGCAAATTGATCCTGAGTCTGCAGGTAAGTAGTTTCGGTAACGTGAATTTTCATAGGTTCACCTGTACTTTCCATTCGGCTTGCAACGTTTACCGTGTCGCCCCAGATATCATAAATAAACTTAGATTTTCCGATTACACCTGCAACAAGATTTCCGGTATTGATACCAAGACGAATCTGAACCTTAGCAGGAGAGGTTTCATTAAAGCGGCGTACATCTTCCATAAGTCCGATTGCAAAGTGAACCATACGGAGGGCTCCGTCATTATCCGGCTCTTCGGTAAAGCCTGTGGCAGCCATATATGCATCACCAATAGTTTTGATTTTTTCAATGCCTTCCCGTTTAGCACGTTCATCAAAAAGTGTAACCATCTTGTTCAGCATAGTAACAACCTGTTCAGCTGTCATACCATCGCTCATTTTTGTAAAGCCGACAATATCAGTAAACAAAACTGTAATGTTCGGGAATTTTTTAGCGATTGTCTGGTTAGGATGTTCTGTAAGTTCTTTGGCAACTTCTGAAGGAAGAATATTCAAAAGAAGTTTTTCAGATTTTTCCTTTTCCAGTTTAAGGTCGTGAGTTCTCTCTTCAACCTTTTTCTCCAGCTCAATCTGATAACGGCGCATAGAATGGATTTTGAGGAATACAATGAGAGTTGCAATTCCAACAATGATTACACCAACAAGAATCTGGAACCAGAGCTGCTGCCAGGTGTAAGGCTTTTTGATGATGATGATTGGATCTGAAGGTTTACTCTTAATTTCGTCTCCGTTTTCAGACATTACGGTAAACTTGTATGTGCCTGGTTTAAGGTTTGTGTAAGAAACATTTCTGAGATTAGACCATTCAGAATAATTATTTTCAAAACCACCGAGTCTGTAGCAGAAGCGCATCTGATCAGAAGAGATAAAGCTTAAACCTGTAAACTTAATGCTCAAACGTTTTGCAGATGGCGGAAGAATAATTTTTTCACCATGATAATCATACTTAACATTATCAATAGAATATTCCTGAATTTCAATTTTTGGAGGAATCTGATTTTTGCCGGATTTAACCGGGTCGTAAATTGCAAAACCGTCAATCAGGGTAAACCAAACACGGCCAAGAGAATCCTGTGTAGAAACAGAAGTTGATGTAATACCACCGGTATTAAGACCATCAGAACTTCCATAATATTTTGCATTTATCTTTTTACGTTTTCCAATGGTAACATCTTCCATGTCAGCAAGATTTACAGAGAAAATACCCTTGTTGCTGGTCATCCATACAGTCTGGGTATAATCACAAATCATCTGGAAAACACTGTCGGTACCAAGTCCATTAGCAGAATTCAGATTAGCAAAGGTATCAGATTCTTCATTGTATTTTGAAATTCCGGTACCGGTTGCAATCCAAAGTCCACTGTCTTCAATAGGTTCAGTTTTAAAAATTACATTTCCTGCAAGTCCATTTTCAGAATTATAGTGTTTGATAATCTGTTCATCTTTAAGAATGTAGATTCCGCCGCCGTCTGTACCTACCCAGACTTGTCCTTTTTTGTCCTCGTAAAGGCTCATAATAAATTCATTTTCAAAGCCTTCTTTTCTGGTGAGGGAATGAATGCTTCCGTCTTTTTCAATAATACTCAATCCCTGTGTTGTTCCTACGTAATATTTTCCGTCAGTGGTTTTAATTGAAACGCGGCATTTAAGACCGGCAAGGCCGTCTTTCATTGTCCATACGGTGATTTTATCATTGCTGGTTACACATACCTGACTGATATCAGAATAAGAAGAAATGAGAAGTTCTCCGTCAGAAGTCATTCCAACATGGCGGATTCTCGCACCCTTACAAAGTTCAGTAATTTTATTTTCAACAAACTGGCTGTCTTTATTGTAACAGTAAAGTCCGTTATCGGCACCAAGCCAGGTAACACCGCGAACAGGATCTTCGCAGATTGCATTAACGGCAATAGGCATTGCGATTGTACGGAACTTACCCTGACTCATTTTTTCAATACCACCGCGATTGTAGGCAATCCACATGTTTCCTTCATGGTCTTCGAAAATGTGGTTTATATAATCGTCAGCAAGTCCGTTACGCTTATCGTAATAGGTATAAACTCCATTGTGAAGAATTGTAATACCGCAGTCAGATGCGAACCAGAAGTTTCCGGCAGTATCCTGTAAGATTGAGTTTACGACAGTTCCTTCCTGATGGTCATGGCCTATGTCAAAAACAGTTTCTTCTGTGTCTTTAATACGTACAGCGTAGTGAGGAGCAACACCAAACCAGAAGGCACCGCTCTTATCCTGGCTTACTTCATTTACAGAAGGATTTTTGATTTTTGTGATTCCGGTAAAGCGTTCGAGTTTTCTAGTAGAAAAGACAAACAGGTCATTTTCTATGGCTGTAGAAATCCAGATTCGTCCTGCAGTATCACAGTAAAGTCGAGAAACCTGAATTGTATCCTGTCCAAGTTCATGAAGACCTTCCGGAATTCTAACTTCATGTTCAGGTGTAAGATAGCAGAGTCCCGAAGCAGTACCAAGCCAGATATTGTTATTAAAGTCTTCACAGATGGCGCGGATAGAATTATGTGGAAGTCCATTTTCTGTAGTGTATTTCAGAATGGTTCCATCCGGCTGAATGCAGGTTACACCTTCATCGTTATGACCAACCCAGAGGTTTCCGTTAGTGTCCTGAAAAATTGCACGGACAGAAGCAAAATCGTATTTTGGGTCGATATTGCGTGAAAATGTAACAAACTCTACGCCATCAAAACGTACGAGACCTTCATAAGTTCCAACATAGATGTAGCCCTTCTGATCCTGCATGATTGCAGTAATCGTCATACCAGGAAGCCCATCCGCCGTAGTCCAGTTTCGGCATACAAAGTCATTCAGAAATGTCTGATCAACCTTTCCCTCCGCCGCAGACTGACCATAGACTGCTGTAAAGCAGCCTAAAAGTAAAGCAAGTAAAATAGCTGATTTCTTCATCAATTAACATTTTAACGCATTGTTATTTTAAAGCAAATTTTTGTGATTGATATAAAAACAGGACATCCGCATTATTGCGCGTTTTTGCCCTGCAAATATGCGACAGGGAGCCAAAATTCACGGTTTAATTCTTTATAATGCGGATGTCCTGTTTTTTTAGTTGTCCGTTCTATCAAAAAAAGGTTATAATCATAGTTATGAAAGCTTCTACAATTAAAACAGTCGGAATTCTTACTTCCGGCGGAGATGCACCAGGATTAAATGCAGCAATTCGCGCATTATGTATTTCTGGTAAGAATAATTATGGAATGAAGTTTATTGGTATTCGTAACGGTTACCGCGGACTCATAGATAACGATACCTTCAAGATGGATACAATTGATCTTGAGCCGTTGATTTCTCAGGGAGGAACAATTCTTGGAACTTCCCGCGTGAAGCCTTTTAAGAATCCTGTTCCTGATCCAAAAACCGGACTTCTTCCTGTAGAAGGAATTAAAGAAACTTTCAAAAAGAATAAACTTGATGCGCTTGTGTGTCTTGGTGGAAACGGAACTAATACTACTGCCTCGTTGCTTTCTGAAGCTGGCTTTAATGTAATTGGAATGCCAAAGACAATTGATAATGATATTGTTGGTACAGATGAAACCTTTGGTTTTCATACAGCAATTGATGTTGCAACTCATGGAATTGAAGCAATCAGAACTACAGCAAAAAGTCATAGCCGTGCAATGGTAGTTGAGATTATGGGCCACAAGGTTGGCTGGCTTGGACTTTATGCAGGACTTGCAGGACGTGCAGATGTAATTCTTCTTCCAGAAATTCCGTATGATATTAAGAAGATTGCAAAATACCTGAAGGCTAAAAAAGCTAAAGGACAGAACTATTTTATTATTGCCTGCTCAGAAGGTGCAATTGATTTAAATGAAGCTGCGCTCAGCAAAAAAGAATTTAAGAAGGCTCGTGAGAGTATGAGCCAGTCTGTAGGTTTCCGCGTTGCAAAAGAAATTGAAGAAGCAACAGGAATCGAAACAAGAACTTCTGTGCTTGGTTATCTTCAGAGAGGAGGAGATCCTGCTCCTTATGATATGATTCTTGCAACTAAGCTTGGTAGTGCTGCAGCAGACTTCCTGGCAGAAAAGCGATTTGGAAATCTTGTCGCAGTGAAGAACGGCAGTATTGTGGCAACTCCACTTTCTGTTGTTGCAGGAAAAGTAAAAGAGATAACTGAAGAGGAGCCTGTTCTTAAGACAGCACGAGATTTAGGAATTTGTTTTGGCGACTAGTGAGGGGAACAAGGTGGGAACTGGTGATTTGAAATGCCATCGCTGTGCAGTTTGTGACGGCTACGGTTGTCCGGGAATGTTACCTGGACTTGGTGGTGTTTTTGAAGGAAAGAATTTCCAGCTGAACTGCGAAGGCTGGAAAGAGCTGTATAATACAAAAAAAGAGGAAATCTCTAAAATTACCGTAAGCCCGGCACAACTTCGCTGTGGTCCGGTTACCGGCGCGGTAGAAAACATCGGCTACGCAAATGAAGCAGACTTTTATCTGCCATATCTCATGAATGCGGCTCAGGCAGGCTTTGGCCTTTGTGTAGGTGATGGCTGCCCGGATGAAAAACTGAAGCTTGGTGTCGCTGCAGTAAAAGAATTGAACACTGAGGTCCCTGAGCGAACTCGAGAAATCGATGCTGCCTTCTTCCTGAAACCCTATCCTCAGGAACGCCTCTTTGAACGCATAGAGTGGGTGCGTCCATATGCAAGTCATATTGGAATTGATATAGACTCATACAACATTGTTACAATGAGAAATCTTGTAAACCTTGAGCGTAAAACTGCAGTTCAGCTCGAAGAGTTCCGCGAGCATACAAAGCTTCCGTTTGTAATTAAGGGTATTTTTACAGATGATGATATAGCACTGGTTCGCGAGGTACGGCCGGATGTTGTTTATATTTCTAATCACGGTGGCCGCGTAGAAACCCGTATTGGAAGCACCGCACAGTTCATGAAAGAGCACGCTGTAGAACTTAAAAAGTATTGTAAGGAAATCTGGGTCGACGGTGGAATACGTACCCGCGAAGATATTCAGACAGCACTCTATTTTGGGGCTGATCAAATAATAATGGCACGGCCTTTAATCCGTGCCACTTATGATGATCATTATAACGAAACTGTAAAAGAACTTATCAATTAGAACTTTACATCATAACCGCCGTATGTAGCCAGCAGACTGATGCGGTCTTCAACACCAACAATCAGGAAAATCTGATGCATACGGTTCTTAAGAGTTCCTACAGTAATTCCCGAATCACTTGCAATTTCTTCATAACGCTTTTCTTCAAGAATCTGCTTGAGCCATTCCTTATCGCGTTCTGTAAGCTCAGGATACTTTGAAAGGTCCCAGATTCGTGCATTACGTTTAACGTAAATAATTCTCAGGAAGTTTACTACAAAGAAAATAGCAGCAAGGAAAGTAAGAGAATATCCAAGAGTAATTACAAGAGAATTGATAAAACACAGAAGCCCCTTTCTTAAACTGAGACTGACAAGTCCAAAATATAAGATAATGGCAATTGCTGTTTTCAAGTGACCATGTTTTTTATAAAAATCCTTGTATAACAGACATGAAATACCAAGAAGATAAAGCAAAAGCCCAATAGGGTTTTCTACAACAGTTTCAACTGCAATAATTTTAAACGAATAAATGAAGGCAACAAGAGCAAAAAGTTCAAATTGCTGTGGTACAAAAAGCAGAATTATAAAAATAATAAAACTTGCTGAATCAATAATTGTAAGGCACAAATCAGAAAGAAGAAAATCAGTTACAGTTTGAATATCTGGAATGCCCAGGTTAAAATCAGTTCTCAAAAAAAGACGAAGGATGCACAGAATTTCCACGACAATTCCGATTATACAGAAAAATCGTATCAAGTTTTTTTGAGCTCGTGTATATGTTTTCTGTTCCATATTTTTAATTATCCTTTTCTGGTATTGTTATCATCTTATAATATAATTGAAAAAAATTCAAAAAAAAATGTTGACATATGGTTTGTATTACTGTATTATGTGCTTAATACAATAACCATGGTTATTTTGATAATGAGGTACTAATGGAATATCACTTTACAAATGATAAACCGATTTATCTCCAGCTGATAGACTATTTCAAGGCGCAGATAATTTCCGGTGAGCTCCCGGAAGGCAGCCGTCTTGATTCAGTCAGAGACTTAGCGGTTAAAGCTCAGGTAAATCCAAATACAATGCAAAAAGCTCTTTCTGAACTGGAAAGAATGGGGTTGGTGCGCACTGAAAGAACATCAGGGCGATTTATCACAGATGATAAGGAAATGATAACAAATATGAAGAAAGAAGTTGCAGAAAGTGAAATAGCGGCTTTTCTTGAACGCATGAAGGCCCTTGGTTTCGATAAGGAAGAAGTAATTAAGATTATCGAAGAAGAATAGGAGAAAGTAATGGAAACAGTTTTAGAATGCAAAAATCTTACTAAAAAATATATTACAAAGACTGCACTGAAGGGAATTGATATCAGTGTTCCTAAGGGTGCAATAGTAGGTCTTTTAGGACCAAACGGAAGTGGAAAAACAACTTTGCTTAAACTGGCTGCCGGTCTCTTAAAACCGACATCTGGAGAAATCAAAGTTTGCGGTTTAAAGCCTGGTGCTGAATCTAAGGCAATTGCAGCTTATCAGCCGGATCGTGTTTACCTCAACGACTGGATGACTGTAAGGGATCTTGTTCAGATGATGACAGACTTTTATGTAAACTTTAATAAAGATAAAGCTTATGAAATGCTTAAGACATTGAAGATTGATGCAGATGATAAGCTGAAGAGCCTTTCAAAAGGTACCAAGGAAAAGGTTCAGCTTGTTCTTACAATGAGCCGTGAAGTTCCGCTTTATATGCTTGATGAGCCGATTGGTGGAGTAGACCCTGCTGCACGCGATTATATCCTCAATACAATCATTTCAAACTATAGTGAAAATGCAACAGTAATTATTTCAACACACTTAATCAGCGATATTGAATCCGTTTTGGGCTATGTGCTGTTCCTTAAGGAAGGTAACATAATCCGCGAAGGTGATGTTGATACAATTCGTGAGGAAACAGGTATGTCTATTGATACATTGTTCCGCGAAGAATTCAGATGCTAAATCAGGAGTGAAAAATGGAAAATAAAAATACTAGCAGAAATCCGTTTCCTTGGATTGGAAAAGTTTGTAAATATGAATTAAAGCATTCATCTCGTATTCTGGTACCAATTTATATTGCAATAATTGCACTTGCTTTGATGACAGGATTATTTATTCCGGTTTCTTCAGATGGTGGTTTTAATTTCAGTTTCTCTTTTAATATCAATGGAAATGAAAACTGGACAGATGGTCTGGCTGGATTCTTCTTTATGATTTACTGGATTATCATAATAGTTGCCGGTGTTGTTACAATAAGCGTTATTTCAAAACGTTTTAAGCATGGTCTGCTTGGCGATGAAGCATATTTGAATCTTTCACTGCCGGTAACTATGGGGGAACATCTCTGGGGAAGAATTCTAACAATGTTTATTTGGGCCGTAACTTCTCTAGTTGTTATGATGATTTCGTTTATTGCACTGTGCATTAAAAATCTCAGCGTAATCCATTTTGAAGAAGGCTGGCTGGTAACTATGTTTGGCGTTATTCTCTTTTCTTTATCATGGAGTGTTTGTATTCATTTATTTACTTATCTGATAAATGCAATCGGACATTTGTCAAAGAAGCACAGAACAATGGCAAAACTTATTGCTATCATTGCTATTACAAGCGTAACTTCAAGAATAACAGGAGCAATTATGGCCAACTGGCTTCCACATGATGCCATAATGCTTTACTGGCTTGCTTTTATTGGACTTATTTTCTCAGTAATTTATGGATTTGTAACTTACTTCATCATGGAGTTAAGACTGAATCTGGAATAACAGTCATCCTGAACTTGTTTCAGGCTCTAATAATAAGCAATCATATAGCGCCCGCATTCTTCAAAACCAAGTTTCTGGTAGAGATTGAATGCGGGCGTATTTTTTTCTTTTACGAAAAGAACTGGTTTACGGCCGGCCTGTAAAGCACGGTTACAGAGTGCCTGTACAAGGGCACCTGCATAGCCGTTACGACGGTAGAGCGGGTGAGTGTAAACTCCGCCAATCTGTATACAGTTTATTCCGATAGCATTAGTGTTTGCCTTTGCTACAATGTCGCCGTCTACTGTCAGCGCAAAACACAGCTGATTTTTGAGAATCTGGCGCAGAGTGATGTCTACTTCTGCATCTGTAAGCTGACGTCCCGGAACTGCTACTTCGCCTTTCATATAATCTTTTTGCAGCGGGTGCAGAATTTCCATGTCGTGCTCGGTACAGCGGATGATTTCTTCGCCATTTTCGGTGGTTGTGCTTGTCGAAACTATCTTTTTAGAGGACCACCGGAGCATGCGGTACGGATATTTGATTTCGGGGTGGTTGAGTGGCCGCGAAGCGGTTGTATCGAGACTACCATTTATAGAATTAACTATTTCCACCAGAAACTCGGTTCCGCTTGTTTCACCACTTATGCAGCGGACCGGTTTTTTCATAAGATAAGGCAGATTTTCCAGAAGGGAGTTATTGTCTATTAGATTTATATCTGGAATACAGTGATAGATTGTCGAATCGAGACTAAGAATACCGGAAATCTCATTTTCATTTTTCAGAAAAATAAGTTTGTCGGTTTTTCTCCGCACAAGAGAGGCAAGTGTAGTACAGGTTTCTTCGTGCGGAATTATAAACTGCTGCGCCAGAAGAAAATCTTCCGGCGTTTCAACAGGAATTAAGGTCAATTGATATGCTCCAGAGTGCCGTCCGGATAAAGAACGGTATGAGAACCGTCTTCATGAGTTACAGAAACTGAGGAACAGCCAGCCATTAAAACCATTGCGAAGGCAATTGCAATCAGCAGCTTTTTCATAAGGCCTCCTAGTTTCTGAAGCTGTGGATTGGAGCCGGGATACGGCCGCCGCGGTTGATAAAGTCTGCACAGCCGAACTTGCTTACAGGCATTACAGGGCAGCCTCCGAGAAGGCCGCCGAACTCAACCCATTCACCTGCCTTTTTGCCAGGAGCAGGAATAAGGCGGCATGCTGTAGTTTTATTGTTTACCATACCGATTGCAAATTCATCAGCGAGAATACCAGAGATTGTTGTAGCAGGAGTATCACCAGGAATGGCAATCATATCAAGACCTACAGAACATACTGTAGTCATAGCTTCAAGTTTTTCAAGGCAGATAGAACCGTTCTTTGCAGCTTCAATCATACCTTCGTCTTCTGAAACAGGAATAAAGGCACCTGAAAGTCCGCCGACGTTTGTAGAAGCCATAACACCGCCTTTCTTTACCATGTCAGTAAGCATTGCGAGGGCAGCAGTAGTTCCAGGAGCACCACAACCATCAAGACCGATTTCTTCAAGGATGCGGGCAACTGAGTCGCCGACTGCAGGAGTAGGAGCAAGACTTAAATCCAGAATACCAAACTGAACGCCAAGACGTTTAGCGGCTTCACTACCTACAAGCTGACCCATACGGGTAATCTTAAAGGCCATCTTTTTAATACCATCAGCGAGTACGTTGATTGGCTGACCTTTATATTCCTTTGCTGCTGCAAGGATAACTCCAGGACCAGATACACCAACGTTGATTACACAATCAGCTTCTCCAGGACCATGGAATGCACCTGCCATAAACGGGTTATCTTCCGGTGCATTGCAGAATACAACGAGCTTTGCACAGCCGTTTACTTCGCAGTTTTTAGAAACCTCTGCAGTTTTTACGATTGTTTCACCCATCAGCTTTACGGCATCCATATTGATACCAGATTTTGTTGATCCAACGTTTACAGATGAACATACAAAATCAGTTGAAGCAAGGGCTTCTGGAATTGAGTCGATGAGGATGCGGTCAGCAGGAGTAATTCCTTTCTGAACGAGGGCAGAAAAACCACCGATAAAGTTTACGCCGAGCTCGTGAGCACAGCGGTCGAGGGTTTTAATATATGGAACGTAGTTTTTAGCTTCACTTGCACCGGCAACCAGGGCAATTGGAGTTACGGAAATACGCTTGTTGATGATTGGTACACCGAACTCCTTTTCAATATCCTGACCAGTTTTTACGAGATTCCCGGCCTTTTTCATAATTTTGTCGTAAATCTTGTCGCAGGCTCGTTTGCTGTCTGAATCAGCACAATCCAAAAGTGAAATACCCATTGTAATACAGCGGATATCCAGCTTCTGTCGCATAAACATATTAACTGTTTCCTGAATCTCTACTGGTGAAAAAATCATATTAAGCTCCTGATTTAAGGTGATTGTTAAGTATTTTAATGAAAACTGTTAATGGGGGCAAGGTAGGAAAATTAGTTGTAAAACGGGGGGCGTTGCGGGGGTGTCCCCCGCAGAAGGGGTAGCGGAAGACCGCTGAGCGGGCTGAAGCGAGGGGGAGGCATCCCCCTCTTATCCTGTAAATTTACGGTCTGTTAGGACGAGCCTTAGCAGGACGCTTTGGTCTTGATGGCTTTGATGGTCTGGAAGGTCTTACCACTACAGGTCGTGGAGGTGTTGTTGCTGCGTGGAAAACTCCACCGATAATACTTCCTACAACAAGTGCTCCAAGAATATCGTCTGCATCAACTGAATCTTCAACAACTACTGTCTGAACTTTTACATCAGTTGGTTTGTCTGCATAATAATCCTTTGGAACTTTCTGCTTAGCTTTTCCAATTACAGTATCATCATAGTTATCAACAAGTTTTGCGCTGATAATGTAATTTGGACCATCTGCTTCAATTTTTCCTGTACAGATGTAGTCGGCATCAGTTGATTTTGCAACTACTTCAAGAACATCTGCGCAATAAAGTGAGAACTGAACAGATTTAGAAATCTTCTTACGTTCGTTATTGCTTAATTCAGAATTGAACAGTTTTACGGCAACTGTTGCACCTTCATCATCTAAATCTTTCAAAAGTTTTTCAACAAGATCATCAAAAGGATCTGAAGCGTTAGATTTAGCAAAAGCAAATCCTGCAGAAACTGTAAATAAAATCAATAAAATAGAAAGAATCTTTTTCATAAGGTCTTATCCTCCTGGAAAAAGCTCTTAAATAAGTTTTTCAAGTCCGGCTTTTTCCGTATTCACTATTATAACACATGTGAGGAGAAAAAGTGTCACTCTATTTGTTAATCTTTATCCAGTCCCATACTGCAGGATCTTCCTGACCAATTCTCCAGAATCCCATTTTTTGTATACCGGCATTCTGATAAAGGCGGCAGAGTTCGACTACGGAATAGGCATCATTAAAATATCCGGTTACATCTACCTGTGCTGTATATTTAAAAGTCGGAATATCATTTTCGTATGTGACTTCCGGAACTTTATGCTCTGTCATAATTCGGTTTGCACCGCTGAAATACCACGCACCTGCTGTTGTTTCACTTGCCCAGGTTCTTCCATAGAAAGGAATTCCCATAATCAGTTTTTTAGGTGGAATTGCTTTCTGAGCGTATTCCATGACTTTACGGCACCAGTCAACTGATGCTACTGCGCCAGGGCGTCCGCCAGACCAGTGTTCATCGTAGGCCATAACAAAAACACGGTCACAGTATTGTGCTATTTCTGTGTAAGGATAAATATCTTCGGAAAGAAGTTTAAAGCGGGCTGGTACACAAATAGAGAACCATTTTGCTTTTCCAAGCATATAACGTAAATCTGAACAGAAGGTGATAAAGTTTTTACGGTCTCTTGCCGGTACAAGCTCGAAATCGATTTGAACTCCGTCGTATGGAGCTCCGGCTTTTACAATTGCTTTAAGAAGATTCTTTCTTGCACTGCTTCCCGGTTCAAGGATGAAATGTGTTAGTGATTTACTGTCACAGGTGATTACGAGATGGCAGCGTGCCTTTCCTGTATTTATGCGGTTTCTGTTTGGTATACCTGTAAGTTCGCCGTAGCAGTTTACTTCGGCTGAGAAAAAGCATACGTCTGTTAATGGAATGGAATTATCATATTCATCCAGACGGCTCTGCATTACGTAACCCCAGCTTTCGCGTAAAGGAACTGGATTTCCGGTTGGCTGACGCAGGGTATAAAGGGGAACAAGAGGTTTTTCTTCTTCTTCCAGATTTACAGAAGGTTCATCGCCTTTGTAGGCATATTCAACCTCTTCTGTAGGAATTTCTGTATCAGCTTTTCCGCGGGCAGAACAGGCACAGCAAAAAACTGAGAGGACAATTAATAAGCTGATTGTTTTCTTCATAATAAAGATTATCGGCAGTATGTGCCTCTAAGTTGTGATAATTCTTTATTATAATGTAATGATTTTCCACATTGGATCTTCATTTGGATGCAGTTCCAGGATATGTTTTTCACATGAGAGAACCTCGGAAGGGTCATGTGTAACATGGAGCATTGTTGTTGTGCCTCCATTACCAATGAGTTCCATCAGCTGAAGGATTTTTGAACGATATTGTTCATCAAGTCCATGGCAAGGTTCATCAAGAATAAGAATTTCCGGAGTTTTAACGGCTGAGCGTAGAATAAGTATAGCTCTCTGCTCACCGTAACTGAGGGAACCAAAACTTTCTGATTCACGGCCTTCAAAACCGCCGAGTGCAAGCCACTTTTTTGCTGTTGCTATTTCAAGGTCGGTAGGAGTTTCTCCATATAAACCAATACTGTCTCTGAAGCCGCTGATAATTACTGCCAGCAGGGAAGTTCCGCCGAGCATACGGTATTCAACATGCATTCTGTAAGAAACAATTCCAAGTCTTTTTTTGATATCCCAGATTGTTTCGCCTGAACCACGGCGGTTACCAAAAATACGTATATCGTTGCTGAAAACCTGCATATTATCGCCGGTAATAAGCTCGAGGAAGGTCGTTTTTCCGCTTCCGTTTGGACCGCGCACAAGCCAGTGTTCGCCGCGAACCAGCTTCCAGTTAAGGTGACTGAGAACCTGGTGATCATCCCAGCCAACATTAACATCGTTCATTTCTACAAGGACTTCACGATTATCGAGGTCTTTGACGGAAGCTGTTGTATTCAGCTCCTCAAATCCATCCTTAAAATTCTGACGTTTTTCTTCTTCGTCAGCCGCTCCCTGTTTTGAACGTTCCTGTAAAAGAGCTTCATAACCAGAGCGTTCTCCACAGTAAGAAACCTTTTTATCCCGGAATTCCAGAACATGTGTGATTGCATCAGGAATCTCGTGCCAGCGTTCCATTCCAAGAATCAGCTGAGGAAAGCCTTTTTTCCGTGCAATTGAATCAAAAAAGTCCAGAAGAATAGTGCGGCTCTGAACATCCAGCCCCGCAAAAGGATCACTTAAAATCAGGAATTTTTTGCCTGAAACAAGGGCGCGGGCCAAGAGTGTACGGCGGATCTCTCCGGTAGACATATATTTGAGGCCGCGGTCCAGAATCTTCTCGATTCCGCAAAGTTTTATAGCAGGTTCGTTTTCAATATGAAATGCTGCATCCGGCAGCGGCATACCTTTTTTGAGTTCTGGATAAAGTGCCTGTGCAATAAACACTCGTCCGGTACGGCCATGGTCAACACCGCCTTCAAGATAATCACTTTCATCATTTTCGCGTTCTTCCTGAATAAGGCGTGCAGCCCGTTCCAGTGAAACAACATCAGTAGAATCAGAAAAGATATTGGAAAAAAGCCCCTGGTCACCATTCAAAAGAGTTTCATTAGGCGTAATTTTAAGTCCGGAGTTTCCTGCCAGCGCATTCAAAAAATCTGCCTTACCGCTTCCATTTGGACCGGTAACGAGCCAGACTTCTCCTTCATTGAGCTTCCAGGTGATATTAGGTATAAGTACGTCACGGTTATTTTCAATTCTACAGTTCTGAACAGTTATAAAGTTTTTGCACATACGAGGATTATAATCAATTTAGTTCTCAATGTGTACTGTTGCCCTAGAAGAATTAAATCATTAAAATAATCATCATGAGTACTAATAACGAATTATGCCCATGTGGTTCGGGCAAAACATACAGCGAATGCTGTGAACCAATTATCAAAGGAAAAACAAAAGCTCCAAGTGCAGAAGCATGTATGCGTGCACGCTACACTTCTTATGTAAAGCACGAAATTGATTACATCATCAATTCTTGTGAAGAAGGTGAAGGAATCGGCGAAATCGACCGCCAGGCAACAGAAGAATGGAGCAAACAGTCACAGTGGAACGGACTTAAAATTCTTCGTACAGAAAACGGTGAAAAAGAAGACGAGCAGATTGTAGAATTCGAAGCAGATTATACACTTCACAATATGCACGATGTTCATCACGAAATTTCTCTTTTCAAGAAAGTTGGAGATGACTGGAAATATGTTGCAGGAAATGTAATTCCTACAACAGTAAAGCGTGTTGGTGCAAAGGTTGGACGTAATGATCCATGTCCTTGCGGAAGTGGTAAGAAATATAAGCAGTGCTGCGGCCGCTAGTACTTTTGTAGACGTATGGTAGTAACAGGCTTTCATTCGATAGAAGAAAAAATTCGCGCATCAAAGGGTAAGGACAAAACATCTGCTCCTGCCGGGCTTAAGCTTTATTACAGCAAGCCAGGTCCGCGCGTTAAGAAAATTCTTGCTTCTGCAAAAGAAGCAGGAATTCCTGTAATTCAGTCAGATGACAAAAAACTCGATACTCTTGTAGCTGGTCTCGATGAACCCCTGCGCGACCATCGTGGTCTTGTAATGGAAATCGAAGGCGGCGAAAAACAAACCGCCAATATAGTAGATTTTGATTCCTGGATAAAAACCCATAGCGGCGACCTTCCAGAGAATAAAAACCGCCTTATTGTTGTTATTCTGGACAGTGTTACAGATCCTCATAATGTAGGTGCAATTATCCGATGCTGTGACCAGTTTGGAGCAGCTCTTGTTGTACTTCCAGAACACAATAGTGCCAGTGATATAGCTGGAAACGAAGTAATAGGCCGTACAAGTGCTGGAGCCAGTGCCTGGGTGCCTGTAGCAATCGTAAATAACCTTGTTCGTACTGCAGAACAGTTCAAAAATGCAGGTTTCTGGATTTATGGAGCCGATGCTGGTGGAGAAAACTGCCGTAAAATAGAGTTCGCTCCAAAATCAGTAATTATAATGGGCAGTGAAGGAACAGGAATAGCACAGCTTCTGGAAAAACAGTGCGACACCATAGTTTCAATTCCAACCTGCGGAAAAATCGACAGCTTAAACGTTTCTGTTGCAGCAGGCGTGCTGTTATATGAGCTTAGTAAATAGTGATTATATAAATATCAGAATTATATTCATGACAAAATTGACAAAAAGTGTCATAATGTTATAATAATATAAAAGTGAGGTAACACTATGTCCAGACAAGATGAAATTGCACAAAAAGCAGTCAGAAAATCTACATTAAAATCTCTTAAGTCAAAAAAACGTTCAAGACTTAAGCAGCTTAAAATTGATTACGAAAACGCCGTTCAGCAGATAAATATTCAGTACGCAGAAGATCCAGAGCGTCTTAAGGCAAAATATGCAGCTGCAGAATATGCAAAAACAGAACGTGCCATGAAGCGTGCAGAAAAACGCATTGCAAATGAAAAACGTCTTCTGGAGCTCGCAAAGAAATCACGCCGTTTAACAGTAGGCGAGGAAATCGGAAGTTCAATCGTTCAGGGAATTGGCGTAATGCTTTTTATTGCTGCAACAGCAATTCTGGATACAATCGCAGTAGGTCAGCTTGATAGCTTTGTAAATATTACAACAGTTTTCTATTCGCTTTTCGGAGCATCAATGATTCTGATGTACCTCAGTTCAGTACTTCAGCATGCACTTACAAACATCACAGCAAAACAGGTATTCAACCGCCTTTCTCATGTTTTCTCATTCCTCATCATAGGCTTTGGCTACAGTGCATATACAATTACAAAGATTCAGGGAGAAATAGGCTGGATTCTTTTCGGAATCGTATGGGGCCTTGTATTTATCGGAATCCTTTTCTACTCAATTGCCGGCGAAAAATATGACAAATTGAACGTAGCACTTTACATTCTCGCAGGTTTCTCAGGACTCTTCGTAGCAAAAAATCTTTTCGAAGTTCTTTCAGCAAAGAGCTTCAGCATGCTCGTTCTCGGAGCAGTTTTCTATCTCATAGGAATCATTTTCTACAATCTCAAGAAAATCAAGTTCATGCACCTCCTCAGCAACATCATAATGCTGTTCGGCAGCGTATATATTTTCTTCTCGTTGTTCTTCCTCGGAGCATAAATCATAAAACAGAAGGAGGGGAAAGTCTTCCCCTTCGTCCGCACTTCGTTGCGGCCTACCCTTTCTAACGGGGGCTTCGCCCCCGTAACGCCCCCATTCATATTCCTTTTATAATAAATCCCGTATAAAACAGTTTTTATTTTTATCAAACTTATATTTAAACATTCCGTTTGTATCAGTGTACTGCTCGTTTCCGCACCAAAGAGTTGTAAGATTGTCGAGATTATAGATTACACTGTGGATTGTCAGAATATAATCGTCAGCTTTGCGGTTTGGGCGTATAGTTCGCTGAGCAATTTTCTGCAGAATCTTCATTGCAGACATTTCATCTTCAATAATAGCGTCTGTTTTGGAAAGTTCGTCATACAGAATATTGTAGCGGTCCCAGCCTACCAGAGTTTTTGTACTGTATTCCTGGTAGTAGCCTGGTTGAATGATAAAGTTTGTAACCCACTGAAAATCCGATTCTGCTTCGTGAGGACCAATATGCTCATCAGCATCATTATAAGTAACGACAAGTTTTCTTAAGGCCCCTTTATTATCAGAACCGTTTTTGCCGTATACCCATTCTAGAATCGCACTTCTTCCAGAGCGGTCTGTAATCATTATGTGAAATGAAGTTCCGGCTGAATCGTGCATATCATAAGCTTTTGCAAAATCTATAGCTTCTTCCAGGGAATCTGCATAATCCAGAATCATTCTGATAAAAGTAGTTGGAGAAAAATCAGGAAGATCTGTATTCTGATCTGTAGCAATGACATTTCTACCATCTCCCTGATAGGTCATGTAAATTCCACAACTTACACCGGCGTCATTTATTCCGTCGAGAGGGGCATAAGGAGCAGCGAGGCAGTAAGCTTTTGAAATAAGATTATTTACATTTTTATAGGCCGGAATATTTATAAAAGAAAGGTCTACAGTTGAAATTGAAGCATGACGATTTTTGTTACCTTTAATCCGGACAATACATGTATTTGTAGAATAAAGATCATAATTTCTGGCAAAAAGATGTTCTCCGTTTGGCTTACGTGCAGTAAAAGAAGAACAGCCGATTTTTGAAGTTTTGATTTTAAGCTTCAAAAGCCCCTTTGTCATTTTATTCATAATGAAATCCAGTAGCTCTCTGTCATTTTTTGCACCGCCCTGAGCAAGGTAATCATCAAAATAATAATCACCATTAAACGACATTTCGTAGATTCCACATTGCAGAGAATTTTCTACGCGTGGCTTAAGAACTTTGATAGATGAAATAGCAGATATTTCATTTCTAAAGATAATACTAAATACTACTGCAGTAATCAGAACCAGCGCCAGAATTGAACTTAAAATGATACAGATGATTTTTGATACTTTTTTCATATAAAGTGAACTCCTTTTGTTATTAAGACACTGTAAATTAAGATTAAATAAATTTCGCTTTTATCTCTTCAAGAACCTTCAGGTCTTCAATCGCTGCAGATAGAGAACTTAGCAGCTTTTCTTTTTTATCCAGAAAATCAACTGCATTCTGAATCATATTTGAAAAGTATCCGGTTTTCTTAGGGAGATGAATGCTCCTGTCTTTCGAAAGTGAAAAGAACCCTGTGTACAGTTTTGATTCCTTGCGTCTGTAGAATTTGGCATAACCGTTGCCAAGACAGATTCGGCCCTCTGTGCCAAGAATATCAAGACCAAAGCTGAAAAAGCGGCTGCGGCCACTCATACTGATTGTTACGACTGCACAGGATGGAGTTGAAAAATGTGCGCTGAAGTTTCGAACCACATCTTTATCATCTTTGAAAATTCCAGTAACAAGAGGTTTGGAAAGTTTTTCATCCAGAAGCCAGCTGATTATATCAACAAGATGAGTTCCGTCATGAAGCAGGCTGTAGGCACCGTCGTTTTCAAACTCTTTGCCGTAAATACGCAGGCCTGAATACAATTCTCCGCGGACAGACTGCAAGGTCCCAATATTTTTCAGATAAGTCTTTGCCATATTATAGTCTGCAGCAAAGCGTCGTTCATGGTTGACCATAACCGGAACTCCGGCTTTGTCTGCGGCTTCAGCAATTTCAGCAGCCTGGATGCTGTTTAGCGCGACTGGTTTTTCCAGAATAATAAGGCGGGGTTTTGCCTCAATAGCTGCAAGACACTCTTTCATGTGAGAGTCTTCGTTTACAGCGACAGTAATTATGTCGGGAGTTGGTATTTCGTTGTACATCTCTTCGCTGGAAGAAAATGTTTCTGCGCCTTTTACAAATTTCTTCCAATCTGCAAGATGTTCCGAGTCTGTGTCAGCAGCGGCAATCAACTTAATGCGTTTGTTGCCTAATAAGGCCATTGTATGAGAAGCAGGCTGTTCACGTTTTTTGTCAAAACCAAGAGAAAAACCAATGTGCCCTGTGCCGACCAGAGCCGCTGTGTAAATCTTAGAATTATTTTTTGAATTCAACGACATATCTTAACTATAGTCTATAATAGGTTAGAAGATTTTGAAAGTTTTTCTTATTCATTCCTGAAACCAGAAAGTGAAAATAATTGAGATAAGAAGTTCCAATAATTATCTGCGCTCTTTTTGTAGTTTTTAATATTTTTTTCTGATAAATCAAATGTGTAATTTTCATTGAATATTAAATAATTAAAAAAGTGATACACCAATTTATCAGATTCTTTTAATTCAGAATAATTAATTTTTTCTAAATCAGATTTCTTTTTCAAAAATATATATTTTTGAATTCCTATATCTAAATCCGTTAAATAATAATAAAATCTTTCTGCAAAAGATGTTGGATCTGTTCTTGTATTTCCCCAAACAAGCCATGGCCAAATATCTAATTCAAATTTTTGAATTGGTTTGTCGTAGGTTCCATAATTATATGAACCTTTATTCCAGTCATTTGTAACAAGATTCCCATCTTTATCAAACACAGCTTCCTCACCTGTGTCTTTTATATAAACCTTATTATCTTCTTCACCACGCATTTTATGAATATTATTTTCATAAGTATTTTTTAAGATGAAGTTTATTGCAGATAATCGTTCTGTTGGAATTTCAGAATCTAAATTTATGTTTAGTTTATTTAATCCATTCTTTAAGCAAATCTCGATATTTTCTTCTTTATATGAATTCTCAAAAACAGATAGAATCGTTTCTTCAGATTGCATTGAAGTTACTACCAAAGAAAAAACTATACTTAGCAAAAAAAATCTTTTTTTCATATTTATCTCCTGTATTAGAATTCAAGCCTCTTTTTTTGAAAAAGGAAGGAATCCTCATTAATTTCAATTATCATGGAACAACCAGTCTGGTCTGTAAAGCCTGTCATTCCAATTGAACCGAGTTTATCTCCTTTTTTAATCTTTTGCTTTTTTGATACTGAAATAGTTCCAAGATTGCAATATGTAACTTTAATTCCCAGTGAATTGTAATCAGCAATAATATATAATCCTTTTATATTGTCAAAACCGATATCAACAACACCTTCACCTAAACTGTAAATAATATCTCCTTCATTTCCTGGGATAAAATATTCATTTTCAGTTTTAGTTTTTTTTGGAATAAGGTTTTCTAAATCTTCCGAAAAAAGAGAAGTGCAAAATAAAATTGTAATAACAACAAGTAAATATTTCTTTTCCATTTTTTATCCTTTAGCACCAAATACATTGAACCAAGCTCTTTCTTCAAAGGCTTTCTTTCGAGGCATAGAAGGCTCTGATTCTGCGATTCCTACAGGCAAAATACATACGAGGTCATAATCATCTGGAACATTCAGGATTGCTGCGATTTTGTCGCAGATGCGGTCAGTGTCGGTGATGTGGCCTTCGTACCAGCAGCTCTGATAGCCGAGTTCGACAATTGCGAGAAGCATATTCTCGATGGCAGCGGAATAATCCTGAACGGAAAAACATCTGTCGCGATACGCATTTATTTTTTGAGAAAGCACACAAATCATTGCAGGGGCTGTTTCGCAAACTGGAGGTTCAATTACTGAGTTAATCTTTTTGAGAATCTCAGCATTATCAACACAGATTAAGCTAGTGGTCTGCTTGTTGCAGCCGGAAGGGGCGGCAAGGCCAGCTTCCAGAATCTTCTGTAAGTCTTCTCTTGGAACAGCCTGATTTTTATATTTACCGCGATAACTGCGGCGAGTCATGATGGTATCTATTGTATTCATTTTGTTTTCTCACTTAAAAGCGCCCCAGTGCGGGCGTCCACATAACAACTGGTTGTACCGCAGACAGCTTGACCCGCTGTCGGCTACGAACCTTTGTTATACGATTATTTATCTTCAAACAAGATTCTTGCAAAATCTCGTTTTGAATACATTATTCTTATTACTCTTACAATATTACCATCAATTCTGTAAAAGATTGAATAATTATTAGCCAGAACAAATTTATAATCAGTTGGAAAGGGAACATATCTTTCTATCGGAATACCAGCTTCTGCAAGGGTAGATAAGTTTTCATATGTTTCAACAATATTTAAGACAGTATTATGTGCAGCAATAGGATTTTGAAGTTCATTTTCTATGTAATTTTTTATTTCTAGTAAATCTTCTGCAGCTTGTGGAGTAACCTTTACTGTATACATTAAAGACCTACCATTTTTCTGACTTCAGCAGTATCCAACCAGCCATTTTTTGCTGCAGAATCTTCTCCTTTTTTTAATTCTGCAAAAAGAGTTTTTGTGGCGGTTAATCTTTCGTAATCTTTTATTGTGATAACTGCATAACTTCCTCTTCCGTTTTTTGTGAGAAAAACAGGAGATTCATCTGCGACATCCTGTAACACTTCATTGTAATTTCGTAAATCAGATACAGGTTTTATTGATATCATGTGTACCTCCTAACTTCGTAAAATATTACGAACATATTATCTTAAGGTATTTCTTAACTGTCAAGTAATATTTAGTATTAATTAGTGCTTTATTTTTTCATGATAATCATCAAATATTTTTATTAGATGATTTTTTTCTTGGTTAGTAACAGGAATTGGTGTATTTTTATTAAAACACGCTCCTTTCTCTGACATGAAAATAATGCAGAAAATAAGAACATATAGTTCTGCAACTTTTTCCTGATTTTTATTCAGATTCATTTCATCTTTCAAATAATCTATATAATCCAAATTAGCCTTCATACTTAATAGAGCCATTGTCGTGAGGCTAAGGAAATAAATCTGATCTCCAAAAGTAATCCAATCAAGGTCAATTATTCCAGAAAGCTTTCCTTCATGTATAAGCGCGTTTTTTGTTGTTACATCATCCAAAAACGGTTGAGGTTTTATAGTTAAAAAATATTCTCTAAAATCAGGAATTAAATCTCGAACTTTCGAAACATATTCTGTGGCAAAAATATTATTTTTTCTTATGCCGTCTTCGGCTCTTTTGATTTCGCTTAATATAAAGTCTTCCCAGGTATTGAATAGATTGTCAGAATCTTCATAAGAATTAAGTGAACCAAATCCTCTTGCCATAGGAAGTTTCTTAATTTCCTGCTGATAATAGATAAGCCTTTTTGCGATATTTTTCTTTTCATCTTTTGAAAGTGATGAATAAACAATACCTAGATCTTTTCCGGATATAAAAGTCATTATAAAATAATATGGAGATGTAGAAGTGTTTTCTGCAATTACTTTTGGAGTTGGAATATCCAGATGTTTTATTTTATCCAACCAATAGGTAGCTCCGGAAATTATATTTTTATCATCAGAAATTTTTATTACATATTTATCGTCACAAATCTGGACTGTATAAACATAGCCTGCTAAACCAACAGTATTTCTTATGATTTTAGTTGGAAGCGTGTGGAAAAAACTATTACATATTTCATTTACAATTTTTTCTGTCATTTTTCTAAATTACCAGCCCAGTGGGCTGTGCGTATAACAACTGGTTGTACCGCAGGCAGCTTGACTGCCTGTCGGCTACGAACCTTTGTTATACGATTTATATTTAACGATATACTACCGTTATTAAATATAAAAATACTACAATAATTATAATCCATGCAACATTAATTATTCCAGATACTATAATTTGTTTCTTCAAAGATTTTCTTTTATAAATATTTTCTTTATTTGTCTTGCAAAATTGTATTATAGAATACACAAACCAAACTATTGTTATAATAGGAAGTAACTCAATTAAGAATTCCATTTGTTTCTCCATTTTAAGTGCCATTTAAAGGAGGACACATAATAAATGCTTTAATCGTTGTATATAAAAGTTTTTTATATACTAGCAGCAGCCATTCCAAAACATGCAAAATCATATATAATTATATAAACCCAAAATATGATATTAGAAATTGTATTCAATTTTTGTGATATTACATTATTACTATTATAAAGTCTGATGATTAAAATTCTTAGGTAATAATATATTATAAGTATTATTGAAAAATAAAAGAATGGTGCATTTAAATAGTTTTCAAAATTTGGAATTAATTCTATGCAACTGTGTGAAAAAATCATTAAGCCAGATAATACAATGAAAACAAATTGTGTCACACTTTTATTTACATTATTATTCTTTGTTTTTAATACAATGAAAGTTAAACTTGCAATAAATACTATAAGAAAAATACAACCAAATATAATGAAATTCTTTATATGGAAATGATGAAGATCCGATTCAAAATTATATAATGTATTAAATAATGGGAAAGCCGGTAAGAAAATAAACCCTAAACAGCTTTTTAATAAAGATTTATTTTTCCTTAAAAAAATCCAACCTAAAATAGAAATAATAAATGTAAAGAAATAAACAGTAGTATGAAATACAAAGTGTTTATTAATTCTGAAAATAGCATCTATTCCATAAAGAAAAGTGTAAATCATATATATCCTTTTTTTCCTTTTCTGAAGCAACGAAAGTCGCGTACTTTTCTTTCTTGCACCCCAGTGCGGGTGTCCGTATAACAACTGGTTGTACCGCAGCGGGCTTGATCCGCTGTCGGCTACGAACCTTTGTTATAGCATATTCTAACAATAAAACAGATTTAGTTTCTAGTGTTCAGTTTTACGATTACTATTTTTTCCTGCCAGCCTGCGATCCTGGATACAACCGCTACCTTGCTTCGCTATAAAAATTTTAAAACCAGGCAGGCCAGTGAGCCTGTCGCTATAACAACTGGTTGTACCGCAGCGGGCTCGACCCGCTGTCGGCTACGAACCTTTGTTAGGTTTTGTTACCATAATATCGAGATAATTTTGAAATTATTATTTCTTCAAAATTTCTTCGGCCATCGATTATTGTGTGAACTATTATTGTATTACCTGAGATTTCATAAACGATTCTATAATATTCTTGAATCAATTCTCTATATTTTGTTATTCCCTGTCGTTCCAATTCGGGAACGATTCTTCCGCTTTTAGGATGGTTCTGGAGAGACTCTACATTTTCTTCAAATTCTGAAATTATTCTTTCAACGTAATTTGGACTTCGAGAATAATGATAAGCAGCAATTTCATCCAAATCTGCTTCGGCAAATTCTGAAATTATAATTTCTTCAATTTTTTCATCTTCCAAGATTGTACTTCCTTCTTAAATTTGAAAAAACTTCTTTTGCAGGTTTTGTTCTTCCAGCTTGTACATCCATTTCAGAGAATTGAATGATTTTTAACAAATTGAATGCATCTTTCATTTCCTGATAAGATTCAACATCAATTAATACTGCCCGTGATTCACCATTTTGTGTAATGATTAACGGTTCTTTTTTGTCATTTACAAAATTCATCATGTCAGCGGCATTTGTTTTTATATAAGAAATCGGTTTAATGCATTCCTGAACATTTGTAATCATAAAAACCTCCAGTCTTTATATGTTACCATATTAAGACTGATTTAACAAGAAAAAAGTAACTTTCGTACAGATAAACCTAACAGACTATATCTTTATACAATTCAAATCGGAGACTAACTGAATAGACGAATTCCCCATTATCTATCATCTGCTGAATTTCTGCCGGGCTGCACCATTTGGCATCTACTGTTTCTTCTGCCTGGAGGCGGATATCTTTAAGGTCAATATCTTTACATACTAGAAATAAATCCAGAAAATAGTTTTTCTTTTGATAAGTTGCAAAAAGTTCTAATTCTGATTCATCAATTTTAATGCCGGTTTCTTCTTCCAGTTCTCTAACTGCAGATTGTTTTGTTGTTTCGCCGGCAAGTGTCCCGCCACCGGAAAATTCCCAAAGATTACCGCTTTTTTTATCGGGGTGTCTTTTTGTTATTAAAAATTTGCCCTCGGAATTCTTTACCCAGATTTCTGTACAAACATAAAACTCTCCCTCGGCAAAAGGCTGCCCTCGTTCATGAGTTTTATGTAAAGGATTTCGCTTACTATCATATAAATCCCAAAGTTCCACTTTTTTTCTCCATCTACTTTTTCTAAAAAAACATAAGTGGCGCAGTGCGCCATCAACCTAACAACTGGTTGTACCGCAGCGGGCTCGACCCGCTGTCGGCTACGAACCTTTGTTATATGCTTATATTATAAATTATATTTTATTATTTTATATTTTCCATCAATTTCTTTTATTGCAAAACTTACATATTTAGTTGGATCTGAATATTTTAATTCAACAAAAATAATATCTTCATCATAATTATCAATATTGTCATTAAAGAATGTATTTATGTAAATATCAAATGGATCAACATGATCATATAGATATCCATAATTTATATAAAACATATTATTATATCTATCCCATTCAAAGTGTGAAATATAATTTTTATCTACTGAGCTAAAATAGTTATTTAATATTTTATTAAATTTATTTTGTTGAAGTAATGAATAAAATTGGAGTAAAAGTTCGCATACCTTATTTTCTTCTAACTTGCTTAAAGGCTCTCTATTCATTTTCTGTTTTTTTTCATCTATAACTTCTTTAATAAGGTTGAAATCGGTTAATCTTATATACTTTTCACTTCCATTGGTTTGAAAAGATTTGTATTCTGAAAAATTTTCTATTTGTTTGCTTGAAAAAGTGGTATATGTATAAAACTTTTTATTTTCAATATCATAATGTATACCATTTTTTGATCTTCTATATCCCCAAAATACGATATCATTTTCTATAAAGTTTATTGTGAATTCTGATAAATGAGAAGATATATATTCTTTTGTTAGAAAGATTTCCGGTAAATAACAACCGACATAATCATTATAAAATTGTTTTTCTTCTTTCGAAAATTTTGAAGTATCATAGGTATATGTTCTAATATTATCAAAATTGATTATTTCGGGAAATTCATAGTGAAAATCCTTAAATATGGATTCGATTAGTGTAGTCAATTCAAAATCTGAAATCATATTTTGTTCAGAATCTTCATGTTGATGATTTAATTCATAATTTGTTTTTTTTAACTCTCTTATAGAATTTGATAAATCACTAATCTGAGTATTCAAATCATTATTTTCTTTTTCCAATAACTCATTTTTATTTTTGATTTCATCTATTTCTTTTGAATTACATCCAATCAGAAACATACTAAAACAACAGAATATAAAAAAACTTTTTATTTTCATTTTATCCTTCTTCGAACCAGCCCAGTGGGCTGTGCATATAACAACTGGTTGTACCGCAGGCAGCTTGACTGCCTGTCGGCTACGAACCTTTGTTACACGATTTATTATATTTCTGAAAATTAGTTAATGCAAAGAAATATACATTTTTCGAAATAAAAGATTTATTAAAGGTGGCTCTTCCCAAATATAGTTCACATCGAGTTCTTTAATAAATTGATTTTCAAATTCTTTTACTAAATAATTATTTTCTTCACTTCTATTTAGCCGATTTATCTCTCCCATAGAGTTCGAAGTACATATAAATCTTTTTCCCATTCTATTTTCTACTTTTGAATTATAAATACCGTGTATTTCTATTCTTACTACTTCTGTCTCTGGAATACTTATGTGATAAATTTTATCATTAATTAAAATTTTAATTTCTTCACTTGGAATCCAATTTATAGGTGTATAATGATTAAAGGCTAAAGAGTATTCATTTTCTTCATTTTTATCCCAAACCCAGATATCTTTATTTGAATAATAATAACTTCTTACTTTTCTAATTAATTCTTTGCTTGTAATTCCATAAACCAAAAAACATTCATTTTCATGACACCAAGGTTCAAAATAACTTGTATTAAAAAAACACAATAAACAGATTATTCCAAGTAAAAAACAAGAAAAAATTAATAAAACTTTACTTCTAAATTTCATTGTTTTCTTTCCTGCGCCCCAATGCGGGCGTCCGTGTAACAACTGGTTGTACCGCAGCGGGCTTGATCCGCTGTCGGCTACGAACATTTGTTATGTGATTATTTTATCGTAATTAATTGTTCTCTATTTTTATCCAAATAAGAATTTATAATTTCTGTAAAGTCTTCAGGATATTCATAAAATCTATCATCTAATTTACTTAGTTCATCATCAATTTCATCTAAAGGTAATTCTTCTTTTGAACATAATTCATAATAATTCGAAATATCAATTCTTTTTTTTATTAATGATATTGATTTATCAATAAGTTTTTTATTTTTTTTAAGACCAAAAAATTTTAAACCTTTTTGTAATTCAAATACGATATAACCTATATTATCGTAAAATTGCGCAAATCCTCCATTATTGATTTCACCTTCATATAAACCAATTAACATTGTATATCTTAGTATTTCTGGTAATTCAAGAAATTTTTGTCGCATTTCTTCATTTTCAGAATTTCCTATTACATAATAGCCATAACAGCAAACTACTTCATAAAGGAAAGCTTGTGGTATTTCTTTTGCCAAGGTAGCCGATATTCCATTATATTTTTTCCAATATTCTTCATTACCGAACAATGTTTTTTTATTTAAGGATTCATATTCCTTCCAATTTCCTAAATCATTACCCCAAAACATAGTATTAACTCCTAGAAAAAATATAATTATAAGAATTTTTCTTTTCATCATTCTCCAAATGCGCCCCAGTGCGGGCGTCCACATAACAACTGGTTGTACCGCAGGCTGCTTGACAGCCTGTCGGCTACGAACCTTTGTTATGACAAATTATATTTCTTATACAGAATCAGATTTCTTAAATCATTTTTTCTTTATGAAGATTCTGTACAACCATTAGAAGCGTATGCCTCTATTATTATACTTTTCCTAAGCGGCGTAAAGCCGCGTACTATCGCTTCTTCGTCCAAGCCCTAAAGTTTAATTTTATTTTTTAATCGAGCTTGACTCGATTAAAAAATATACCATGTTAATTAATTTCAAAGTAATCGGTTCTTTGTTCAACCCACCTTAATTTTATTTTAGCCATATTTACTGATTTTATATTATAGGTATATTCTTTAACTATAATTTCCCCGTCATTTTTTAAGTAATAATCATAGATTATAAAATCAATATCAGACAATCCATCTTCATATGAATTTATTATATCTCTACCAACCGCAATAATTCTGTTGTCTCTTACCCAGCAAAATGAATCTATTCCTTTTGAACTCCCGAAAAAATCTATGAAAAGTAAATTTTCATTTTTATCAAATATTCCGAAAGCTGAGTCAGGTTCTCCATAAATTGAATATTTGCCACTTTTATTCTTTTCAAGAGAAGCATAGATATCAAAATATGCAAATTCGTTTCCAAAGTAATTCCATTTTTTTAATACTGGATATAAACGGTTTTTATATGATATTGGTGAATCCTGATTAAGAATGGAATGTTCTTCTGAAAACTTAAAGTTTTCGATTTTTGCATTTTTATCAATTGATTGAATTTCTGATATCCACCATTTTAATTCCGGTGGAAACGGAAATTCCTGAGCGAAAAGATTAATATTCAAAAACCCAATTAATAATATTATAAAAAGTTTTTTCATATATTTTTTCTAAAAAGGGCAGGCCAGTGCGCCTGTCGTCATAACTACGCGCTTAAACGGTGGCGGGCTTGACCCGACATCCGATTTGAAGTGCATGTTATACGTTTATTTAATATATATGAAGTTATTCTTCATCATAAATTCCAATATATTTGACAATCTTATACTTTCCTTCAATTTCTTTTATGGCAAAACTCACATAATTAATTGGATGCGAATACATTAGTTCAACTAAAATAGTATCTTTTTCATATTTGTCGATATCATCATTGAAAAAAGTATTTATGTAAATTTCAAAGGGGGCATTTTGATATTTCAAATCACTATAATCAATTAAAAAAGATTCCAAATATTTTTCTCTATTAATATCTGTAATGAAATATGTATCTAATAAAGTATTAAAACTTTTTTGTCCAAGAAAGGAGTAAAAACCAATTAGAATTTCGCGAATTTTATTTTCTTCAATTTTATCCAAAGGTTTTCTATTTAATTTCTGTTTTTTTTCTTTTAAACAATTTTCTACAATATCATAATCCGTAAGTTTTACATATTTATTTTGATCAAAATAAGAAGAGTTATATTCTGAAATATTGTCTATTGGCATAGTTGAATAAGTTTCATAATCATAAAACTTTTTTTCTTCTTCTGAAAATTTAGAAACATCATAAGTATATTTTTTTACATTGTCTAAATTTATTATTTCAGGAAATTCATAATGAAAATCCTTAAAAATTGATTCTATAATTGTATTTATTTTAAAATCATATACAAATTCTGGTGAACCAAATTGATTTTTTTCATCCTTTTTTTCCTTAAGTTTACGATTTTCTGTTTCCAGTTTTTGTATAGAATTAGATAATTTTTTATTTTCTTTTTCTATTGATTCATTTTTTTTCATTAATTCATCAATTTCTTTTGAATTACATCCTATAAAAACAATACTTAAACAAAAGATTGTTAAAACATTTTTTAATTTCATTTTTCCTTCCTTTTTATCCAGCCCAGTGGGCTGTGCGTATAACAACTGGTTGTACCGCAGCGGGCTCGACCCGCTGTCGGCTACGAACCTATGTTACACGAATTTATTTCTTAAACAATACTTTCTTATTTATTTTTCATAAAAAAAATATTGTTTATTTATAGAAGCAACGCTTCTAATTTTTTATGAACAATCCTAAGCGACGAAAGTCGCGTACTACTGCTATCTTATGTCGCCCTAAAGTAAAATAAATAATAGAAAGCAAGCTCGACTTGCTTTCTATTATTTTCCAATTTATTTAATCGCTTCTTCGCCCAAGCCCAAAAGTTCAATTTTATATTTTAATCGAGCTTGACTCGATTAAAATATATTCTTTTTATTCTTTTCGATAAAGCAAATAAATTCTATTTAGTTCTTCTTCACATCGTTTTCTATTATTTTCATTTCTAAAATCATAGTAAGTTGGATTATGGAGTAATAAACACAGACTAATAAATTCCTTGTCTGTTAATTCTGTATATTGTTTTGAAAAATAAAAAATTGAAGCATCTGAAAGACCATACATATTGTTTCCAAAATAGTATTTAGAAAATATATAATTATAACAGGGTACATAATCAATTTTTTTCATGATGAACCTTTTAGTAGCAAGTTCTATTATACGTCTTTCATTACTTGTGCTTTTCCGAAAATTATCATTGTCATGCTCTCCGATATAACTAAAAGCTGTTGCAAGAGCAACATAATTTCTTTTTGAAAATGCATCATTTATTAAAAAGATATAATTATGAAATTCTGGATTACTATTTCCATTTAAAACAATACTTGCAATTTTTATCTGTTCTTCTGATAAAGAAATTGTTGACGATCTTAATAATTCATTTTTATCTACTTTGACTTCTTTTGATTTTACATAAATATTTAAGCTAACATAAAGTATAAGAATTAAAGAAAAAAGAATTATGAATACATATTTTAATATCTTTAATATAACTTTCATTTTTCTTTTTTCTCCAAGCGCCCCAGTGCGGGCGTCCGTGTAACAACTGGTTGTATCGCAGCGGGCTCGACCCGCTGTCGGCTACGAACCTTTGTTATGGCAATTATATTTCTTATACAGAATTAGATTCCATAAATACTTTTTTTTCTTTATGAAAAATTCTGTACAACCATTTGAAGCGTATGCTTCTATTATTATACTTTTCTTAAGCCGCGTACTACCGCTTCCTCGCGTAAACCCTAAAGTTCAATTTCATTTAAGAAAGCAAGCTCGACTTGCTTTCTTAAATATTCCCTTTTTATTTTTCTTCTAATGCATTCTTCAGAAAATCTTTATCATTTGTCGTTTCATGGAGTTTTATTGTTTCTCCGTATAGTCGTGCAAAGTTTTTTCCTGTTTCATCAAACTCATTACAGTCTAAATATAATTCAATTTCTTTTGAACCAAATTTTATCCAGCCAAATGCTTTATTATTCCAGGCATCTGTAAATGAAAAAACATACTTTTTATTATTTGTCAGCTTTAGGGTTATATCTGTACAAATGGATTGAGAAAATGGCGTAATTGTATGAAATAATTCTGCTTGTATTTCATCAGTCGTAGTATTCTCATTTTTTGAAGAAGTTTTTATTTTAATTTCATATATAGAATTTCCTCCGACTGTGTCGGAAAGAAACCACTCTTCTTTATAAGAATATTTTTTTATATATTCTTGTGAAGTAACGATTTGATTTCTATTAGAAACGGAAATCTTTCTTATTACTAATAAACAAGGAAAGCAAATAATAGGAATACCAACATAAAAAGCTAATGTAATAATAATCACCTTTCTTATGTTTCTTCTTTTTAAGTTTTTTAATGCGGTATTACATTCTTCTTCGGTTTTACATTCATTTAATATCTTTTTTTGGATTTCAGAATTTTTTTTAAGTTCTCTGGAAATTAATTTATATACTACAAGAAAAATGATGAGAATAAAAAGAACTGCAAAAATATAAAATATTATTTTCATTACTTTTTAATTTCCTAAAAAAGCAGGCCAGTGGCCTGTCGCCATAACAACTGGTTGTACCGCAGCGGGCTTTACCCGCTGTCGGCTACGAACCTTTGTTATGGCAATTATATTTCTTATACAGAATTGGATTTCAAAAATACTTTTTTCGTTATGAAAATTCTGTATAACCATTTGAAGCGTATGCTTCTATTATTATACTTTTCCTAAGCGGCGTAAAGCCGCGTACTATCACTTCTTCGTCCAAACCCTAAAGTTTTATTCTTATTTAAGAAAGCAAGCTTGACTTGCTTTCTTAAATATTCTTTTGTCAATTTATTCTTTTATTTCTACTATTCTCAAATTATTTTTGTTTGAATCAAACTTCTGAATTAATTTTTCGCCAAGAACAAATACTTCTTTCAACCAAGGATGCCCGAATAATCCAATTTCAAAATTTTTATCGAAGAAGAAATAATAATCTCCATTAGGATAATATGTTGGAAAATATACATTACATCCCCTTATTTCATCAAAGTATTCAAAATTTATTGTATCATATTCTTTTGGTGAAAAAGTAAATCCATCATGTTGCCAGTCTAATGCAAATAACTTATCTTCTGTGAGTTCTTCGAAAAAAGAATTTATAAGTTTTTCATTATTCTTTGACCAGATTTCTTTTACTGAATACTTTTTATTCGGAATTGGAAGCGTTATCCAATTATACCTTTTTTGAGTACAACAAGGGCCGAAACAATATTTATTCTCAATTATGTCCCATAATCCCTGTAAATCTTTATCTCCAATAATTTTCATTTCTTCCTAAAAAAGCAGGCCAGTGGCCTGTCGCCATAACAACTGGTTGTACCGCAGCGGGCTCGACCCGCTGTCGGCTACGAACCTTTGTTATGCTATTTATTCATAATCTCGTATATGTTGATTTTTTCTTACTTCAAAATATCCGGCAAAATCTTTACTTGTGGCTTCTTTAAACTCTTCATTTTTTTCCAATTCTTCCATTTCATAAACCTGATATTCTTCATCGCGAATATTTGAAATTTCAGTTTTATAATATTTGGTATCTACTTTTTTTGAAAATGAATATTTTTTAGAAAGATGTACAGCAAAGAAATATTGATTTCCATCAATCATGTAGATATAAAAAACAGGTCTATCACTTGGAACATATTGTGGATCAAATAATTGATCGATTTAACGACCTAAGCCTTTTTCCAATTCAGAAAAGAATTCTTTAGGTGTTTTTTGTATATGAGGATATGGATTTGTATCATCGCAATAATACTTTTGTGTATTGTTGTATACAAAAGCATAAACTTGTTGTTTTTCTCCTTCAAATGGATATTTTCCAACTTTTGATTTATATTCTTCGATTAAGTTTCCATAATAAATAAGATGCTGAAGCCTTACTACATCACAGTCGTCCTGATACGCTTGTTCTGGGATTGTTATGCACAAATAAAAGGATACAAAACAAGCAAATATACTTGCAATGGATATTAAGAAATACTTCTTTGCTGTCTTCTTTTTTATAATTCTTACAATTGCGACTATAAAAAATACAAAAAATAAAATTACGAAAATTGCAGCAAGTGCAAGCAAAATTCTTCCAATTAACATTTTTTCTCCCTTTTCTTACTAAGCACCCCAGTGCGGGTGTCAGCATAACAACTGGTTGTACCGCAGGCAGCTTGACTGCCTGTCGGCTACGAACCTTTGTTATGCTCTTTTATTTCTTAGAATCATTATATCAGAATTATTTCCTTAAAAATCCCAAGAATCCAGTTTTTTCTAATTTATAGAAAGGTTTATTATCTGCCGCATTTTTACCAAACTCCTCTGAATATGGAACTACATAAAGGAACATTTCTTTAGGAATATATGGCTGAGCAACCTTAAAAAGTTGATCAAAAATTGTATTTCTATCACCCTTAAAATCAACAATTAAAAGGAAACTTTGTTTTCCTTCCATAACCATCAGCTTAAGATAAATTGTTTTGATATTCTTGTTTGTTTTTGCATAATTCTTAATTGCTTCAACTAATGTTATCGGATAATCTTTTGGCTCACCAAGCATTACTCTCGTGTCACTTTTAATTTCAATTTGAGCTCTGTGGCTGTTATTTCTTTCGTCAAGAACTTTTTTCATATTTTCTAAAAGAGAGTTATTCAAAAGTAGGTTATGGCTGAAAGGGTTTAATACTGCTCCAGTATTTCTCTTTGAAAATGTATAAACATCCTCAAATGTCAAAATCATTGTTTCTATTTCACCAGTACTGTGATTAGGATTTTCTCTAAGGTTTTTCCAATCAGTATAAATCGGGAAATAAGTTTCTCCATCATTGGTCGAAAGAGATTCAAACTGAATGACTGTATCTTTTTGTATTGTTGAAGTTCCGTCTCCATGGTTAAGAACATTACTTTTATCAAACTGTGTTACTGCAAGAAACACTCCTTCTTCAGCTATATACTGAAGAATATTATTCATAAGAGAATCCCAATCTTCGTTCTGTGGAGATATATGATTTCTTTGGTCTAAGAGTTCAACCAGTTTTGGATTTTCTACAGGTTTGTTTACATCAATATTTTTGTGTTCCATTTTTTTTCTCCTAAGCACCCCAGTGTGGGTGTCAGCATAACAACTGGTTGTACCGCAGGCAGCTTGACTGCCTGTCGGCTACGAACCTTTGTTATGCTTTATTTTTGTTTCTTAATTTTTTCTCTTTTCTTCTATACATATAATTATTTTTACAAGCTTGACTTAAAAAATATATTCCTTTTTATTTATTTTAGATTGAATTGAATTTCTTTATCCACTTACTAAATGAATTTGCCACCTCGTTTATTTCACAAAGATCATGATCGAATATGTAAATCTTTGCATCCTTTTTTTCTTTTAATTCATCGTATTTGAAGCAAAACATATTTCCCATGCAATCTAATGCGAATCCAATATAACCATTTGGCATTCCACCATTTATATATTCATCTGTTTCTTCTCTTATTTTTAACGGATCAATAAAATCTTGGACATCATAAATAGCTATATCATTATCAGATATGTAATCCAATAAATTAGGACAATATATTGGATTTGCTTCTTTTATTAATGACAAATATTTACTTGGAAATGTAACTCCATAGGCCTTTTCAAGACTAGCAATTTTTTGTTCTATTTCAGGATCGTTTTTTGGCTCTACAGCCCATTTATTTACAAATTTTACAATTTCTTTATTGTTCCCAAACATAATTTCCCCCTTAAATGAGAAACAGTTTTCTAAAATGTATTTTTCACATTTGTATATAAATCAGTATCATTCCCAATTTCTATTAGATGGACGAATAAATATATCATAATTTATATATAACCAAAAAGATTTTCCAATCTATGTAGTCGCATACTGTTTACCTAAACTTACCAGCCCAATAGGCTGTGAGCATAACTACGCACTTAAACCGCAAACCAGCTTGACTGGTTTGTCGGATTTGAAGCGCATGTTATGTGTTTTCTTTTCTTAAAATCTTTTCTTTAATTTTTGAGTAATTAATAAAATCTGAATTAGTAGTAGCTATTGAAGTATAAATATTGGGATCTTTAATTTCTTCCAATACTTTCCATCCTTTATGCCATAAGGAATTCTTATGAATGAATATTTTTTCTTGAATTTCAGGAAATTGATAAGCTGTAATATCAATTACTAGGATTTTGTTTAATTCTAACCAAGCATGACTATATTCTTGATATGAATTTTCTGTAAAAAATTCTTTTCCGCCTATTATCATCTTTATTTTTTCAAATCCATTCTCATTTAGAAAAGTTGCTAGTAATATACAAGTTGTTCCACAACTTCCTGCTGGAAAGTTGTGGAACTCTATAGATAATTCATTCTTTATTTCAACAATGGCATTGTGAAATAATTCTACACATTGAAATAACTTACAAAAATCCATTTTATTATTCAATACGTGGTGTTAACCCGGTCGGCTCTTGAAGAATTGGTAAGTAGTTGATTTCATATGGTAGGGTTAAATCGTCATTCTTATCTTTTAATACAGATTTTATCAAATTGGTATCTGTGGTTCCCCAATAATTATTTGAATAGTCATAATTACCAGAATATAACGATGTAAGTTTATTACATCCAAATTCAATTTTTTTATAGTCAAAAGAATTATATATAAATGTAAAATTATTGTAATAATTCATAACTTTAACATCTCCCAAAAAATTATTATGTTGTACTAAGAAATTCTCTTGTAAAAAACCAGATCCTTGATACATCATAATAAATGCATAATTTTTGAATATATTTTGTTCAATAAGAATCTTTTGTGTTCCATCTAAAGTTCGATCATAGCCATTTACGTTCTGATAATGAAATGAATTTAATTTACATTTCCGAATAATTACATTGTCAGTATATGTAATACCTGCAGGTGCTTGTTCGATATGTAACTTATTTCCTTCTAAACCATAAAGCTGTATACCATTACAATAACCTTCTTGTGGTCGTATATAAAGTGTATCAATTTTAATATTTGTAGCTACTTCATTAATGAAAATTCGTCCCCAAGTTTGAATTGTAAATGTTCCTTCTAAGTATGTATTTGAATTAATTGTCAGTATACAATTTGTATTTAATTGTACTTTTTCAGTGTTCAATACTATTCTTTCATAAGGTCCCCATGTAACATTTTCTGTTTGAATCATATTATTTATAATTACATCTTCATAAACATAGATCTTTTTCTGATAAGAGATATTAACATCTGGGAGAGTTATTTGTAAGAATGTTTCTCCCTTTTTTAAGGGAGTTACTTTTCCGGAATCATCAATAGATACTATACCATTATTGCTGGATGTGTAAGAAATTGCTAGATTTGGATTTTTTCTAGGATAGAAATTTACACTTAAGTTATATTCATTTCCAAGATATAAAATATCGTCAATTTCAAAATCGATGCTTGTTATATCCTCATACTTGATTTTAAAAGTACCAATTAATAATTCGCTATTTTCAAAACCATCTTTCATTTCAATTGCAGTAATTGTAGTAGAAGAATCATCTTTACTGAGAGAAATAGGAGAATTATATATATAAGAATTTTTTGTTGGATTACTACCATCCAATGTGTAATAGATTGTTCCTCCATTAACTGATTTGATTGAGACTTCAATGGCTTCAGTATATAAACCAGGATTTTTATCGAAAGACAAGTTCTTCAGTTTAATTGGTTTATTTAGGTCATTATTCAGATTTGAACAAGAAAAAAAGAATAGACAAAGAATAAATGATAAAAATAATAAGAAATTTCTTTTCATAGACATCTCCAATGCGCCCCAGTGCGGGCGTCCACATAACAACTGGTTGTACCGCAGCGGGCTTGATCCGCTGTCGGCTACGAACCTTTGTTATAGCATATTCTAACAATAAAACAGATTTAGTTTCTAGTGTTCAGTTTTACGATTACTATTTTTTCCTGCCAGCCTGCGATCCTGGATACAACCGCTACCTTGCTTCGCTATAAAAATTTTAAAACCAGGCAGGCCAGTGAGCCTGTCGCTATAACAACTGGTTGTACCGCAGGCAGCTTGACTGCCTGTCGGCTACGAACCTTTGTTATGACATAAATATTTCTTCTTTAAAAATAACCTAGTATTTATTTTATTATACTATCATCAAATCGAATGTCACTTAATACTGTCATTCTTTAAATATTTTTTAAGAAAACAATTCTAATGTGTCATTAATTTCTTTGTAAATGTTTATACCATAATTAATTTCTTTTTTCAAAATCGGCTTCTCCCAATCAAAATCTTTTATAATGTGTAAAATAAATTTACCATTAGTGTTTCCTTCAGGATACCATCCCAAATCTAGAAGATAGTTATCTAAAAAAGAAATTTGAAGTAAATCCTCTTTTAAGAAATTTTTTTGATCTATGATAGGCTTTGATAAATCTAGATTAAAATCATTATAAACGATAATTCCTTTTGATGGGTTAAAATCTTTCATTCTTTTATCTCAATATTTTTTTGAAGCGGCGTAAAGCCGCGTACTACCGCTACTTCGTCCTCGCCCTAAAATTCAATTTCATTTTAGAAAGCAAGCTCGACTTGCTTTCTAAAATATTCTTTTTTCTAAACAGCCCCTTCGCGTAATCCCTAAAGTTCTATTTCATAATTTCATCGAGCTTGACTCGATGAAATTAGATTTTTTATTTTATGTATTATGCTAAAAATTGAATAAAGAAATATAATTATTGAAATTGGAAGAAGAAAAAATCCAAAACCTGCTTCTCCAGGAGCTCTGTTCATTGCAATTATTATTTGAATAAAATATAAAATCGAAGAAACTAGTAATAATGTATCAAAAAATATTGAACTAATTTTTAGGAATTTATTTTTCTTTATAAAAGACAATATATCAAATAATAAATATAAGAAAGCAAATGTGATTGTAAAAATTGATATAAAAAGATTTAAGTTAATTCTATTCCATCCGTGTTTTAAGAAAAACTCTTCTCGATATTTTATAGAAAGCTGAATTATTACATGTTCAAAAATGAAATTCATTAAATACAAAGTTATAATCAGAAAAACATATTTAAGAACGATTTTAAAAAATTTTTTTGTTGAAAAAGATGAGTTGGTTTTATGTACAATATTTTCTTCCATACTTTTTCTCCAAAAAAGGGCAGGCCAGTGTGCCTGTCGTCATAACAACCGGTTGTACCGCAGCGGGCTTGACCCGCTGTCGGCTACGAACCTTTGTTATGCTATTATTTATTCTTTTTCCAAAATGCCTTTTTCAATTGCACTTTGCATTAATTGTTCTTCATATTCAGGATTTCTAGGATTATCTATTTCCGATAAATATCCACCGAAAACCCAAAATCTCTGTAGCCATGCCCCCTCTTCTTTATGGTCATCAAGTATGATTCTATACCAGGGTGCTGTGATACCGTCTATTGTTTGTTGATTTACTGTTACTGCTTCATATTCTACTGTCATACCTTTCAATAATAATGGATAATCGGTAAATGAATTTACTTTATATCCTTTATAAGTATATCGACCGGTTAGAAAAGATTCTGCTGTACCGAAATATGTCTTGTAATTGAATCCTCCTGTAGCGGCTTGTAAATCTGGTTTTTCACGTAATCTTAAATTTTCTTTTGCTAAAACAAATTCTTTACCACTGTGTTTGATAACCTTTACTCCATCTATTGAGCATTCCTTGCCAATTTCTGTTTGATTTTTAAAATTTCTTAAACAAACATTTTCATTTTTGAATAATTCTTTGCACCAAAAATCATCTGAATTATCTTCGTAAAAAAGAATGGTTTTATTCCCTTTTGGAAATAAAAGTTTATTCATTTTGTCATCATAAAATGGTTTGCCGTTTTCACTAATTAATGTAAGTTGATTATTTTCTAAAGTATATTTAAGTTTTTTTCCACTATATCCTCCATAAGGATAATGGAAAGTAAATTCTGATTCATTTAAGAATTCAATAAAATAAAAAGTTTCATTTATTTGAAATTGATTATCTTTTCCAATTAATTCTTTTTTTGATATTTCTGTACAGAATAAATTTATACAGAAAAAAAATATTGATACAACAATAAATACTTTTTTCATTTTTCTCTCCTAGCACCCCAGTGCGGGTGTCAGCATAACAACTGGTTGTACCGCAGCGGGCTCGACCCGCTGTCGGCTACGAACCTTTGTTATGGCAAAAATATTTCTTATACAGAATTAGATTCCATAAATACTTTTTTTTATTTATGAATTTTTCTGTACAATCATTTGAAGCGTACGCTTCTATTCTTTTTTTAGCGGCGTAAAGCCGCGTACTATCGCTACTTTGCGTAAACCCTAAAGTTCTATTTCAAAATTTCATCGAGCTTGACTCGATGAAATTTTATTCCATAATTACTTTTTATTTTCAATCATATATTTTTCTTTTATAAACTTTTCTATTTTTTCTTCTTGTTCTTTTGTCTCAAAAAAATGTCTAGGGATTACAATAGCTTTACGATTTGAAATGTATATTGCTATTACTTTTTTTGAAAAAAAGAATCTTCTGAAATCTTCTATTTTATAATTATAAGAGCCACGGTCTGTTGACCAATAAATTCCTTCTTCTGAAAATGTATAAGACATTTCTTTTTGCATTACAGAATCAGTTTTATATGAGCGTTTTGTAAATACTTTATAAATTATAAAATAAATAAATATAAGAATTAAAAGAGGTAAGACTTCAATGATTGCTGTTAGTAAATCCTGTGCTTTCAGAACTTTTGATACAAAATTATAAATTATAAATGCAAAACATAAAATTAAAATGATTAATCTATGTTTTTTATAAAATAACGAAGCTAACAAGAAATCTTTATAATCCGTAAAAGAAAGTTTTCCTTTGATTGTATATTCCATTTTTTTACCTCTTTTCAGGGCACGCCAGTGGCGTGTCGCCATAACAACTGGTTGTACCGCAGCGGGCTTGACCCGCTGTCGGCTACGAACCTTTGTTATGTGATTATTTTATTCAATCATCAGTTTGATATTGTCAACAACAGTATTGATTTCTTCTTCTGTTGCTTTTTCTATAAAGTCACAGTTTCTTTGAGTCCAATCGAGATTTTTTACCTGGTCACTTAAAATACAACCGTTGATAGAGTGATTGTTCAGGACAATTTCAAAAGGATAACCTTTTATATGACTTGTGATGGGGCAGAACAAAGCAAGTCCAGTTTTTTTATTATATATTTTCTGAGAAACACAAATTGCAGGTCTCCGTCCTTTTTGTTCGTGTCCAGCTTGTGGATCGAAGTCTAGCCAAACCAAGTCGCCTTTTTCTGGAACATAATTTGATTTTACCATTCTTCTTTACCTACCGCCTGTCCTGTTGAAATTTCCGAATGAGTATTATCGGAGTTTACCATAGACATCATATCATCAAGAGATTTTTTCTGAGGAAGAATAATCATTTTTCCTTTTTCTGCAATTATTTCAATCTTGCTGCCACTTTTTACATTGTTATCCTTTGCCCAAAGAGATGGAATTCTAAAACCGAGGCTATTGCCCCATTTCTGAACTACTGCTTGCATAATGCACCTCCATACAGTTAGTATATACAATGTATATTCAACTTTGTCAAGAAAAATATTTTTTTGATTGAATCGCTTCTTCATCCAAAACCTAAAGTTAAATTCGTTATTTCAGCAAGCTTGACTTGTTGAAATAATACAAACTTAAAAATATTATCAAAAATATTCTATGATGAACCATACAAGTATAAAAGGATATGGAGCAAATATTATAGTAACAATAAAAGTATAAATACTATATTTCTTTTGTAAGATTTTTCTTATTGTTTTAATAATGAATGTAAATCCAATTAAAGATAATAATGATAATGTAAATAGAATTTCTATTATAACAACTCCCAATGCACCAACGGGATGGCTATCGTTTCTTGCAGAATCTATTATATTACAAAAGAATTTATTAATAAGGAATAAAAGAAGAATACAGATAAGAATTGAGGCTACAATAAGAAAGATATTTAATAATGCTTTGTTTACTTTCATTCTTTTTTCCAAAAGCGCCCCAGTGCGGGCGTCCACATAACAACTGGTTGTACCGCAGCGGGCTCGACCCGCTGTCGGCTACGAACCTTTGTTATACGTTTATTGTATTTCTTCATAAATTATAGCAATGATTTCTTGATTATCAACTATATTCTCATAATAATTATTTACTTCTTTTTCAGAAGATATTGTCTTAACATGTACAACTTCTCCATTATCGTAGTCATAATAACATTGGTAAACTTTATATGTTTTTTCTGGCATATGAATGTCTGAATGAAATGTTGAATAAATTAGTTCATTATTTTTATTGTATAAGTAAACATCTGTATAATCTAAAATTATATCATTTTTTAGATAAAATATTTTTCTATATTCTCTTTTAAGATTATCATCTGAATATAAAGTATAATTAAAAATACAATAATCTGAAGAACGAATTTCTTTTTTTAATATTTCTCGATTTTGTGAATCATATTCATAAAATTCTTCTTCACCTGTTGAAAATATTAAATGAATTAATCTATTTTTTGAATCATATTCATAGATAATATTTCCTGAGTTACTTTTCTTTAAAATTATATTTCCGAAATCATCATATGAATATCTGTTATATCTTCCGGTTTCTAATTCTTCTTCATTGATTATACGATTTTGATTATCATATAAATATCGTACTTCTCGATAAGAGTCAGTTCTTTTTATTTTAGAAATATCAAAATCAATCGTATCACAAAATAATTCTTCATCATTACAACTGTACCAATATTTTAGGAGAAGACCATTTTTATCATAAAAGAAAACTGTAGTAATTTTTTCGTCAATTGATATATATAAAGGTTTCCCGAATGAAGTATATTTTGTCTTTTGTTTAAGCTTTACTTTTTTTATTATTTCTTTTCCATCAATCACAAATTGCTTTTCAAATATTTTTTCATTGGCAGATAGTGAAAATGAGATTTTTATTAATATGAATAATAATATAATTTTTCTAAATTTCATTTCTTTTTCCAGCTCAGTGAGCTGTGCGTATAACAATTGCTTAAACCGCAAACCGGCTTGACCGGTTTGTCGGCTTTGAAGCTTTGTTATGGCAATTATATTTCTTATGCAGAATCAGATTTCTTAAATCATTTTTTTCTTCAAGAAGATTCTGTATAATCATTTGAAGCATATGCTTCTATTATTGTACTTTTTCTAAGCGGCGTAAAGCCGCGTTCTACCGCTTCTTCGCGTAAACCCTAAAGTTCAATTTCATTTCAGAAAGCAAGCTTGACTTGCTTTCTGAAATATTCCCTTTCCTCATGACTCTAAAGCAAATTTTTCAAGCCATACTTCCAATCATCATCAAATGTTAAAATAGTTGAAACGCATGGACTTATTTTCTTTGACGCTTTTTTCAACAGTTCCATTATTTTTTGTGCAACAGGCCAATTTGGATCTTGGCACCAACATAAAAGAGCATAGCATAAAGCCCTGTCATTTTCTATTTCATCAATGGAAATACCTTCGATGCTCCTCGTATCAAATTTATCATTGGGAATGTATTTTTGATATTTCTCTTTCTTTTTTAATGAAGATAGATACTCATTGGAAAAAGAATCCAGTGAAAAAGGTGCTGGTGATTCAATTGTAATGTAACCAAAATCACAACCAAGAAATTTGCTCATTTCTTCAAATAGAAAATTACATTCATTTTCATTCTCAGTAGACAAACCAAATATTGTATAACCATCTAATGTATAAAATATTTCAGATTTTAGATTATTTTTCGTGCTAGACCAATAAACTGCATAATTTATTTTTGTATTTAATTCACAGTAAGATAATAACTCTTCTGAGTTTTGTAATACCAGAGACGGATTTTCTGAATATTGAGGGATTTCATATTCTTTAGATAATTCTATATAATTAATTAGAAATTTTCTGTTAAAAGACTCTATTTCAGTTTTATTACGAGAATTCTTAATAATATAAATATCAAAAAATTCTTTCATACTTCCCCAAAAAGCAGGCCAGTGGCCTGTCGCCATAACAACTGGTTGTTCCGCAGGCAGCTTGACTGCCTGTCGGTTACGAACCTTTGTTATACTGGTTTATTCATATCTTTTTTTATAAATAGTAGCATCTTCATAACCTACGGTTTTAACTAACAATCCATTTTCATTGTAAAAAAATTCTGTAAATTTGTTCATCCAATTTGAATTCTCACTGATTGTTATTATTGATTGAAGCTGATTATTTTCATAAATATATTGCCTTATATAAAAACTGTTGTTACGGGTAAATTTCTCTGCAATTATTCGGCCGTCTTTATAAAAAAATTCTTTATTTTTAGGATTTGTATCATTTATTGAATCTACAATCTCGTATTTTAAATCATTTGGATTATCATCCATCCCAACATAGGCTTTGTATATTTTACCATTTTCATATTTGTAGTATTTATCATCAGCGCCTGCTTTGCCATATTGAGCATGTTCGTGAGTAAGTCTATTCTGATTATCATATTCATACTTATGATATTCAGAACCATAAACACAATCACCTGATTCAAATAAAACTTTTTGTGAAGAACCGTTTAATGAAAAGTTTATATCAGATATTACTAAATCATCCCATTTTGAACCTGGAAAAACATCTTGGGAATATATTTCTATTTTGGTCGCTATTATTTTTTTTCCAAAAGAGATTTTCTGTTCAACCATTTTATCTTGAAATTCTACCGTTTCATTAAATTCGATATTTTCACAGTTGAAGATTTTAAGATTTAATTTTTTAATTCTATGATTTTTTTCAAAATATCTTTCATCAAAATAACCTGGCTTGATAGAAATGCAATCAAACTCTGCATGTTCACCAAAATATATTACTATCAGCGGTTTTGCTTTGTTGATTTCCTTAAGTGTTACTGCAAATACTGTGTCTGAGGAATTATCAAACATATTGAGTGTTGAGTACCGAACATAATTATTCTTGTCGATTAAAAAATTTTGAGCAACAGGAGCATAAATCTTTATTTCATTTCCAAATAGTTTAGTACATAAAATAAAAATACAAACAAATAAAATTTTATTTTTCATTTTTCCCTCATTCACGCCAGTGGCGTGTCAGTATAACAACTGGTTGTACCGCAGCGGGCTCGACCCGCTGTCGGCTACGAACCTATGTTACACGAATTTATTTCTTAAACAATACTTTCTTATTTATTTTTCATAAAAAAAATATTGTTTATTTATAGAAGCAACGCTTCTAATTTTTTATGAACAATCCTAAGCGACGAAAGTCGCGTACTACTGCTATCTTATGTCGCCCTAAAGTAAAATAAATAATAGAAAGCAAGCTCGACTTGCTTTCTATTATTTTCCAATTTATTTAATCGCTTCTTCGCCCAAGCCCAAAAGTTCAATTTTATATTTTAATCGAGCTTGACTCGATTAAAATATATTCTTTTTATTCTTTTCGATAAAGCAAATAAATTCTATTTAGTTCTTCTTCACATCGTTTTCTATTATTTTCATTTCTAAAATCATAGTAAGTTGGATTATGGAGTAATAAACACAGACTAATAAATTCCTTGTCTGTTAATTCTGTATATTGTTTTGAAAAATAAAAAATTGAAGCATCTGAAAGACCATACATATTGTTTCCAAAATAGTATTTAGAAAATATATAATTATAACAGGGTACATAATCAATTTTTTTCATGATGAACCTTTTAGTAGCAAGTTCTATTATACGTCTTTCATTACTTGTGCTTTTCCGAAAATTATCATTGTCATGCTCTCCGATATAACTAAAAGCTGTTGCAAGAGCAACATAATTTCTTTTTGAAAATGCATCATTTATTAAAAAGATATAATTATGAAATTCTGGATTACTATTTCCATTTAAAACAATACTTGCAATTTTTATCTGTTCTTCTGATAAAGAAATTGTTGACGATCTTAATAATTCATTTTTATCTACTTTGACTTCTTTTGATTTTACATAAATATTTAAGCTAACATAAAGTATAAGAATTAAAGAAAAAAGAATTATGAATACATATTTTAATATCTTTAATATAACTTTCATTTTTCTTTTTTCTCCAAGCGCCCCAGTGCGGGCGTCCGTGTAACAACTGGTTGTATCGCAGCGGGCTCGACCCGCTGTCGGCTATGAACCTTTGTTACACGAAATTATTTCTTAAACAATACTTTCTTTTTTTATCTTTTTAAAGAAAATACTGTATATTTTTCCAGAAGCAACGCTTCTATTTTTTTATGAACAATTTCTAAGCAACGAAAGGCGCGTACTATCGCTACATTGATTCGCCCTAAAGTTAAATCAATAATATAAAGCAAGCTTGACTTGCTTTATATTATTTTCCAATTTTATATTTACACGCTTCTTTGTGTCAGTCTGAAAATTTTTTATATTTCATAAAAAGTAATTACTTCCAAATAATTTGTAAATTTCGAAGTATTTTATAAATATCAATACTCAGGATCTACTTCAAGCCAAGCATTTGTAAGAGAGTCTGTCGTAGATTCAAGCCAAGCAATTAAAATTATAAAATTTGAATATTGTCTATTAAATGTAATTTGTAATTCTGTGTATTTATTTATATACTCATAATTAACATTTTCTATTTCACCTAAACATCCAATATCCATTTGAAAATTTTCAGAATATATTTCTAAAGCTTCTAATCGCTCTCCAGAACCAGGACCAATATCTGTATATGACGCATCACTTATTTTTATTGAGATTTGATCACCACATTCCACATTTGGAATTATGATTTTATATCTTTTATCTACTGGAAATTTTGTGTATGGTATTTCATTTGCTAAATATGAATACTCTCGTCCATTTAATTCTAACATAATATTTCCTACAGGTGTATTTAACATAAAATTTCCTTAGATACAATTTTTTTTATTCTACTTAGCACCCCAGTGCGGGTGTCCGTGTAACAACTGGTTGTACCGCAGCGGGCTCGACCCGCTGTCGGCTACGAATCTTTGTTATGGCAATTATATTTCTTATACAGAATTAGCTTTCTTAATTTTTTTTTCTCTTTTAGAAGATTCTGTACAACCATTTGAAGCGTATGCTTCTATTATTATACTTTTCCTAAGCGGCGTAAAGCCGCATAAAACCGCTTCTTTGCCCAAGCCCTAAAGTTCAATTTTATTTCAGAAAGCAGGCTTGAACTGCTTTCTGAAATATTCCTTAGCTTATTTATCTTTCTTATAAACTATTATTAAATCTCCATCTACAAAACCAAGCCCGATTCCTTCATATTTTTTTAAAACTGAAGAATACTCTTCTTTTTCCAGGTATGTTTTGACATTTTTTTCAACTTCTTTAAGTGTTTGTTCCCAGCCGTTTTCATTAGTAAAATAATACATATTTTCATTGGAACTGAAAACTTCATCACATGCCCAGTCATCATCATTTGAATCAAAACTTGATGTTGCGACAAACTGAACGCCGAAGGTATTTTCCTTTTCTTCTTCATATAAATTAAAGTTTATACCTTTTACATTTACCGGAAGAGGATTTTTTAATATTTCATTAAGCCATACTGCAAATTTTGTATAACTAAATTCTTCAAAAGTAATTTCTTCTTTCTTCTTTTTCCAAAAAAACATTTTTCCTCCAAGACACGGCAGGCCAGTGGCCTGTCGTCATAACAACTGGTTGTACCGCACGCGGCTTGACCGCGTGTCGGCTACGAACCTTTGTTATGTGAATATCATAATTAAACATTTGTCTAAATTTTTAGAATTTGATTATAATTCATTTATTAAAATTTATATATATTGGAAAATTCTTTAACATCAAAATACAACGGTTCTCCATTCCAAATTTGATGAAATCTAATTATTGAACTTTCTTCAAAATTCAATTCTAGAAAAACGACAAATTGTTTATTTGGAAAGTCTGTATTTAATTTAGTCTTTAAATTCTGTGCAATTTTAAATCCCAAATTCTTATATTTCTCTTGATCTTTTTTCTTTATTTTTTCCCATAAATGAATATGATTTTCAAACGCTTCAAAAGCAGTTTTATCTTTCTGAAATACTATTGTTTGATTATTTACTTCTTCTGATGTTTTTAAAAAAACATATTCATTCCCTTATTATCTTTTCTTGTATAAAACTCAGGAAATATTACTTCTTCTAAATCAAATATAATATTATTCATTGTTTTACCTTCCGACTTCTGCTTTATTACTGTCACTATACATATAAAATGTATTACTTATGTATTTCATACAAGGTATTAAATATATAATATTCCCCATTTTGTTTTTTTATAAAATCTTCAAAGCTTATATTCCCATACATTTTTCCAACTTCTAAATCATTTCCAGTTTGAATATCTGTGTAAAAAAATATTTTATTTATCGGAGAATACTTTAATGCACATTTTAATACTTTTATTATTGATGCAAACATGGAAGGTGTAAAAGTGAATATTTCTAAATCTTCTTTAAATTTTTCTTTACCATTAATTTTTATTAATTTCATTTTTTCAATTTCTGAAGCCCAATCTATTAATTCACTGGCAAAAAAACAAGTATTTCTACCAAATTTTTTATTCCCTAAATGCAATATAGTTCCATTAATTTTATTTAACTCTTCTTGAAATAAACTTCTATGACTAATTAATTTTCTATTTTGTAATACAGTAAAAGGAAGTGTGCTATTTTTTATGGGTAATAATCTATTACAATCTAATGAAACAATTTCGACTGTTGGCATAATTTTTTTTCCTTTTCGTTGCCACTGGCAATCCACATAACTACGCAGTTAAACAGCGGCAAGCTTGACTTGCTGTCTGCTTTGAACTGCATGTTATGTGCTATTCTTTATACTTATTAATAACAGATTCAGATGATTCGCCTTTTTCAGCTGCTTGAATCATTTCAATCAATATTTTTTCGTGTTTTTCTATTTTGATTTTATCGACAGTCACAGACTTGTCTGGAAAATAACATATAGCTGAACTGAAAAAATTATTCAGGGAAGAATTCTTGAATACATAATTGTTTTTTGCATAAAAGGCATTCCTCAAAAGTCTTAATTCATCTTTATCCAATTTTTCTAATACTTCGAGTAATTTACTAAAACTATAGTTAAGGTAATCGTTATCATTATCCCATTTTAACTTTTCTTCAACAATTCTTGCATCTGTTATAAACTCATATATATATCCTATTGCAGAATGTATTTTTTCATCATCGCTATAAATACTTGGTGGTATCGGGCAACCACTGCCACCACCAAACCCATTGTAAAAATTTTGGCAATGAATAGAAAACCCTGAATACTTTTTTTTGGTTGAATAAGAAATATATCCAGATTTTAAGAAATATGAATTGCCACTTTGTTTTCCAGTTCCGACTAGTTTTACATCTGCCGGGTCAAAAGAAATAACATCATTGTAAATAGAAGCAGAAATTGTTTCTGAATAACTGGCAGAAACATTCCATTTTCCTATATAATTATTCTCTATTTCACAATAGTATGTACCAGATATCTCACTGCCTCCATGTTCCATTACATATTTTATTTTAAAACGTCCCTCTGGGACAAAAGCAGTGAATAAAAACATGTCACCATCTTCAGAATTATCTTTGACAGCTCTTACAAACTTATTATTTATGTATACTGAAATACAATCTTCTTTTAAGCTTCTTGATGTTGGATCATATGGATTTAAATATATGAAAGTACTTTCTGCAGCTCCTTTTACATTTTCCACATCAAGGACAACTTCGCTTTCAAAACTCCTTTCGCCACACTTCTGAATATTCACATTTTTCTGTAGAAGAATAAAAGAGTCTTTATACAAAGCATCGGGGTAAATCAAATCGCAAGGTGTAGAAAATCCTTGAGCAAAACAAATGCTACTTAAAGCAATCAAAATAAAAGTAATAAGAACTCTTTTACTCATTTATTTTTCCTCCAAATGCGCCCCAGTGTGGGCGTCCACATAACAACTGGTTGTACCGCAGCGGGCTTGACCCGCTGTCGGCTACGAACCTTTGTTACACGAAATTATTTCTTAAACAATATTTTCTTTTTTTATTTTTCTTTAAAAGAAGTTACTGTTTATTTTTTTAAGAAGCAACGCTTCGAATATTTTGTGAACAATTCTAAGCGACGAATATCGCGTACTACTGCTACTTTGTGCTGCCCTAAAGTTCAATTTAATTTTAGAAAGCAAGCTTGACTTGCTTTCTAAAATTTTCCTTAATTATACACTCATCCAAGTATCCCATAGTCTTAATGAAGTTACATTTCTTGTTGAGTATGGGAAACTGTAAAATGAGGTTGATTGAATATTGTTTATTTTATATTCAACTTCTAATGTATATGTTACTTCTTTTACATTTTTAAACTCTTTATACAAAAGTCTCGGAGTTATTGGAAATGAATTATATTTATTCCATGCTTCGATAATATCTTTTGTATAAAGATAGTCATCACAAAAGAAGTAACCATAATATTTTCTTTCAGTATTAAAGTCTTTTTCCTCTAATATGATAGTTTTATTTATCTCCTTTTTTACAGCTATATTAAATTTATCAACATTTAGCTGAACACTTTTTACAGTAAAATAATTAGGTAATATATCAGAATCAAAATGAAAGCTTATCATTGCAGGATATGTATCTGGATCAAAATGAATCCAATATTCCTGTTGCTCTGATACACTTACTTTTATACCATTTTCCTCGTACGATGTAGGCCCAATAGCTTTTAAATATACTGTTTTATTTGTAGAACAAGAGATAAACATTAATAAAATAACTAAATATAAACTTACTTTTTTCATTTTTTCCTATTGCGCCCCAGTGCGGGCGTCCGTATAACTACGCACTTAAACGGTGGCGGGCTTGACCCGACATCCGATTTGAAGTGCATGTTACATGATTTCTTTTGCTTCTTATAGATTATAAAATCTATTCCATATTTTTTTAAGAAGCCAATACTTCTTTTTTTATATTTTTCAAGCGGCGTAAAGCCGCATACTATTGCTTCTTCGTCCAAGCCTAAAAGTTCAATTTAATTTTTTTTACTTCTCTTGATAAAGTAAATAAATTCTATTTAGTTCTTCTTCACATCTTTTTCTTTTTTTTTTCATTTCGAAAATCATAAAAAGCTGGATTATGGAGCAATAAACACAGACTTATAAATTCTTTGTCTGTTAATTCTGTATATTTCTTTGAATAGTAAAAGTCAGAAGCTTCGGAAAGACCGTATATACTGTTTCCGAAATATAATTTTGAAAATAGGTAATTATAGCAGATTGTATAATCAATCTTTTTCATAATGTATCTTTTCGTTGCAAGTTCTACAACATGTCTTTCAATACTTGTGATGTGCCGAAAATCATCATGTTCTGCAATATAAGTAAATGCAGTTATTCGAGCAACATTATTTCTTCCAGAAAATGCATCATTTATTAAAAAGAAATAATTATGAAATTTAGGATTTGATTGTTTATTTAATACTATACTTGCTATTTTTATTTGGTTATCTGATAAAGAAATTGTCGATAAGCTTATTAATTCATTTTTATCAACTTTGACTTCTTTTGATTTTACATAAATATTTAAACTTATATAAAGTATAAGAATAAAAGAAAAAAGAATTATAAATACAAATTTTAAAATTTTTAGTAATACTTTCATTTTTTTATTCACTAGCGCCCCAATGCGGGCGTCCGTGTAACAACTGGTTGTACCGCAGGCAGCTTGACTGCCTGTCGGCTACGAACCTTTGTTATGACAAATATATTTCTTATACAGAATTAGATTCCATAAAACCTTTTTTCTTTATGAAAATTCTGTACAACCAAATGAAGCATATGCTTCTATTATTATACTTTTCCTAAGCGGCGTAAAGCCGCGTACTATCGCTTCTTCGCGTAAATCCTAAAGTTCAATTTCATTTAAGAAAGCAAGCTCGACTTGCTTTCTTAAATATTCTTCTATTACCAAACTCTTAATTCAGTATATTCTGTAATTATTTCACCATCATCAAAACTATATACAATTTTTCCCATGACGTTTTCAAAATATTCCATTTCTTTAATCCAATGATAATCTTTAATTATATTAAACATTCTCTCATTGTTTATTTTTTTATTTTTTATAATAGTAACTTCGCCATCCTCTGATTGATAAGAAAAACTATAAATTGTCATTTTGTTCCATGTTATATTCTTATCAACTAAAAAATCGAATACTCGATGAGTAAAAGGAAATGGAAATGCTTGTACTAAATGAGTAGAAAGTACAATATTATTATGATTTTCTGGATCAGTTTCTTCTTCAGAACAATAATTCTGTTGGAAAGCCCAATATGGAAAATTTTTATTAACTATCTCAAAATTTATTGCGTAACATTTAAAAATACATACACATATAAATAATAACGAAACAGTTCTTTTCATTTTTTCTCCAAAAAAAAGGCAGGCCAGTGCGCCTGTCGTCATAACAACTGGTTGTACCGCAGCGGGCTTGACCCGCTGTCGGCTACGAACCTTTGTTATGCTTTTTATTATAGTCGATATTGTTTTTTTATGATATATTTATTTTAGGAGTAAATAGTGCCTGTTGTTAGTGAATTTGAAGGAATAGAAATTTGCCTTTATTTTGATGATCATTTACCACCTCATTTTCATGCAAAATATGCTGGTCAAGAAGCATTAGTAGAAATAGAGAATTCTTGCGTACTAAAAGGAGCTATCCCCTCAAATAAATTGAAATTGGTTTTAGCCTGGTCTGAATTGCATAAGCAGGAACTTAAAGATAGTTGGAATCAGGCTAAAAATATGGAATTACCAGCAAAAATAAATCCACTTACGTAAGGAGGTACAAATGGAAGTTGTACAGGTTTTACCTAAAGACAATTATAATGTTTTCGTTTATTTCGTAGATGGAAAGATAAAAGAATATAATGTATCTCATTTAGTAGGCAAAGGCGTTTTCTCTAAACTAAATGATTTAGATTTTTACATAAATAACTGTACAGTCCTGAATGGAACTCTTGCATGGACATTGGATGGTAAATACGATAAATACAATTGTATCGATATTGACCCTTATACAATTTACGAAAAAGGAATTGAAGTAGAAGATCCTTTGGCGCATATTGCCTGATCAGCTACTTTATACTCTTAAAACCTATTTTCAATAATTCAACATCACCAGGACAAAATTCAAAATCGTCTATTTCGTTTTCAGTAATCCATTTGATTTCAGAAATTTCATTTTTATTAAAAACAGGTTCTTCTAATATTTCGCCATAATAAGCAACTGTAATATACATCAAATCATTAAGATACATTGTTCGTGAATGTAAATGTGTCAGATTTTTTATATTGCAGTTTATCTCTTCTTTCACTTCTCGGATTACACAGTCTGTAAAATCTTCCCCAAATTCAAGATTTCCGCCAATTACTTCCCAATAGCCCGGAAAATATTTTTTATTCATACTTCTTTTTGAAACTAAAATTTTTTTGTTGGTTTTATCTATTGGCAAAAAAGCCGTACCAATCATTTGAATTTTATCTACCATAATTACTTTTTTTATTTCCTATACCACGCCAGTGGCGTGTGAGCATAACAATTGGTTGTACCGCAGCGGGCTCGACCCGCTGTCGGCTACGAACCTTTGTTATGCCTTGTTACTACAAAAATATATCTTTTAGCGGCAGCACCGACTGCCGCGTATAATAGATTTACATATTTGAAATTATTTATATATAAAATTATAACCGAAAATAAAACCTTCTACAGGTTCTTTTATATTAATCCAAACTCCTTGAACTCCATCTACTGTTTCTAATTCTTTTGTTTCAATCATAGCGAGATAACCATATTCATCTGGTTTGATTTCATATTCTCCAAGGTATTGTGATTTTGTAGTGGGAGCTGAATAGACTTTGAATGTATAATTGTTACTATCATCATGACGATAGTGCATTACTTCGAATTGGGCAAAACTCAATCCACAGACATCATCCTGTTTTTCAAGATAACCACCGAATACATAACCTTTTTCAGGATATGTTATTTTATACCAGCGAGCTTCTATTCCATCTATTATTTCGGTTTTGGAAGTCTGAGTTTCAGCATATATCCATGTTCCCTGAGGAATACTTGAAATCACATTTCCTGTTTGTATATTTGAGGAATCACGAAGTCTTAAAGAAGAACCGTCATTCGTTTTTACAACGAACCATGCACCATCCTTTATTTCCTCAAAGTCCATTCCAACCCATAAGTCTTCTACAGAAAGTTTGTCAAAAGCTCCCGGCTGAATGTAAACAGATGAGCCCGGAATCCATTTATCTTCACTTACTTTGAACCAATAAGTTGTTTGTTCATTAAACGATATAGGTTCTGAACTTCTTGCTATAGGTATAAATTCACAACCCAGACTACATATATCTTTTTCAGTTGCTCCTAAATCTTTTGGATTATAAAGAGGAGATTCTTCTTTTAGCATAATAAGATTTAAATCTTTGCGTTCGCCTTCATTTGGTATGTAATACCTAGCGTAAGTATAATAATATTCCCCGGTATATTTGATGGAATATTTTCCATCTTGAGACATATCTGTCATAAACCAATCTTTCATATTGATTATATGTCCGTATGCAATATCAACTTCATCGGGGCGTCCGTCTTTACCAGGAATAATTCCTAAAATATCGTCTTGCTGTGTGTAATCGTAGGTAAACTGAGACTTTTGATTTTCTTCCTTAACTTCTGAGGTAGTTGCTTCTGTTAAAGTATTTTCGGTTTCAATACTTTCATTGGAAGTAGCTTCAAAATCTTTTTTTTGTTTAGAACATGATGTAATAACTAAAACAATAAATAAAATTTGAGTGATTAAAATAAGCTTTTTCATTTACTATTTATCTCCTACTATTTTAAAATTTAAAAATCCTACCGGCTCAGTGAGCCGTGGGCATAACAACTGGTTGTACCGCAGCGGGCTTGACCCGCTGTCGGCTACGAACCTTTGTTATGCTTTATTTTATTAGATAAGTTTTTACATAATTCGATTTTAAGAAATAAATTATAAACAAACTATCTTTAATTATTAAATATAAATCTTTTCCAATTGATCCAATTGAATTAGTAAATAAAAAAATTAATATATTTATTATACTTATTAGTATACAAATGCACATTAAAATTATAAATATTTTTTTTACTATTTGTTTTCTGCAAAGTATTAAAATGAAACTCAGTATGCAAATTATTGAAATTATAAATAATAAAAATGATTCAATTAAACCAATATTTCTAATTGCAAAGAATCCTGCAAATAAATATATAAAAAAATCGATAAATAAAATTATATTTATAAAAAGCAAAACGCCTCTTAGCTTATTTGATTTATTATGTTTTTTTACATTTTTGTTTATTTCATTTTTTTCTTTTATTTTATTGATTTCTTCTTCTGAAATTTTTCTAAATTCTATTTCTTTCTTAAATAATTCCTGTACTTCAGGAATATAATCATTTACTTTAATTATTCCTTCAATAATTAATTTTTCATTGGAATAATTCTTAATGTTTTCTTCAATTTCTTTTAAATCCATACTTTTTTTTTCCTTTTTTCTTAAGGCACCCCAGTGCGGGTGTCAGCATAACAACTGGTTGTACCGCAGCGGGCTTGACCCGCTGTCGGCTACGAACCTTTGTTATGTGTTTTATTATTTTATAATATCTTTCATGGGTTGTGGAAGATATTCATATAAGTCAGGATTCAATTGTATTCCCTTTCTCAATAATTCAATAGCTTTATCGTTTTCATGATTTTCATATTTATAAATTCCTAATGCAATAAAACCTCTAGGATCAGGATTTTCAGATTCTATAGATTTAAGGAAATCTTTTTTCGCTTTTTTATATTTGTTTATTTTATCAAAAAGAGTTCCTCTAGAATAAATAAGGTCTGTTCTATTTCTATTCTTTCTGATTAGTACTGAATAAACTAAAATTGCAGATTTAATTTTATTTTTAATGACAAGTGCTTGAGCATTTTGTTCTATACAGAATTCCTTGAAAAACTTTATGAAAAAATAATATATCAATACACAAATACTAATAAGAAAAATTAACAGAACTTTTAACTGGATAAAAGTTTCTCCATGTTTTATCCGTAATAGAATTTCAATAGTGGAGATGCATAAAATAATGGATGAAGTAACTAAACTTAAAAATAAACTTTTCCATGTATATTTAATAAAACCAAAGAGTATAAAAACAAATAAATAATTTCTTAAAATATCTAATATAAATGCTGTAGTAAACTGATTTATAAAAATAATTCTTGAGGTTGTTATTACAATAAGTAAAAGGGATAAGATGATTAAGAAAAAATTTAATAATTTTTGTTTCATTTTTCCCTCATATCAGCGCCCCAGTGCGGGCGTCCACATAACAACTGGTTGTACCGCAGCGGGCCTGACCCGCTGTCGGCTACGAACCTTTGTTATGCTAATATCTTTAATTCAGTTTTAATTTCTCTTGAATATATCTGTAAAATGATACATTACATGATATATTATCTTCAATATCTATTTTTTCAACATCAGTAGTAATTGTTAAATAGTCTACTGTTGTCGGCCAACGTACAGTTAGAAGTTTCTTCTTTGTTTTTATGATACTTTTTATTTCTGAATATGGAATAATATATTTCTTTTCATGAAAACCTTCATTGTTAAAATACTTTTTCATATTTCTTATACGATGTAATTCTATGAACCAATGTTGCCAAAACATAATAAATAAGATAACAAATTTTAAATACTCATTACTATCTTTAAGAAACAAAATAACACATAAAACTGTCCAACATAATAAAACGCTTCCATAGATAATATGGATTATAAGCTCATTTCTTTTGCTTTCCGGACAACGTTCTTTTCCAGAATCATATTCTTGTTTCTTTTTTTGGTAAAAGAATTCAAAATGGTTTGCATAAAAGGAATCAATTATTTCTTTCATATTTTCGTCATAATATATATGAATTTTTTTATTTCCGAATTGAAAAATGTAAATTAAGTTCTTTCCCTCTTTTTTTTCATAAAAATCAGTTAATTCTTTTATATTGAATTCCTTAATTTTTCCAAATGATTTTATCGTAAAAGAATTATTTTCAATTTTATAAGCATTTCTAACTTTTCTAGATTTAGCAATAAAATAAATTATTAACAAAATTAAAAATGTATTAGAAAATGTATATGAAAAATCATAAAGTATTGCTAACAACAATAAAGATATGAGACTTAAAATAATAAACGGATACTTAATTTTATTAAAAAAAGTATTTCCTACAAATTTTTCCATATTTTTTTCTTAGGCACCCCAGTGCGGGTGTCAGCATAACATTTCTTCGACAGTTCCCATTAAGTTTTTTTGTGAATTCAAATATTGTCTTTAATAAGTAACTGACTTGTCTTTATTCTACAACAACTTATGTGACTTTTAAAGGATTTTATACGGATATGCATAAGTTCTTTATTTTGTTATTGAGACATCATTAATCTTAGGAAATATATTTTATAAACGAACAAGCTTCAATTTATATCCCAAAGAGTTTATTACTGCCATGAAAGTCCCGTAATTAATTTTTTCAGCGGTTTCACTTTTTCTTAGTTTTTGAATAATAGTAGGGGAGACGTCGGCTTTTTTTGCAAGAGCACGTACAGACAGATTTTCCTTTTCCATTCTTTCCAAAATAAATTCTGAAAGGAGAAAATCATTATATTCTTTCTCGAATTTTGCTTTTTCTTTGGGATTATTTGTGATGAATTTATCAAAGGTTGATTCCATAATTATTCCTCCATGCTATCTTTATGGCACAGATAATAATTTGCCATATTATTTATTGCCAGTGCTTTTTCTTGAGCAGGAATTTTCGTTTTTGGCCAGTAGAAGATTTTAGAAAATATTCATACGGCTGACTGTATCCGTTTTCATCATAGAACCATTCTATTATGAAACAAGGACCTCTATAAATCAGACAAGAGTCTTTATCTATTGTTGACGTTTTACTGTACCACATATCTGTTACACCTGTCAAATAATTTGACTCATAAAATTACATATTATCCAGCGGACTGATAACTCCACTCGGTCCTCGGTTAAGTACATGCGTGTAAATTTGCGTAGTTTTCACATCATTGTGTCCCAGCAGCTCCTGTACAGTTCTTATGTCGTATCCGTTTTCCAACAAGTGTGTAGCGAAACTATGTCTGAAGGTATGGCAGCTCGAGTTTTTGTTTATGCCCGCTTTTAGCACAGCGCTTTTGACGGCTCTTTGTAATAGAGTGCCGTCCATATGCCACCTTCCTTCTTCACCTGTGTTCGGATTTTTCCAGCGGTTTTTCTGCGGGAAGAGCCATTGCCATTTCAAGTCTTTTTCTGCGCCGGGGTATTTTCCGGCAAGTGCACCTGGCAGTGGAACAGCCCCCCATCCATCAGCTAAATCTTTTTCATGTAGTTTTTTCACATTTTCTATCTGAGATTTGATTTTTGGGATGAGGCTTTGCGGCAGCATCACGCGTCTGTCTTTATCACCTTTTCCATGCCTTATGATGATTTCACTCCGGTCAAAATCAACGTCCAGAATCCGAAGTTCAATCAGTTCATTTAAGCGCATGCCGGTTCCGTAAATCATTTCTGCGCAGAGTCTTTTCTCAACGGGCATATATTCAATCACCCTGCGAACTTCTGCACGGCTGAATACAACAGGAATCCGTGGCTTTTTCTTTGCCCTTATAACTGATTCAAGTTCTATCGGGTTTTTGCCTTTTACAAATCTGAAATAAAATAACAGTCCTGCCAGTGCCTGATTTTGTGTAGAAGGGCTTACTTTGTATTTCACAGCAAGTGTCGTCAGGAACTCATTGATTTGTTTTTGACCAAGCCCATCAGTTCCATTACGACCATATTTTTCCAAAAACTCTTTTACCCATCGCAAATAGCATTCAATTGTCCGCTTGCTGTAATGTCTTACCTGCAGCATGTCTTTCATTTTTGAAATTGATTTTTGATATGGGACATGTGGCAAGACTTTTTTCGTATTTCCAGATTCATCTTTTGAAAAATTATAAAGTCCCGTCGCATACAGATTTTCCAGAAGTGCAGTAGTGGAACTTTTTCCATTTTCTACAAACTCAAGCGGCAGCATCCAGATTTTCAATTCAGAATTCCAGATTCGCCCGGGTACAGCTCGCACGGCGTCCAGCATCTTCTTATCAAACTGTCCTGGAAAATCTACTTTGAAGTAGTGTTCATCAAAGTCGCTGATGAGAATGTCATAATTACTTGTATTATTATTTATCACAAAAACCTCATACTTAATATGGTATAGACTTTACTATTTTAGGAAGTTTTTAGGAGAAAAAAAATGATTTTTTTATATCTAATTGTAAAACTTCTATCATAACGCTAAAATACTGTGTTATGGAAAATACTAAGCGTACAGTGACTTGTGGCGAGCTCCGCAAGAGTGATGTTGGTAAGAAAGTTGTTTTGAACGGTTGGGTAAGCCGTACCCGTGACTTGGGCGGCCTTTTGTTTATCCGTCTGCGTGACCGCTATGGAATCACACAGGTAATGGTTGGCGATAGTGCTAGTGATGATGTTAAGAAGATTGCTGCCAGCCTTAAGAGTGAATATTGTATCGCAGTTGAAGGCGTTGTAAATGCACGCTCAGATAAAGATATTAATGCTGATATGGCAACAGGCGAAATTGAAGTTGAAGCATCTGATATTCAGATTTTCACAACTTCTCAGGAACTTCCTTTCTCTATCGAAGAAGTTCGCCAGAAGGACGGAACTCTCGTAGTTGCAAACGAAGATCTTCGTTTGAAGTACCGCTACCTTGACCTCCGCCGCGAGCCAATGCAGCACAATATCATCCTCAGAAGCCAGGTTGCTTTTGCTACACGCGAGTACCTTACTGGTAAAGGCTTCCTTGAGATTGAAACTCCTACATTCATTAAATCAACTCCGGAAGGAGCACGTGACTATCTCGTTCCGTCACGCGTTCACCCTGGAAAATTCTATTCTCTCCCACAGAGCCCACAGCTTTACAAGCAGCTTCTGATGGTTTCTGGATTCGATAAGTATTTCCAGATTGCACGCTGCTACCGTGATGAAGATGCTCGTGGAGACCGCCAGCCTGAGTTTACTCAGATTGATATGGAGATGTCTTTCACAAACCGTGAAGAAGTTCTTTCAACAACAGAAGGAATGATGCAGTACATCTTCAAAAAGACTTTGAATTATGATCTGCCGGCAAAGTTCGACCGCATTGCCTGGGAAGATGCTTTTGACTGGTACGGAAGCGATAAGCCAGACCTTCGTTTTGACATGAAGATGCAGGATGCAGCTTTCATGGCTGACCTCGCTGATTTCAACGCATTCAAGGCAGGTGCTGCTAATTCTGGCCGTGACGTTCAGCGCCATAAGAGAAGCGGTCTCAAGGCTCTCGTTGTAAAGAATGTTGCAGACAAATACAGCCGCAAGAATATTGAAGCACTCGAAGAAGTTGCTAAGACATACAAAGCTAAGGGCCTCGCATGGATGAAAGTAAATGCAGAAGGCGTTTTCGAAGGTGGAATTTCAAAGTTCTACGCCGGAAAAGAAACTGAAATCTGTGCAAAACTCGGTGCAGAAAAGAACGACTTGATTTTGTTCGTAAGCGACGAAAACTGGCAGCTTGCTTGTACAGCACTCGGTGCCGTTCGTAAGCAGCTTGGTAAAGATCTCAACCTCTATAATCCAAATGATGAATTTCACTTTGCATGGATTATCGACTTCCCATACTTTGCATGGAACGAAGAAGAGAACCACTGGGAAACAGAACATCACATGTTCACACTTCCACAGAAGCAGTACTGGGATACACTGGAACAGGATCCGGGCGCAGTAAAGGGAGACCTTTACGACCTCGTACTCAACGGATACGAACTTGCTTCAGGTTCTATGCGTATTAATGATCCTGCTCTTCAGGAACGCATTTTTGAAATCGTTGGTTACAGCCGCGAACGCGCAGAGAAGGCTTTCGGCTTCCTCGTACAGGCATTTAAGTTCGGTGCTCCACCACACGGAGGAATTGCACCTGGTCTCGACCGTCTCGTAATGCTTATGTGCCACGAAGAGTCAATCCACGAGGTAATCGCCTTCCCTAAGAATAACCTTGCAGCAAGCCCTATGGACAGTTGTCCTTCTCCTGTTGATGAACAGCAGTTGAAAGACCTTCACATTACCTGCTACGACGTAGAAAAAGACGACTAATAAAAAAGGCTGTCCAAACGGGCAGCCTTTTTTATTTATTCAGCAGGTTTATAATTTTCCAGCAGTTCTTTATATAAGTTATAAACCGACATATTAATGTGCGGCTGAAGCCAGATAGAAGCGATTCCGAGTGTAACAATAATCAGGAAATACTGGCCGATAAAGCTCAGATAAAATTGAAAAAGTTCGAGGCGATGTCCTTTTGTAATTGATTTACTTACATTCATTGCTTCCCGGATTTTCAAAGCATGATTATCTGCAATAGCGTAGGTATTCAGACAATAGGCAATCCATTTGAAAATATAAACAGAATAAAAACAAATTAAGCCAGATATATTGATAATTTTGCTTGCTATTTTTGGATCTATAAGTTTTTTTTCTATAAAAATGTAAAATACAAAACCTTCAATGCAAATAAGTGGAATAAGGAAAAGGAGTCCCCATATGGATACCCATAGAATAGTCCACCAGTAATTACCAATACCTTTCCCAGCAAGCTTGAAATTAGCAAAATAATCTTTAAGTGTAAAATTATAATACTGGTCGGTCTTTTTTTGTTTTGCAATCTGAACAATTAACGCAAAATATGCCATGCTGAAAACAGGAGTTATTAAACCGGTAATTAAAATATCAAGAAATTGAAAAGGTTGAAATGTGGTGGAAAATTTGAAATTAGTAAATAAGTTTGTACTATAGATCTTAGGAAGAATTTTTGAAAACGGGGAAAACCGGATTGGAATAAATACTGTAAATATGATTGCCAGAGTATAAGAAACAATTAAACTGATTAGTAACGCAAGACGCGGTGTTTTAGAATAAGGCTTTAGCTGTTCAGCAGCCAATACTTTTTTAGCATTGAAATTCATAAATTTTCCTTTTTAAATAACAATTTTTTAATTGTAAAATTGAAATTCCCGTGCAAAAACACGGGAATTTATTTTACATATTCAGAATTCTAAGAATCTTTTTTGTGAAAAGAACACAAAGAATATCGATAATCCAGATTACGTTCCAGCCGAGAAGCAGCAGGCGGATAATACCTGCAACAGGTTTTCCTTCCTGGAAGCGGGTTACAGCTCCAAATAACCATGAAGTTACCGGAATAATTGCCAGAATAAGGCTGATAAGCCATGGCAGTCCAAAATAATCTTTACCTTTTTTTGCCATTAAAATGACCTCCTGATTTGTCTTTATCTCTATTTTATAACGAATTGGGTATTTTGCAATGTTTTTTTGGCTAACGACCGTTCATTTTTTCTTAAACTAATTAACGTTAGTTACCGATATTTATAGTATGAGTAAGAAAAATATTTCACAGGAAAAAATTATTCAGGCTTTTATGGCCAGCGCTTTTGATAAGAGTGCCGGCGCCAGTTCTCTGGCTGATGTAGCAGATATTCTGGAGATTAAAAAGGCTTCTCTCTATAACCACTTTGAGAGCCGCGATGCTATGTATACTGCAACACTTTCTTATTGTGCTAAAGAAATAGAAGCTGTAGGTTTTACGCAGGAGAAGACTCTTGAAGGAATTAAGGGTGGAAAAACAGCTCCTTCTGCAGTGTTTAAGAAGCTCATAACACGCTATACAGAGCTTTTTGAAAACGAACCTTTGTTCCAGATTTATGTTTTCGTTCACAGCGAACAGTATTTTAATCTTGATGCATTCAAAATTGTTGAAGGGGAAAACAACAGAATTTGTGATGCAATAAAGGATATTCTTACTGCTTTTGCTGCTGCAAAGAAAATTGCAAAGAAAACAGATAAGGAACTTAAAGATATTGCTGCACAGCTCTCTGCAATCATTATTCAGCATAGAGATTACTATATTGCAGCAAGAAAAGAGATTGTACGACAGAATCCAGACAGTAAGGCTGGTGGACTTTTTGCACTTCCAACAGATGAGGCTGCCCTTAGCCGAACTCTCAAACTGGTAGATGCTGTATTGAAATCTCTTTAATCACCGTATATCCGATGAATTTCATCGGTATATTCACCATCATCATTACGTACTACAAGAGGCGGTTCAATTATGAGCCGTCTCTTTGCATTTTTACGGGCTTCTATCATTACCATATTCGGTTCTTTGTCAGCAAAAGGGTAAATAAGCCGCATTTTTTTTGCTTCCAGCTTATGAGTTGCAAGTGATTCGAAAATTTCTGGAAGTCGGTAAGGCCTGTGAATCATGAAAAAACGCCCGTGTGTAGCCAGAAGATAATCTGCAGCTGCTACAACATCTTCAAGTGTACATAAAACTTCATGTCGTGCTATTGTTTTTGCATCCAGATTATTACCTTTTCCATGAATGTCAGCCATATAAGGCGGATTACAGGTTACAACATTGAAACTGTGTTTATCAAAAAGTTTATCAACCTCACATAAATTACCTTTTACTATATTTATCTGATTTTCAAGCTGATTCAGGGCTATACTGCGCTTTGCCATTTCTGCAGAAGCATCCTGAACTTCCAGTCCGGTAAATGTTATTGAAGATTTCAGATTATTTGAGCTTAAAGCCTGGCTTCCAGCCATTAAAAGTGGAATAATTCCGGTTCCTGTTCCCAGATCGATTACTTTTTCACCAGCCTGTACTCCACTTGCAGAGCGTAAACCTCCTGAAACAGCAAAATCAGCCAGTAAAACCGCATCTATTCCAAACTGAAAGCGTTCTGTGTCCTGAATAATCTTAAAGCCGTTGCGTAATGTATCAACCTGTTCCATAGTTCAAATATAACAGAAATTTACTATATATTAGAAAAAATTAGCAATTAACAAAAAGTGTGATATACTATTTTTATTAACATAAACAAAATTATAGAAAAAAACAATTCTATATTTGATTGTTTATTAATGGAAGGGATAAATGGCTAAAACAAGAATTGGTAAACTTCGTATTTCTTTAGCAGTCAAGTTGTTGGTAATGTTTCTGGCAGTTCTTTTTGTCGCAAACATTATCTTTGGAGAAGTTGCATATAGAGAAGCTTCTGTTGGAATGACTAGAAGTGTTTATAGTCAGATAGATTCTCTTTCCTGGGATGTTGTTCACCAGATTCAGGCTATAAACGATAAGCACTTTCAGACTCTTCATTCAATTGCAGAACTTGCTATTATGAAGGATGAAACAGTTTCTCTGGCAGATAAACAGAATCAGCTGAAAAAAGTTGCTGCTTCAATTGGCTCAAATATTCAGAATATGGCCTTTTATGATGCACAGGGAAATGCAATTACAGATGATGGCCGTCTTATGAATTTTGCAGCCCGTCCTTATTTCAAAGAATCTTTTTCTGGAAAAGATTTTGTTTCGGATCCTGCATTAAGTGCTGTTACTAATAGTATTCTTCAGCATTATGGAGTACCGGTATATAACGAAAATCATAAACCAATTGGTGCAATCGTAATGGTTATCCAGGGAAATACAATCCTTGATACAATTTCAAAGATCGATATGGGTGGTGGACTGCATCCATCGGTTATCAACTGGGCTACAAGTACAACTGTTGCAAATGCAAATGAAGGAACTGATGAAAATGCAAATGGAGATCAGCAGCTTGATGAAACACAAGGACTTGGTCTTATTCTTGCAAATATCTTCCAGGGAAAAGAAGGTATCGATGCCTTTGAAGATCCTAATATTCATGTACATCTTATTGCTTCATACAAAAAAATCCCTGGTACAACCTGGACACTGTTTGGTGTAGCTTCATATGATTATTACTTTGGTACACTGAGTTCAATGAATCGCTCTCTTACATATGTAAATATGATAACACTTTTAATTTCTGCTGTCATAATTGTTATTCTTGTAAGACTTCTTATTAAGCCTCTTACTGTTGTAAAGAAATCTATTGAAACAATTGCCAGTGGAAATGCAGATCTTACACAGCGTATTCCAGCAGCTTCAAATGATGAAATTGGTGATGTAGTTCGGGGCTTTAATACCTTCGTTGAAAAACTTCAGGGAATTGTAACAAATCTCCAGATATCTAAATCAAATCTTATTAGTGTTGATAGCGGACTTCAGGAAACAACACAGGATGCTTCTGCATCAATTACAGAAATTATTGCAAATATCGAAAGCGTAAATAAACAGATTCTTAGTCAGGCTGATTCTGTACAGGAAACTGCCGGCGCGGTAAATCAGATCAGTTCAAATATCAGTTCTCTTGAGCGTATGATTGAATCTCAGGCTGCAAGTGTAACTGAGGCTTCTGCCTCTGTAGAACAGATGATTGGAAATATCAATGCTGTTAATAATTCTGTAGGAAAGATGATTGAATCCTTCCATACATTACAGGAGCACTCTTCAGCTGGTTTCACTACACAGAATAATGCAAATGAAAAAATCATGCGTATTGAGGAACAGTCTAAGATGCTTCAGGAAGCAAATATCGCTATTGCCAATATTGCAGAACAGACAAACCTTCTTGCTATGAATGCGGCAATCGAAGCGGCACATGCTGGTGAAGCAGGTAAAGGATTCGCTGTCGTTGCCGATGAAATCCGTAAGCTTTCAGAAACTTCAACTGATCAGTCTAAGACAATTGGAAATGAGCTTCAGAAGATTTCTGAGACTATCCAGGATGTTGTAAGCGTTTCAAGCGAAACAAACACAGCCTTTACAGCAATTACTAACAGTATTGCAGAAACCAGTCAGATTATTGAGCAGATTAAGGGTGCAATGGAAGAGCAGCAGATTGGTTCTAAGCAGATTATAGATGCTTTGCATGCTATGAATAATTCAACTTCTGAAGTACGTTCTGCATCTGATGAAATGACAGAAGGAAATAAACACATTCTCAAGGAAATTGAGAAACTTCAGATTTCAACTGACTCAATGAAGGGTAGTATTGATGAAATGCAGATTGGTGTTGAGCGAATGAATGCAACTGGTGCAGCCCTTTCTGTAATCACCGGCACTGTTGCCGACAATATTAAGAAGATTGGTTCAGAGATTGATTTGTTCAAAGTTTAACTTGAAATCTTTTTAAACTCACTATATACTTCAAGAATGAATGACAAAAAGCATCAAAAATGTCATTCATTTTGGAGTAAAAAATTATGATTTTTGATGAGAATTACACTGTTCCAAAAATGATAAAGAATTCTGCTGAGCAGTTTTCTGAAGTAAATGCACAGATGAAGCGCATAAAGAATGGTCAGTTTGAACCTGTGCTTTATCGTGAAGTATACCAGCTTGGTCTTGATTTTGGTGCAGCTTTACTCAGCCTTGGAATTCAGCGTGGCGATCCAATTGGTCTTATTTCTGATAACCGTGCAGAATGGTTATATGTAGACCTCGGTATTATGAATATTGGAGCTGTTGATGTTCCACGAGGCTGTGATGCAACTCCAATCGACCTTGAAAAAATCCTTTCTATTACAGAAGCTAAGTATTGTGTAGTTGAAAATAACTCACAGGTTACAAAACTTCTTTCTTTAAAAGATAAGCTTCCTGCACTTAAAACAATCATATCTATTGAAAGTGATGTAAAAGCAGATAATCAGGAAACTGCAAAGGCTGCAGGAGTAACAATTCTTCTTTATGAAGATCTGATGAAGATTGGCCAGAAATGGCGTATTGAAAATAAGGGTAAAGTAGAAGAAGAACTTGAAAAGGGTAAGGGTGATGAACTTGCTACAATCATCTTTACTTCTGGAACTACAGGTACACCAAAGGGAGTAATGCTTACTCATCACAATTTCCTTGCTCAGCTTGATGAAATTCCAGAGCGTATCTTCCTGAACCCTGGTGACAGAGCATTAAGCGTGCTTCCAGTATGGCATGTTTTTGAACGCGAAGTTGAATACGTAATTTTGATTCAGGGTGCATGTCTTTGTTATTCTAAGCCGGTTGGTTCAATTCTTCTGGCAGACTTTAAGACACTTAATCCACATCTTCTTCCAGCTGTTCCTCGTGTATTCGAAGCAGTTTATGATGGAATTACAAAGAAGATGCGTAAAACAGGTGGTATTGTTCTTGCAATGTTTAACTTCTTTGTTCGCGTTGCAAAGATTCAGAAGGCAATGTCTCGACGCATGTTCAACAAAAATGCCTGCTATACACGCTACTATCCTGTATTCTGGTGGATTGTTTGTCTGATTCCTTGGACTCTTTTGTGGCCACTGTATGGTCTTGGAAATCTTCTTGTATTCAGAAAAATCAAATCTATGCTTGGTACAAACTTCCGTGCCGGTGTTGCTGGTGGTGGTGCCTTCCCTAAGTTTATTGATGAATTCTTCTGGGCAATCGGAGTTCAGATTGTAGAAGGTTATGGACTTACAGAAACTGCTCCAATCGTTGCAGTTCGCCCTATGGCTGATCCAATTTTCAGAACTATCGGTTCTCCAATCCGTGGTGTTGAAGCACGCATTGTTGACCCACAGGACGGTTTTGTTCTTGGCCGCTGTAAAGAAGGTGTTCTTCAGATTAAGGGACCAACAGTAATGAAAGGTTACTACAAACGCCCAGACCTTACTGCAAAGGTAATCAATGAAGACGGCTGGCTTGATACTGGTGACCTTGCAATTATGACAATTCATAACGAACTTTGTATTAAGGGCCGTATTAAGGATACAATCGTTCTTCGCGGTGGTGAAAACCTTGAACCTCTTCCTATTGAAACAAAGCTTTCTGAATCACGCTATATTAAGCAGGCTGTAGTTGTTGGTCAGGACCAGCGCTACCTTGCAGCTTTAATTCTTGTTGATGAAGATGAAATTAAAAACTACGCTGCTTACAATGGTTTGCAGTATGATACTTACGAAAATCTTCTTGAATCAGAAGCAATTCAGAAGCTTTACGAAACAGAAATCGCAAACCTTATCAGTGCAAAGAACGGCTTCAAGATGTTCGAACGTATTTCAAAGTTCTCCCTCATCACAAAGCCATTCGAAGTTGGCGTAGAACTTTCAGCAAAACAGGAAATCATGCGCTTCCGCATCAACGATTTGTATAAAGATAAGATTGAATCGATGTTCACTGAGTAGCCTAAAATCAAACGAACGTAAAAAAAACACGCTGGTTATAAATCAGCGTGCTTTTTTTATAGATCCTGAAACAAGTTCAGGATGACGTTTGTTTATCAAGATGTCGTCCTTTAATCAAGATGACTGTCACCCCGAACTTGTTTCGGGGTCTTTTTTTATTTACTCAACAGATTATTAAGATGCTTTACGAACTCCGCAGGTTCCTTAACTTCCATACCGGCAATCATCAATGCCTGAGTGAAGAGAACTTCTGAAACGTCTGCAATCAGAGCTTCGTCGTCGCTTTCCTTAATCTTTGCGAGAATTGGGTGGTCACCATTTACTTCGAGGATTGGCTTCAAATCAGGACCAGCCTGACCCATAGCGCGCATCATCTGAATCATCTGATAGCTTGGATCATTTTCATCTACAACGATACAAGATGGGTTTTCACCGCTCAAGGTCTTAGAAAGCTTAACTTCCTTAACCTTGTCACCGAGAGCCTTCTTAATCTTTTCAACTACAGGCTTGAATGCTTCTTCCTTCTTCTTAGCTTCTTCTTTGTCGCCGCCGAGGTCTTCGTCTGAACCAGCGCGGTTTACAGCCTTAAGCTCGAACTCGTTCTTATATTTTCCGAATCCTGGAATTACGATGTCATCAATATCATCATCCATAATAAGAACTTCAAAGCCCTTATCTGTGTATGCTTTTACGAGTGGATTTGCACGAAGGTTCTTTTCGTCGCTTCCGCTGATGTAGAAGATTGACTTCTGGTCTGTCTTCATGCGCTGAACATAGTCTGCAAAGCTTGTGTAGTTGTCATCACCAGTTCCACTTGCATCTGTAGACTTAAAGCGAACGATTTCTGCAATTTCGTCGCGGTTTGCGTAGTCGCTGTAGAGACCTTCCTTCATAGGACGGTTGAAGTTCTTTACGAACTTGCTCCACTTTTCAATTGCTTTCTTGTCGTCGTCTGTGCGGTCTGCTTCTGCAACTTTCTTTGCCTTGTCTGCGGCTTCGCCCATCTTCTTGAACTCGCTGAGCAATTTCTTTACAGATGCAGATTTAATATTGTCGAGGATGCGGTTCTGCTGAAGGATTTCACGGCTTACGTTTAATGGCAAGTCTTCGCTGTCGATAATACCACGTACAAAGCGGAGGTAAGATGGCAACAATTCTCGGTCATCATCAGTGATGAATACACGCTTTACATAGAGCTTAAGTCCGCTCTTGTAATCAGCCTGGTACATATCAAAAGGAGCTGTCTGTGGAACAAAGAACAATGTTGTATATTCTTGAGTTCCTTCTGCATGTGTGTGAACGTAGTGGAGTGGATCCTGTCCGTCGTGGCCGAATGTCTTGTAGAACTCGTTGTAATCTTCGTCCTTAAGTTCGCTCTTGCTTCTCTTCCAAAGTGCAGAAGCGCTGTTTACCTGGTCAATTTTGCTCTCGCTGCCAGTTTCTTTTCCCTTATCATCATATTTTTTCTGTTCGTAGTGAAGGAAGATAGGGAATGCAATGTGGTCTGAATACTTTTTGATAAGCTCTTCAATCTTCCAGCGTGAAGCGAATTCCTTGCTGTCGTCGTTCAAGTGCATTTCGATTGCAGATCCGCTCAATTCAGGTTTATCAAAACCATATTTCTTAGCAGCAGCACTATCTACGGCTACTTCTTCAATTTCGTAAGAGTTTGTACCGTCAGAAGACCAGTGCCAGATTTTTCCGTCACCTGCTGCCTTGCGTGTATAAACATCAATCTTATTTGCAGCCATGAATGCAGAGTAGAAACCTACACCGAACTGACCGATAAGAGCAGAATCCTTGCTTGCCTCAGCTGTAAGCTGCTCCATAAATGCCTTTGTACCGGAGCGGGCAATTGTACCGAGGTTGTTTGTGAGGTCCTCGTCTGTCATACCAATACCAGAATCCTGAACAGTAAGTGTGCTGTCCTTTTCATCAAAAGTGATGTCGATTCTTGGCTCAAACTTAATTGCCTTAAAAGCTTCATCAGAAACTGTAAGATACTTTAATTTATCAAGAGCATCTGATGCATTTGAAACGATTTCCCGGAGGAAAATATCCTTATTTGAATAAAGTGAATGAATGATAAGTTTAAGAAGCTGATTTACTTCTGTCTGAAATTCATATTTTGCCATGATTACCTCTGATTTTAGAATCATCTTTAAAAATAATAAATTTTTATTTAAAAAGGCAAATTTTTTTTCTTCACCGAATCACATTTATCGCTTAAACTATAAATATGAGAGACAATGTTAGACTTTTTCTGAGATTTTTACTCGTAACTGCAGGTGCCGCTGTTATGGCACTGAACCTTAATACCTTTGTATCTACCGCAGGCTTACTCCCGGGCGGCTTCACTGGTATTTCACTTTTACTTCAGGAAGTCTTTTCCAAATTCTTTAAGATTCATGTTCCTTTTACTGTTTTTTACTGGGGGCTTAATATTGTACCGGCTCTTATCTGTTTCCGCTTCGTTGGAAAAAGATTCACACTGCTTTCCATCTGGGCAATTATTGCATCCGGTCTTTTTACAGATCTGTTCCCGGGCTTTCAGATGACAGATGATATTATGCTCTGCTCCATCTTTGGTGGAATTGTAAATGGTTTTGCAATCAGTCTTTGTCTTTTAGCTGGCGCAACCAGTGGCGGTACAGATTTTATTTCGATTTATGTTTCTGAAAAAACAGGTCACAGTATCTGGAATCATATCCTTGTTTTTAATGTGATTATTCTTGGAATTTTCGGTCTCTTATTTGGCTGGAGCCGCGCGCTGTATTCAATTGTATTTCAGTTTGTAAGCACTCAGATTCTGAACTTCCTTTACAAGAGATACCAGAAATCTACACTTTTGATTATTACTGATTATCCTGCTCAGATTATACAGGTGATTCGCGAAATAACAGGTCATGACGCAACACTTTTTACTGGAAACGGCTGCTATCAGGGAACCGAGCGTAAAATGCTTTACACTGTAATTTCTTCAGATGAAGAAGACAAACTGCTTCGTTCCATAAAAAAAACAGACCCTTGCGCATTCGTCAACATTCTGCAGACAAAAATGCTCAAGGGTAATTTCATTATGAAAAAGCAGGATTAGCCGGCCAGCCGCCCCGAAAATTTAATAAAGAGTTTCGCCAAGCAAACGTGCTGCAAGATTTACAGCAAGTATTGCAGTCTGATTTCGTACATCCAGAATAGGGTTTACTTCTACGATTTCAGCTGATTTTACTTTGCCGGTTGTAGCAATTTCTTCCATAAGAAGAAGTGCTTCGCGGTTTGTAAGTCCACCTGGGAGCGGAATACCAGTTCCCGGTGCAAACATAGGATCCAGACAGTCCATGTCAAAACTTACGTGAATAATATCAACCTTTTTGAAGAAGGTTTTTACCTTTTCTACAACAGTATCAAAACCCTGGCGGTCAATATCGCTCATTGTGAAAACTGTAACGCCGGCTTCCTTCATCAGCTTTTTCTCGCCCGGGTCAAGATCGCGTGAACCTACAAAACAGATATTCTTTGGATCAACCTTCTGACCATCAAAATATAGATTTGTGAGTTCAGGAAGTCCAAGGCCTGCAGAAGCCGCAAGACATTCACCGTGAATATTTCCTGTTGGTGTTGTCTCATTTGTATTAAAATCGCCATGGGCATCTACATAAAGTACACCAATTTTCTGGCCAGTTTTTTTTGCAGTAGCTGCAAGTCCGGCAAGAGAACCAAGAACTACAGAGTGATCACCACCAAGAACAAGCGGGAAATCTCCTTCGGAAGTTATGATTTCAACAGAAGAGGCAAGTTTGTTGCAGGCTCTTACAATTGGTTTTAAGTATTTTGCATTTGGATTTCCAGGTTTTTCATATTCCTGTGCAGTAGCTTTAAAAATATCTGTGTGAACGTAAGTTGTGTGTCCGATTGATTCAAGTTTCTCTTTTATTCCTGCAAGTCTGATTGCAGAAGGTCCCATGTCTGAACCGTGTCTGCTGGCACCAAAGTCCAGTGGCATTTCCAAAATATGTACATTCATACTAAGAATTCTAAAAAAAAAAGATTATCGGGTCAAGTCCGATAATCTTTTTGAAGGTTTTTGATTCTAACCTTATTTAATCTTAAAGCCGAGGAATACAGCCGGGTAAAGATTTGTTTCATTATTATCTGAACCCCATCGGTGGTAAGTATAATCAAAGGCTCTGTCGTTAGTTCCTTTGTTCTGAATATCAAGGCTTAAGCCCAGTCCAAGATCAAGATGGTTCATGCTCAGAATATTAAATGTAAATCTGAACGAAGGAATCATGATAGACGCAAAATTGAACTCTTTGAATTCCTGATATGTAGTAGGCATATAATCCTGATTGTAAACGCTCTTGAAAAGAACTTCAAAATCAAGACTAGAGAAGCCAAATCTCAATTCTGTACCAAGACCACTGTAAAGAATCACAGTACGATTTTCATTATACTTTTCGAATATATCCCGTCTGTCCATTGCAGCACCGAAAGTGATAAACAGATTCTTTGTTCCGCTCTGGAGGAATACATCAAACATACCGTTTGAATCCCAGTTGAAACCAACATGATGCATACCGTCTTTAATGATATTGATTAAACCGATTGCAATACCGTTGCTTTTTTCAGCATAGTTGATTAAACCAATCTGAACACCAGAAACTTCTTTTGCATAGTTGAATAATCCGGCAGTCTGTACACCATTTATCTCATTTGCAACATTGAAAAGGCCCGCAGTTTGAATACCGTTCACCTTTTTACCAACATTGAAAAGACCTGAGAACTGGCCTCCGTTTACATTTCCAGAAGTATTGAAAAGTCCAGCTGCCTGAACACCATATACCTGGCCTGCAGTATTAAAAATACCGGACATCTGCCCACCAATCATATTATGAGTTGTGATACTCATAATATTTGACCATTGTAAGGCACAGACATTTGTATCAAGAGCACCAATAAGACCCATAGAGAAGAGGGAATACTCTTTTTCTCCACCTGTAATTGAAATTCCTGGTACTGCAGACATATGGAAATAAGTCATATTGCGGGAATTAAAGGTTTCAAAGAAGGAAATAAACTGATCTTCTTTTTTGCTTTCTGATTTTTCTTCAGAAGATTCAGAAGGTTCTATAGAGATTACAGAAATTTCTTCTTCTGTATCATAACGGCGTCTTGAGCCTCTTCTGGCTGGTTTTCGTTCATCAAGATCATCAATTGGAAGAATGTCATCATCTGCGTCGTCTGATGTATTTCCGCGCACACGATTAGATTTTCTCTTAATGCTTGTAAGAGAATTCTGATCAAGCACATAAATCTGATCTTTTTCAAGAATGAAGTAACCCTGTTTTGTTGAGTATTCATCAATAATAATCGCAGAATACTGAGCAGCTGGAAGAGCCATAAAAATTGGCTGACCGGCAACCTTATTGATTTCTGAAATCAGTTTACCTTCTGCATTACGGATGATGAACTTACCCTTTGCATCCTTTGAAAGAGAAAGCATTGCTTCACCACTTGAGATATCAGAAAGAATCAGGTCTCCTGAACCTACAAGAGTGATGTTGTAATTTGGATGCTGAGGTCCTGCCTTACTTGATTCTGTTTTTGAAAGAGTATCGTTGAAGGCATAAGAATACAGTTCATTCAAAGTTACCTTGTTATCACCAGAAGCATCTGCAGCTCCACGAAGACCTGTAATCATTGCATTTGTGAAGTAAGAGGATTCAATTTCATCTGATTCCTGAGAATATTCATTAGTAGAACTTGATGAAAGATATGCATGTCCGGTTACTACAGAAGAATCATCAATCAAAAATGGTTTACGCTTCTGACCACCCTTTGTACGGATGAAGTTTCCAGAGTAGCAGGAATCAAGAATTACAACGTGAATATCACTTGGAACCTCAGTAATTGCAGCTTTTAATGCTGAATAATCATAAGGAATATCACCAAGCAAAAGAGCGTTTTCATCAGAATGTCCTGAATAATAGAAGATAAATTCAGAACGTTTAGCATGACTCTGACTGTTTGTGATTTTAAGAGATATTTTGTTTAATGTATCATCAATAGCTTCTTTAGTCGGGTCAATAAGAATATAGCTGTTTGCATCACTTACACCACCGATTTCAGCCATTGCTTTCTGGAAATTCTGAGCATCGCTTCCTGCATATAAAAGCTGCTCACGGCCTTTTCCACCCTTATTTGAACCGATGTAAACAGCATATCTGTCTACTCCGCTTGTATTTTCTTCTGTTGCTGCTGCAAAGGCCTGAGTAAGGGAAAGCAGCGCAATAGTCATTAAAATAAGTTTTTTCATCTTTTCCTTCCTTTTCAACTATTCGTGAAACTGCTTTACTTTTCCAGAGTAAAGGTTATGCCTTCTGTTTTTTTAGGCAGATAAGAAAGTTTTGTAAGATAATCTATATCAGTTTTGTTTTTAATCTGATTTTCAATGCCATCAAGTGAGAACTGTTTCTTTGAAGTTACCATGATGAAGCATTCAAAGTCCGGTGCGTTATCCAGCTCGTATGAGAAATCGAGTGGAGTTTCATCGGCGCGGCGTTCCAGATGAGCTGCCTGCCAGGTATTTTCAGGGAAATGGCGTGTAATATTACCGTTGCCATCAACACTAAAGATAACTCCATATTCATCAGAGCCAGCATTATAAGTAATCTGAATTACATCTCCAGAGCGTGCAAAATCACCATCATTCAAAGCCTGAATTTCAAGTCCTTTCTGGCGGTAAAGTTTAATCTGTGGCTCAGTTACTGAATGAGCTGCAGCATTTCCCTTTACACGTTCTGTTGGGGTTTGACCTGCAGGGATTCTTGAATTCTTAAGTCCGGCAGGAATAAGAATTGCAGCAAGCAGTACGGCAGCAGCGGCATAGCTTACAATTTTATAAGCAGGGAATTTTAGAATTGTACTGTTTGAATTATTTATCTTTCCCTCATTGAGTTTACCGGCAACTGCAGCCTTCATAGCCTGTACAGAATAGGTATTTAGTATCTCTTCATCAGATTTTTTGAGGTCGTTAATAGCGGCTTCGATATTTTCTTTTCCGTAAGTTGAGTAGAAGCTTTTAGCATCGACTTCAGAGTTTTTGATTTCCTCTAAAATTCTAGTTGGAATTGCCATATCTTCCTCCTGCATATTCTTTAAGTTTTTCCAGACGTTTTCTGATTCCGGAAACAGACATTTTCATTTTCTGGGATGTTTCTTCAAGAGTATAGCCGTCTACATAATGTAAAATTGCAATCTGTCTGTCCTTGTTGTCACGTTCAGAAAAGATACAATCAAGAAGAATAGAAGTTTCGATTTTTTCTGTTCCTTCTGCGCTTGCACTATCTTCAACTATTTCTGCAATTACATCAAATTCCGGACCATTTCGCAGTTTGTCTGATCTTATTTTATTAAGACAGATATTTGTGGCCATAGTGTAAAGAAGGCTGGAGCAGACATTGCTGATTTTCTCCTTTCTTTCAATAAGGCGAACAAATACATCCTGCATGGCATCAAGAGCCTTTTCCTCATTCTTAAGAATGAAGCGGCAGCGTCTGAGAACCATAGGGCCGTACTGGCGGTAAAGATTTTCAAAGTCATCCATTGACAAAGTTTTCATTGTACAAATTGTCCTGTCATTAAGTTTAACACTCGAGAAGTGAAAAAGTGTTACATAATTTAAAAAAAGATTGCCGGGCCAGACCCGGCAATTTCTTAATAATTATTCAGTGTAAGACCAGTGTATGTTTTTGCATATTCATCGCCTGCACTGCGTATAACTTTCTCCATCTCTTCTGTAAGATGTTTTGCGGCAATCGGCTCAGAAAGATCTTTAAACTTGCTGATAGGAATTACCGGCAGCATCTTTATATCATACAGATAAGTTTCCACGTGATTGTAAGACCATAGCGGGTCATGTTTACCAAGACCGTATTTATCGCTTCCGCCAATAAACATAGGCTGAACATCACAACCGCAGTAAAGTGCAATTCGGGCAGCACCTTTTTTATAATTATTTTGACCAATTCGAGGGCTTCGGGTTCCTTCCGGGAAAATAATTACATTACAGCCCTTATCAGTGAGCTTTTTACATTCAACAAGTACATCATCAAAATCAGTTGTGTTGGTAATATAAGCCTGCTTAATAACGCCGCGAAGTGGAGTATGAGTAAGACTGCCACGAACAATACATGTAGAATTAGGTACAAGCGACATAATGTAAACAAAATCAAGAAGTGAAGGATGATTTGCTACAATAATTTTGCTGTGGATATCACGGAAGGCCTGTCTGTCTTCAACCTTAAGATGAGAAGTTTTACAGACATCAAGATTTCTAAGAAATACCCTGAATGTATGAGAAACATATGCGCGGGCAATAATACCAAAATCTTTTTTGTGAAGAGTGAAAATTCTTATAAATGGGAATACAAAAATGGCTAAAATAACAGCGCCAAGGCCGAAACAGAGAATAGCAACAATTTTTGAAACACAAAAATAAATATATTTAAAAATATTCTTAATTTTTGGTTGTTTGCTTTTATAGCTCACTTTCTGCTTGCTCATAAATCTTATCCTAACATAATACTACTTTAAAAGAAACCTCAGAAATTCAACTGGAGATTTTCCAACATTTGAAAAGTCTTCAAATACAATACACTCATCCTTCTTTTCAACACTTATAACACAAGAAAATGCTACCGGTATATTTTCGGCAGGTCTTTTATCTCCGTAAGCCTCTGGTACAAATTCATCTGCGTAAACAAGAATAACTTCCTTTTCTGTTCCTGCAAGTATAGGAGCAACTGCAGCCTTAAAGGATTCAGAAAAATCATTCTTAGAAGGATACAAAACAGAATATCCGCCTTTCAAACCAAAGGCAAGGGTAGCAGAAGAAATTGGAGTATTGAATACAGAAAGAGAAAAGCCAGCCGGCAGAATAATTCCGTCTTCAATAATTCCTTTTGTTACAGAAAATGTTCTTGCAATTTCACCGCGTAAAGAAATGAATTCAAGCTTAGTGTCTTTATTGATATGACTTTTTTCCAGCAACGCATGAACAACTTCAACAGTCATTTTAGTAATCTGCGAAAGTCTTCTTCGAAACAGAGGATTTGTATATTCAAGTTTTGGGCTTTCGTTTGAAAGAGCAATGGATTCTTTATTTTCTGCCCAGTTTTTCCATAATTCAGGATCAGAGCCAAGTCCAGGAGCCCACATTGTAATGTCTGATAAATAAATATTTCGCATAAAGCCCATTTTATACTATTATTTTAATGTAAAAAAGCACATTTTGGCGATATCTTGTATTTTTTTAACTGATAGTCTATAATCCAAAAAATTGGCTGTATTTTAGAGGTTATGGATTATGGAAGAACTTAAAACAGAAATCAAAGAAACGATCATTTCTGCTCTTCAGTTGGAAGATATAACCCCTGATGATATTGTTGATTCTGAACCACTTTTTGAAGAAGGTTTGGGACTTGATTCAATTGATGCACTTGAACTTGGTGTTGCGCTTAAAAAGAAATTTGGATTGAAATATTCATCAGATGGTGATGATAACAAAAAATACTTTGCTTCAGTAAATGCGCTGGCTGAATATATTTCAGCGCAAAAAAAATAATTTAGGGGTTTTATTATGTCTAAAGACGAAATCTTTGAAAAACTTAAGGGAATCCTTGTTTCAGAATTTGAACTTGATGAAGGAGATGTAACTCCTGATGCTCTTCTCGGAGATGATTTGGATCTGGATTCAATCGACTCAATCGACCTTATCGTTAAGATGAAGGAATTCATGCCTGCAGATAAGGGAAATGTTGACCCATCTATTTTTAAGACAGTAAAGACTGTTCAGGATGTTGTAGACGCTCTTGTACCATATATGGCATAAGGTTGTTGAAGACTGATGAAAAAATTCCTTAAGGCACTTTTTTATGTGATTGCTGCCGTTTATCCAATTCTTGTTTTTACAATGCTTGTAATTTTCAAGGTGGATACAAAGATTCTTTCTTTGAGCATTATTGCGCTGGCGGCTGCATTCTTCTTGAGTGCTACAGGGAGCAAAAAGACCGATGCAAATGAAAAAACATCTTTGGACTGGAAACCTTTTCTTAGTTCAGTGCTTTTTCTTTCTGCCGGTCTTTTTTGTTTTATAACGGGAAAAGAGTTTTTTCTTAAAATCTATTCCGTTGTAATTAGTGCGACAATGCTTTTTGTTTTTGGAAGCACACTCTTTATGCCGCCAAACATTATTTTTCGCTTTGCAACTTTGTCAGACAAATCCATAAAGGGCTCTTCTTTTGAACATAAGGTATATAAGTACTGCGAGAAGGTTACAATAGTCTGGTGTTGTTTCTTTATTTTGAATGGAACGGCAGCAACGCTTACAACCTTCTCAGAAAAGATATTCGGTCTTTCACCTGAAACGGCTCGAAAGGTCTGGGCAATATATAATGGTGGTATTTCCTATGTTCTTATGGGAATGCTGTTTACAATAGAATTTATTATCAGAAAACTGGTGGATAAGAAAATGATGAAGTTATTCCCTATCACAAAATTTAAGGCAGATTCCAGAAAAGATGATTACATTGTTTGTTATGATGATGTATGGTCAAAAAAGGATTATAAAACCTGGAAAGATTTTCTAACTGATACTGCGAAAATGAGAGCTTTTTTTGATTCGCATTCAGCAAAAGAATATATTCTTCATTGTGAAGATTACTGGTATTTCCTTTGTACATTCGTTGCAATTCTGCAGTGCAAAAAAACAGTTTATATAACTCAGAATATTACAGAAAGCTTTATGGCAGAAGTGAAGACGCCTGGAGTTTCTTTTATTACAGATCAGAATGTTCCGCTTGATGATACAAGCTTTTTCATTCCAGATTTGATTGAAAAAGCCACAATGCCTTCTGAAACAGATATTCGTACAACTCCAGAAATTAATGATGAAGAAACAGAAATCTATCTTTATACTTCCGGAAGTACAGGAAAGCCTAAGGCTGTTCGTCATACAATGAAAGAAATTGAAACTGACAATAGTGTTGTAATTTCACTTTGGGGCGAAGAATACTTTAAGCGTAAGCAGATTACAACTGTAAGTCAGCATCACGTGTATGGATTTTACTGGTGTATTTGTCTTCCTTTTACACTTGGGCTTCCTTTCCGCCGCAAGCGCATAGAGTTTCCTTCTGAATTTGAAAAGCTTACAGATACTTCTTACGTTCTGGTTTCTACACCGGCCTTCCTTAAGCGTACTGTAGAAGTTTTAGATAAACTTGATATGAAGGATGTATTTATTTCTGTAAGTGGTGGAGCAGTTTCTGAAGAGCTTGCCGTTAGTACAGAAAAACTTTTTGGCTTCTGTCCTATGGAAGGTTATGGTTCTACAGAAACATCCGGAATTGCATACCGCCAGCAGAGCAGAGACGGTCTTGTATGGACACCTTATGACTGTGTTAAGCTTTGGGTTGGAGAAGACGGCTGCTTGAATGTAAAATCGCCATTTATCAAAGATCCGTCAGGGGTTGCTACTGCAGACCTTGTTGAACTTTATGATGACGGCCGTTTCCTTCTTAAGGGGCGCGCAGATTCCATTGTAAAAATCGAAGAGAAACGTATTTCTATGACCGAAGTTGAAAATCGTCTTCTTGAAACAGGTTTTGTTAGCGAAGTAAAGGTTGTGGCTTTGAGTAACGAGGTACGTCAGTATCTCGCAGCTGCTGTTGTTCTGAATGCACAGGGACGCGAAAAATTTGCACATAGCGAAAAGTTTGAAATGAACCGCTGGTTCCATGACTTTTTGATGAAATATTTTGAGAACGTAGTAATTCCTAAAAAATGGCGTTTTGTAGAAAAGCTGCCGTCAGATGTTCAGGGAAAAATTCACAAACTGGAAGTAATGGCATTGTTTGAGTAAATAAGAGGTAAAGTATGAATTTTAACGATCATGATATTAAAGATGAAGTTGTAGTTTCAAAAGAAGAAAACTCAGTAGCACTGGAATTTGTAATTCCAGCTTCAAGTGATTTTTTTGATGGACACTTTCCACAGTACAAACTTCTGCCTGCAGTTGCACAGTTTGAAGTAATCACACGTTTTTCAAGAAAATATTTTGGCACACAGAGATATGTTCCAAATATCAAAAGAATGAAATTTTCTGCGCCTATTAAACCTGATACAAAGATCCACCTTGAACTGACTTATAAAAAGGACAAAGGAACAGTAACTTTCAATATGGCAGATGCAAATGTTGAAGGAAAGGTTTATTCCTCAGGATCTTTTGCTGCGCTTTCGGAGATTTCTGCATAATGTCAGATCAAACAGAACAGAAATTTGGTTTTGTAATTCCTGTTTATAATCATGGTGCTGTTCTTGAATCAGTTGTTAAAAATCTGGTTCAGTATAATTATCCAATCATTGTTGTAGATGATGGAAATGATGAAAAGAACAAGGCTTTTATAAATGATATTGCAGAACGCTATTCTCTCATAACTTTGCTTGTGCACCCAAAAAATAAGGGTAAGGGTGAAGCAATGAAGACTGGTGTGCGTAAAGCAGAAGAAATGGGGCTCACACACATTCTTCAGATTGATTCAGACGGGCAGCATGATGCAGGAAGAATTCCTCAGTTTCTTGAGCTTTCAAAACAGAATCCAAAGGCAATTATCTGCGGTTATCCGGTTTATGATGAATCGGCACCGCATCATCGTGTAGTTGCAAGAAAGATTTCTAATGCCTGGATTCATATAGTTTCATTTACAACTTCAGATCAGGTACGCGATGCTTTGATTGGTTTTAGAATCTATCCTGTTGCACCATACTGTAAAGTTTTACGTCGTCACTCAATCATTGATACTCATATGGGCTATGATATCGATATTCTGGTTCATTTATTATGGCTCAATGTTCCTGTTATTTCAGAAGCAGTAAAAGTCCATTATCCAGAAGGCGGAGTTTCTAATTTCCGTGCAGTAAGAGATACTCTTCACATCTCATTTACTTATGCACGACTTTGTATTGGAATGGTTTTACGAATTCCTATTTTATTGAAGAGGAAGATTTTTGGATGAAAGATTCATCTTTTGATGACAAGACTCACTGGTCAGAAGAAAAAGAGGCCATAAAAACAAATAAGCCTTTGAAAATTATTTTATTCCTTCTGAAGAGTCTGCCATCTGCACTTGTACATACAATTTGCTATCCTATAGCTTTTTTCTATTTAATATTCGCTTCTCATGCAAGAAAATTTGCGCGCGCATATCAGAAACAACTCAGGGAATTTACAAATGGAAAAGTTCCTCACAGAATCAGCGCGTTCAAGCAGATTTTGAGTTTTGCACTTTGTCTTATTGAGAAAATGGAAGGCTGGCTTGGTAAAGTGAGTTTTGACCGTATTTCTATGCAGGATGATGATATAAAAGATCTCGTTGAGCATTTGAAAAAGGGTGAAAGCGCAATTCTTATGGCTTCACATTCCGGGAATATGGAGCTTATGAGAAGTATGCAGGATTATGTAACAAAGCTCTGTGGAAGAAAAGTTCCGGTTGTCATCATCATGGACATGCAGATGAGTGAGAACTTTACGCAGACCCTTAAAGAAATAAATCCTGAGTATTCTACAAATGTAATTGATGCCTCAACTTTTGGGCCGGAGTCTATGATTCTGATTCAGGAACAGGTTGAAAAAGGAGCTCTGATTGTTGCTGCAGGTGACAGAACAAGTATTCATAATCGGGATAAGGTAATTACAAAAAGCTTCCTTGGACGTGAGGCAAAATTCCCATACGGAGTTTTCTTAATTCCAGCACTTGTAAAACTTCCTGTGTATTTTATGTTTGGAATGCGTGAAAAGCTTTCAATTTTTAATCCTAAATATAATATCTATATTGAAAAATCCAAAGTTGATTTTGCTTATTGCAGTCGTTCAGAACGTGGAGCTTTTATTGAAAAATGCTGCGGGGAGTTTGTAGAAAAACTGGAAAAGTTCTGTGTTTTGTATCCTTATCAGTGGTATAATTTTTTTAACTTCTGGAGTTAATGTGTTATGAAGAAAACCCTTTGTTTATTAAGTTTGATTTTTATTACCACAGTTCTTTTCGCTCAGAATATTCACTCTCTTGATTCAGTTTGTGAAAGCCTTGCTTCTCATCCGAATACAACTGGAGATTTTACACAGATTAAAACAATACAAACGAACGGTCGTAAGTTAAAGTCTACCGGTAAATTTATTATCAGCCCTGATGGAATTTTATGGAGTACAGAAAAACCAGTTTTTTCTTCTCTGATACTTACAAACACAGCCGTTGTGCAAACAGCAGCAAATGGAAAGAAAACTGTTTTAAGTGGAAAAGATAATCAGATTTTCAAAAATATTTCTGGAACTCTAACTTCAGTTTTATCTGGAAATGTAACTGAGCTTAAAAAGAATTTTAATTGTGATTTTGAAATAGATCAAAGCGGTAAATGGACAATCAGTCTTGAACCAAAAGATTCTACTATTGCGTCTGTCATGAAAACACTTGTATTGTCTGGAACTTATTCAGAATTTGCAGTTCTGGATTCGCTTGTGATGTCAGAAGCTTCTGGTAATACAATCAGTTATGAGTTTACAAATCAGAAATATCCAAAGGAGCTTTCTGAAGATGAAAAACAGATCTTTGTTATTGAATAATTATTTTCAGAATATTTCACAGAAAAAACTTTTGGGTGGCTGGATTTTTTATCACGCTCTCATCGTTGTTTTTTTTCTTGTATCACTTATCGTATTTCGTGGTCGAATTGGTATAGATTCAGACCTCTTTAATCTTGTTCCAAAAAACATTTCAATGGCTTCTGTAAAAAAAGCAGATGATAAAATGATGTCTGTAACTTCACAGAATATTTTTGTGCTTGTTGCAAATGAAGATTTTTCAGAAGCAAAGAAGGTCGCAGAAACTGTTTATTCACAGCTAAAGGACAGCAAGAATTTTGAAAGCATTTCTCTTTATAACGATGTAAGTGCAATGGGCGAGATTACGGACTTTTTATATCAGTATCGTAGTTTCCTGATTGATGAGAAAACAGCCGATTCAATTCTTGCAAGTGATGAGGGAGCTCAGGATTTTGCCATCGAAGCTTTATCTAAGGCTTATGGTGGTTTTACAATGCTGCCGCTGGATAATCTTGATTCTGATCCATTTTTGCTGACTGAATACAATTTACAGAATTATCTGAATGCTCTTCAGAACTCCGGAACTGCCATGAGTGTAAAGGATGGTGTGCTTGCTTCGAGCTTCGATGGCAGGTGGTATGTTATGATTAGGGGTGTGCTGAGCCGCAGGGGTTCTAAGCTTGCCTCTAAGGATAATGCGATTACGGAAATCTATAGAGTTTGTGAAAAAGCTGGAAATGCTGAAAGTGGAACAAACTTTGTATATTCGGGAACTCCTTTTCACAGTCATGAAAGTTCTAATTCAGCAAGCAGGGAGATTGCAATTATTGCTACAGTTTCAATGCTTGTAGTAATAGTCCTTTTGATTTTTATTTTCCGTTCTGTGCGACCACTGATTTTTTCTGTTGGTTCAATTTTGGTTTCCCTTGGAATTGCAGTACTTGCGACACTTGCAGTTTTCCATAGAATGCACGTTATTACCCTTGTATTTGGAACATCATTGATTGGTTCGTGTATAGATTATAGTCTTCATTTCTTTACACACTGGTCAGCAAATAAGGAATTAAAATCCAGTATAGAAATTCGAAATCATATTTTTTCCGGCTTACTCATGGCAATAATTTCTACAGGAATCTGTTTTACTATATTACTGTTTGCTCCATTTATGATTTTGAAGCAGATGTCATTCTTCTGTCTTGCTGGTCTTATAAGTTCGTTCCTTACAACAGTTGCAGTATATCCTTATATCAAACTTCCGGAACAGCGGGGCAATGTACGTTTTACAAACGGCTTTGCAAAACTTGCTTCAAACCTTGAGCGTAAATGGGTAGGACGAACAGTTATAATTTCACTATTTGTTTTATCAATTCTTTCGATAGCAGTTTTCCATAAAAACGTAAAAATCAAAAACAATCTGCTTACTCTTTATGATATGAAGGGACGTCTTTTACAGGATGAGATAACAGCCTCTCAGGTAATTCAGTATACTCCAGGCGGCTGGTATATTGTCAGCGGTGAAACAGAAGATGAAGCCCTGAAAAATGAAGAAAAGCTGCGAAAGGAATTTGAAACACTTACAGATGGAAGCGTTGGATATATAAGTACTTCGAGTTTTATTCCATCAAAAGAGACACAGAAAAAATCCCGTGAGGCTTATAAGAAGCTCATGAAGTCCGCACCGGAACATCTTCAGGCACTTGGCTTTGATGAGGTTGAAAACTTTGATGCTTATATGTCTCTGGCAGCCGATTATGAATTAACAAAGAATAGTTATGTATCTTTTGAAAACGGAAATGTTCCTGCATTTGTTGAATCGGCTATTTCTTCTGCCTGGCTTGGAAATGTCGATGGAAAATATTTTACAGTACTATTACCGACTAAAGTAACTGATTACGCTGCATATCGTTCTCTGGCTGATGCAGATGATAATGTTTATTTTATAAGTAAGTCACAGGATATCAGTGCTGACCTCGACAGCCTTACGGTAATGATTCTTAAGTTCTTTATTGCAGCATACATACTTATGTTTATAATGCTGCGTTTCTTCTATTCCTGGAAACAGGCCTTTAAGATTATTTCCGTTCCATTCCTGATTATTCTTGTGGTGGTAGCCTGTTTTGCAGCATTTAATATCAACATGGAATTTTTCTCAGTAACAGGTTTGATTCTTGTATTTGGACTTGGACTGGACTATATCATTTATATGATGGAAAACGAAAAGAAATCTAATTCTATTCTCGAACCTTTTGCAACAATGGTTTCTTTTGTTACAACTATCATATCTTTTGGTGCTCTTGCCCTGAGTTCCTTTAAGCCTGTTCATCTAATCGGACTTTCTATTTTTATAGGGCTTGCCACAGCCTATATCAGTTCGTTCTTTTACGGCCGACAGGAATAAAAATTGAATGCCCTTTTCTGTTTGTTATGATATACTTTATAAAAAACAGAAAAGAGGCAAAAAATGAAAATTTGTGATTCAATTAAATATGTCGGTGTCGATGACCATGAAATAGATTTGTTTGAAGGCCAGTTCGAAGTTCCAAATGGAATGGCCTACAATTCCTATGTAATTTTAGATGACAAGATTGCCGTAATGGATTCGGTTGATGCCCACTTTGGTGAAGAGTGGCTCTCGAATATTGCCGATGTGCTTGAAGCCGCTGGTGGACGCAAGCCTGATTATCTTGTTGTTCAGCACATGGAAATGGACCATTCGGCAAATATAAAAGCCTTTACAGATAAATATCCTGAAGCAAAAATAGTTGGTTCTAAGATGTCTTTTAACATGATGAAAAGCATGTTTGGAACCGATTTCGCAGATCGTCAGATAGTTGCAGGCGAGGGTACAGAACTTGAACTTGGTGCAGCTGCTGGAGATCATACTTTGAAGTTTATTGCAGCTCCAAATGTTCACTGGCCTGAAGTAATCATGACTTATGATGTAAAAGAAAAGGTTTTGTTTGCTGCAGATGCTTTTGGAAAGTTTGGTGCAAATGATTACGATGATCCTGAAGGCTGGGCTTGTGAAGCACGCCGCTATTATTTTGGAATTGTCGGAAAGTTCGGTCCACAGGTTCAGGCAGTTTTGAAGAAGGCAGAAGGATTAGAGATTAAAACAATCTGTTCACTTCATGGCCCTGTTCTAAGTGACAACATCAAGTATTATCTTGATACTTATAATACCTGGTCGAGCTATGGTGTAGAAAGCGAAGGTATTGTGGTAAATTATACTTCAGTTTATGGAAGTACAAAAAAAGCTGCAGAGAAGATTGCAGAAATTCTTAAGGCAAAGGGCTGTCCTAAGGTTGCCTTGAATGACCTTGCCCGTGAAGATATTTATGAATGCGTAGAAGATGCCTTCCGCTATGGAAAAATGATTCTTGCTACAACAACTTATTGTGGCGGCGTATTCCCAAAGATGCGGGAATTTATTGAATATCTTACAGAGCGTAATTATCAGAATAGGAAAATCGGACTGATAGAAAATGGTTCATGGGTACCTTCTGCTGCAAAGGGAATTGTTGCAATGTTTGAAGGAAGTAAGGATATTACTTTTGCAGAAAATAAAGTAACAATCAAAATCACAATGACAGAAGAAAATGAAGCCGAGCTCGAAAAGCTTGCAGATGAAATGTTGAAATAAAAGTGGTGTAAAAAAATGAAAATGGAAACAATGCCGGAAGTAACAAAAACAGAAAACGGAGTCTTCTGGAAAAACACATACGAAAAATTTGAAGCACAGGTTTATGTTCCTAAAACTGAACTGCCGGGCGATATTTTGAATTACGGTTTTATAGCACCATATCTTCTTGTGTTCGCGGATAAGCCTCTCCAGCAGAACGAAGCAATTTCGTTCGCGCGTGCTAAAGGCCTTGAAAAGCTCGCCGCTGCTTTTGATTCAAGTGTCGTATTTATTTCACCTGTTGCAGATGGAAAAATCTGCGAATGGAAAAATGCTGAGCCAGATATTCTTTCTGAAATCATTTCTAACTCACGCATTCATCAGTATCATAAAGATGGAGTTGTAATTGCTAATAATTTCTTCCGTCATTCAATAGACGGTTATTATATTCGTGGTGCAATTTTCCGTGCAGTTCTGATTGGTTATGGAGAAGGTGCCGATTACATTGCAGAAAACTGTCTTCATCATTTTGAAGGTGATGGACTTTGGGGCCGCTCAGACCTCGCTCCTGCAACCTGTATTTTAAATGGACTTACAGTAGCTCCTGAAGTTGGAGCAGATGATATTCCGGTCATTTCTTATGGAAACAGCGATGATGCAAATGCTCTGTTCGAATCACGCTGTAAACATTTTATCAAACGTGCTCGTGAGCCTTCACCAGAAGAATTTATTTCCGATTATTACAGTTTTGCTAAACAGTTCCGCCGAATGAATGGACCGCTTCAGATTGACCCGGATCTTGAAAAAGATGGACTTGTAATTGAACCTGGAATTGCAGAAGTAAAAACTTCATCGGATAACTGTGGAGATGACAAGGGAACAAAAAATCATAAAATCGGATACTTTGCTTTTTACAACAAGGGACTTTTTGATAGCCCTGATGCAAAGCCCGTTCCTCTTGTGCTTGGCTTCCATGGTGGTGGGGACAGCTGTTTCTTCTTTTCTACAATGGCAGGTTGGGCAAAGATTGCTCATCGTCATAATTTCCTTCTGGTTACAATTGAAAATCATCTCAACAGTACAGCGACAGAAATGATTGAACTGCTGGAAATCTTAAAGAAAAAATACAGCATTGATACAACTCGTATTTATGCAACAGGCTTCTCAATGGGTGGCTGCAAAACCTGGGATATGATTCAGGAATATCCGGAAGTACTTGCTGCAGCAGCTCCAATGGATGCAACTTTTGATGTTGGCTGTAACGTTTACGGAAACAAAGTTGAAAAAGGAATAAATACAACAGTTCCAGTTCCGGTTTTTTATGCCGGTGGTGAAGTAACTCCTCTTCCAGAACTTCCGTTCCAGGAACAGAAATGTCTGGACAGAATGGCATATGTTTTACTGTTAAATAATGCAGAGCTTGCTGAACGTTATGAGCAGGAAGTAACACTGGAAAATAAAGATACCTGGGAAAACAAAATCTGGGGAATCAATGGTGATGAGGTAGAACAGTCTTATGACGAAAGTCGGGATGCTACCCTCACAATGCAGAAGTTCCGTAGTACAGATGGCCGTATTCTCAGTGTGTTTGCAAGTATCAGCGGACAGGGACATGACTGTCGCGAACATACCTGTGAACACGCATGGCAGTTCATGAGCCAGTTTACCAGACAGTAATATGCAGAAGGTAAATTATCAGAAACAGCTGGATAAGATTCTTGAAAAGATGGATTTGGTAACTGGCGATAGTTTATCAAAGCCATCTTTGCTGCTTCATGCCTGCTGTGGTCCTTGTTCCTCATATGTCCTTGAGTATTTATATAAGTATTTTGATATAACAGTGTTGTATTATAATCCGAATATATATCCTCAGGAAGAATATGAACGCCGTTTTTCAGAGCTCAAGAAACTCTATGAAAGTTTTCCGCCGGCTCTGGAAGGGAAGGTGAAAGTTGTTGAACAGAACTATGATCCAGAGGAATTTTATGAAGCAGTAGGAACCCAGGAAAATCCTGAACTCGCAAAAGAACCTGAAAAAGGAGAACGCTGCCGCCGCTGCTACGAGTTCCGTCTGCGTCGAGCCTATGAATATGCCTGCGCCGGCAACTTCGACTATTTCTGTACAACCCTTTCAATCAGTCCGTTTAAGGATGCAGAAAAATTAAATGTGATTGGTGAGCAACTGGAAAAGGAAGGCGGACCGCACTGGCTTCCATCAGATTTCAAGAAAAAAGGCGGCTTTAAGAGAAGCCTTGAAATCAGCGAAGAATATGGAATGTACCGCCAGGATTATTGTGGCTGTGTTTATTCCAAAAACAATAAGAATTCTGTTATAATAGAATCATGACAACATCAAAAACTGCAGAAAATGTACGCGACGTAATCCGCTATCTTCAGAAATTTAAGAATGCACTTCTGGTTATTTATCTTGATGATAAAACAATCAGTTCACCACTTTTTTCTTCTCATATAAGAGATATAGCTATGCTCCATCAGGCCGGTTTAAAGGTTGTTCTGATTCCTGGAGCACGACGTCGTATTGATGAAGTTCTGGACAATGCAAAAATCAAATGGACTTATAACGAGAATATGCGCGTTACAACTCCAGATGCAATGCCTTTGATTAAAATGGCAGCCTTTGATGTTTCAAATACAGTAATGACAAGTCTTGCTGCAAATAATATTACAGCCGTAATCGGAAACTGGGTACGCGCACGTGGAAAAGGTGTGCTCAACGGTTTTGATTATGGAACTGCCGGAGAAATTGATAAACTCGAAACAGATGCAATCTGCACTGTTTTGAATGACGGTTTTATTCCGATTTTCCCATGTATCGGCTGGAATGCTGCAGGGCATCCTTATAATATTTCTTCAATGCTGCTTGCAAAGCAGGTTGCAATGAACCTCAAGGCAGATAAGCTTTTCTTTATGATGTTCAATGAGGAAATTAAAGCTCAGAATTATGCAATTCCAGAAGGTCTGGCACTTTCAGAAACTGGAAATATACCTGCAATGGATTTGGAAGAAGTAGACAGATTTCTTGATGCGAACCCTTCAATAAGTGGAGAAATCAGAAATCTTATGAAAGCTTCTCAGGAAGCTTGCCGTGCAGGTGTAACTCGTGTACATATTCTGAATGGAAATAAGGACGGAGTTCTTCCATGTGAAATCTTCAGTGGACTTGGTTCCGGTACAATGATTTATACCGGCGGCTATGGAAAGGTTCGTCCTATGGTTCAGACAGATATTCCTTCTGTACTTTCTATCATGCGGCCGTTTATGGATGCCGGAAAACTCCTGCCAAGAACAGAAGCTCAGCTTTCTGCAGATCTGGCAGATTATATTGTTTTTGAATTAGATGGCGGTGTGCATGCCTGTGCAGCACTTCATTTTTATCAGGATGGACAGGCAGAAATTGCCGCTGTTGCTGTTGATGAAAATTATGCTCATATGGGAATTGGTCCAAAGCTTATGGACAATCTGATTGAACAGGCAACACAGGCTGATTCAACATCAATCTTTATCATGACAACTCAAACAGCAGACTGGTTTGAACAGCTTGGTTTTGTAGAAGATACTATTGATTCACTGCCAGAGGAGAGACAGAAGCTCTGGACTCCTCAGCGAAATTCTAAAGTTTACCGATTAAAGCGGTAAGCAGTTCTGCTGCTTTTTTATGAGTTACAGGAGACGGATGCCAGTCGGCGCCAATTCCGTCTTCTGTTTTTTGTTCAGTAAAAGACAGGAACTCAGCCGTTACCTTTGGAAAATCTTTTTTGAAAAGAGCAACTGCTTCTGCTACAGAGGCATTTAGGGCTTCTCCCATTATTCCAAGACAGCATACAATTTTTGCACGCGGGCTGCGGCGATGAACAGCTTCCATAAGATGGCGAAGCTGTGCTACATAATTAAGACGACGGTCTTCAATTCCGCGCACCCAGCTTATATCATTTGTTCCCAAGTTGATTACAACAATGTCCGGTTCAAAGCGGCCTTCAGGTTTCCACACTTCTGGTTCAAGTTCCAGTCTGAGTGAAAGCGACTTGTCTGTGTACGGCCAGGTAGCCTGCATCAGCCATTGAGTTTCAGGAAGGTTTACAGTTTCTGGATCTACATAATTTGAGGTGAGTCCGATTCCACTCCAGCTGCAGAGTTGAATCTCTGCACCAAGTGCTTTAGCTGTAAGAAAAGCATAAGCTTTGTCCGGGCGTTCCTGTTGTGTTGTAAAGGTATCTTTTTCCCAGATTCCTTCAACGCCATAACCACAGGTAATGCTGTCGCCGATGAACTCAAGCTTTAATGGCTGTTCGGTTGAAATCAGTGTAGAAGTCTGCAATTTTCCGTCAATCTCAATATTCTTCAGCCCTGCATACCCGAAAGCTGCTTCACTGAATTTCATAACACGAACGGTTACAGTCTTCTCTACATCAGATTCAAACAGTGTGCAGCGAGTCTCAGCCTCGCGTAAGGTTAAACGGAAATCAGGTTCCTCAGGAATTGCGCCAATACTTGTATCAGTTCCTTCAGTTATAAAAACACCTAGTACAGCCTTATTTTCTTCTGACCAACCATCCGGATCGCTTACAAATGTTGCCTGTGCATTTTTACCTTTCATCACAAAGCAAAAGCCACTGGCAGAATAATCAAAATAACGGATACCTTCGTTGTCGAGATAGCGACCGCTCCAGATAAGATTGTCAAAAGAAAGTTTCATAGGGTCCTCTATTTAATACACTTAGTAGTCTTAATGCACACGGCTTTTTCCAGAAGCGAGATTTCAGGAAGTTCTGGTAATTCAGCATAGTAATTGTACAGCCAGTCACCGTCCTTTACTTCATATGGGTCGCCTGCAGGTTTGCAGCCTTTTTGAGGACAGTTCATTCCGTCTGCAGGAGGCAGGAAATAGTGCAGTTTGAAAGTGCCCGGCTTTTTAACTGCATTCTTGCTTTCAAAGAAGTAAGGCATTAAATCAACATATTTTGTACCTGGAGCTTTGTAGAACCACCAGCCGTTAAATTCAATCATCATGTTGAGAGGAATCAGCTTGTCATTAAAATGAAGTTCAAACTGAACAGGAGTTTTTGAAAGTTTAACAGGAACTTCAATTCCTTCTGCATCTTCTGCGCCACCCCAGCGGAGCTTTACAGGGAACTCTCCGGTATCTTCGCTTTTTTTAATCTTCTGACTAAAGAAAGGTCTGTGCAGCTGTTCTCGATACATTGCCATAATCGGCTGTTCAATTCCAATTTCGCTGTTATTCGGATCGGTAATTTCAAGACCAAGTCGGCCGTCATCACGGAACTGATAGAAAGTAAAGGCACTCAGCCATTTTTCTTTATCTGCCTGTAGCAGTTCCATAAATTCTTTCATCATATTTGACTGAGCAAATGGACCTGCAACATCGCCATCAGCATTAAGCTCAGAAAGAACCATAGGCTTATCCTGTCCTGTGATTTTTTTGAGACGCTTGTAAGTGAGCTTACACTTTTCATATACTTCTTTTACGCTGTAGCGGGCATAATTTATTGTATCTTTACTTACAATATCATTTGGCCAGCCCCAGTGAAGAGAAAGGTAATTGTCGCCAGACCAGATATCTGCAGCCTTATGAGCTTCAAGGAAAATGTCTTCCATTTCAAGTTTTCCGTCAGACATATACATTCCGGCACACAAAATCATCTTTACGTTTGGAGCATATTTATGCATTACCTTGCAGGTCATTACAAAAAAGTCTGCAATTTCCTGGTAAGTTGCCCGTTTTGTATAGCAGAACCAGTCACCAGTACATTCATGATTAACGCGTAAGAGCACGCGGCCATAAGGGCGGAGATCCTTAGCAATTGGAATGATATCTTCTTCTTTTATGTGGGGATCAATAGTAAGTGTTAAAACAACATCCATTCCATGACGGCGGATTTCTTTCATAAAATTAAAAGGCTCGTTATCTCTTAAGCCTTCGCGTCCACCTCGATACGGGAAATAGTTTTCATATGGAGAATCCCATGCACCGGTAGATTCACGACCAGTATCAATTTCACAGGCACGTGTAGGCCATTCCTTATCATTTGGATAATAGGTATACATTAAACTGATTCCACGATGAACCTTTTTGAGCTTCTGAAGAATATAATCCTGATTTACATAAAGACCGCGTTCGCTGCCGTCTCCCATGTCGAGGGCACAGGTTGCCGGAGTTAATAAAACCTTGTTCATGTTTTCTATTATACACGTAATGCAAGTGAAAAACATAGGGAAATATTTTGAGAATTCAAAAAAACTGTTATATAATCAAAATTTAGGGACCGTGAATGAAAAAGTATAGAAATTCTCAGATAATCATACTAACAATCTTTTGCATACTGTTAAATTTTATCGGAAAGGTGATTGCTGAAAAAATTCAGCTCCCGTTATGGCTCGATGCCTTTGGTACCTTTCTTATGGCTTATGTACTCGGTCCGTTCTGTGGAGCAATTGTAGGAGCCGCAGGAAATATTCTTTATGGTTTTATAAATCCTGTTTCCTATGCTTATTCTATTACCAGCATTTGTATCGCTCTTGTTGTAGGTTATTTTGCTAAGTATGGCTGGATGAAAAATCTTTTTAGAACAATGTCACTCAGCGTAATGGTAACCGGAGTCTGCGTTGTTATTTCCTGTATTTTGAATGTAATTTTTTATGATGGAATGACAGGTAATTACTGGGGCGATGGAATAATTGCCATGCTTCAGCATTGGGGCGTTGCACGGCCAATTCAGATTGTACTGGGTGAATTTTATGTTGATTTTGTTGATAAGGTTATCACTCTTGGCGCGCTTTATTTTGGAATAAAAATCTACAGATATTTAAAAGTAAAAGTGGATAAACCAGTAAAGCCTCTGGCCGCTCTGTTATTTGTGTTTTTATTGGGAGTGTTTGTACCGTTCCGTTCTTATGCTTCTTCGAAAAAGTTTGACTCCTATATCCGGACGGTTTACAACAACACAAACGGACTTCCCGGTGGAGAAGCAAATGATATTGCCAGTACTTCAGATGGAATTTTGTGGATAGGAACTTATGCCGGACTTTACCGTCATAACGGAAAAGAGTTCCGTCTTATGAATGAGTATGATTCAATAAAAACAGTCCGCTGTCTTTTTGTTGATGATGAGGGAAGAATGTTTGTCGGTACAAATGATAACGGACTTTCAATTATCATCAATGAAGAAATTACAAACGTGCTTACTGAAAAAAACGGACTTCCTGCAGATTCTGTTCGCTGCATTACATCAGCTGCGGATGGAATGTATTATGTCGGAACTTCGGCAGAGCTTGCGGTTGTAGAGATAAATGACGGTATTCGTATTAAGTCAATTGTACCTGAGGTCCACTCGGCTCTTCGTGTAACTGCGGACGGGCGCGGGCATGTAGCGGCAGTCACTGCTGGCGGTAAGCTTTTCGTACTTCAGGATATGAAGGTGATGATGACCGCTGCGGTTAATGAGAAATTTATTTCGGCGGCTTTTGCGGAGGACGGCAGACTTTATACAGCCACAGAAGGAAATCAGCTTTTTGTGTTTGAGCTTGAAGAGTCTATAACCGGTGCTGTTCATAAGGACAGTCTAAAACTGCTTGAACGCATTAACTGTGGTTCAATGAATCATATCAATTCTCTGGTCTTTAAAGAGAATGTTCTGTTCCTATGTTCAGATGCTGGTGTAGGTTATATTGATTACAAAAAAGATAACAGTTTTCATATGGTAGAAACCGGAATCTTCAATAATTCAATTGATAATATGATTGAAGATTATCAAGGCAACCTGTGGTTTTCTTCTTCGCGTCTTGGACTTCTTAAAATGTGTGAAACAGCCTTTGCAGAAATCTATCTTTCAGCAGGTTTTGATGAGGCAGTAGTCAATTCAGTTACAAAGTTTAATGGTAAGATTTATTTTGGAACAGATGATGGGCTTTCTATGATTGATGCAGAAGAAGGAAAGCCGTGTGAAAATCAGCTTACAAAAATGATGGAAGGACTGCGCATACGTTGTCTGATGCAGGACAGTAAGGATCGCATGTGGGTTTGTACTTACACTAAAGGACTATACTGTTTAGATAAGAACGGCAGAATCGAAGCTTATGAAACCGATACAGCGCAGCAGTTCCGAGTTCTCCTGGAACTCTCCGACGGTACAATAGCCGCCGCCGGTAAAAAAGGAATTACTTTCTTAAAAGACGGCACAGTAACAAAACGTCTCACAAAAGCAGACGGCTTTGAAAACCAGGTAGTCCTCACACTCTCAGAGCTCCCAGACGGAACTCTCATAGCCGGCACCGATGGCGGCGGAATTGCAATTATTAAAAATCAGAAAATTGAAAAACTGCTGCGCCGTCAGGACGGCCTTAGTTCTAATGTAATACTGCGAACCGTAAATGATCATGAAGGTACAGTGCAGACCGGTGCCTTTTATGCAATCACAAGTAATGGACTTTGTTATATTGATAAGGATTTTAATATCAGAGTTCTTTCAAATTTCCCATATTCAAATAACTACGACATGATAGTCCGCGACGACGGAAATATTTTTGTGCTCGGAAGTGCAGGAATCTTTGTTGTAACAAGAGAGGCTCTGCTTTCTGGAAACAAGGTTGATTATATCCTTCTGGATTTAAAGCGTGGACTTATAGGCTCACTTACTGCAAACTCATGGAATTATATAGATGACGAAGGAAATCTTTATCTTTCGTGTGATACAGGTGCGAGCTGTCTGAATCTGGATGCCTACGACAAAAATGATTGCTCTTACAGAATGCAGCTCAAATCAGTTCTCGTAAATGGAAAACGCTACATGGTGCAGAAGGATATCCCGTTTGTAATTCCTGGTGACAGTGACAGCATAGAAGTAATTCCAGAAATCCTGAATTATTCTATAAATAATCCGTATATCAGCCTCTACATGGAAGGAATAGATGAGCAGCCGAATGTGATGACGCAGAATGAACTTGCAAGTGTGATTTATTCAAACATTTCGGCAGGTAAATATAACTTCCATATTTCTCTTCTCGACAGTAAGGGCCTTAATGTTGTAGAGGAGATTGTTTATGAAATTGAAAAACCTTTCCATATTTATGATAACTGGTGGTTTAAGTTTTATGCATTCTTTGTTCTGATAATGGCAATTGCCTGGTTAACCTGGTACGTAACGGCAACTATTCAGAATCTTCGTTATGAAAAGCAGGAAAAAGAACTTGCTCATGTACGTGAACAGATCCGTATGAGTAATGAAACAATTCTTTCTATTGCGAATGCAGTAGAAGCCCGCGATAAGAGAACTGGCCGACATTCTCTTAGAGTTGCTGTTTATTCAATGCTTATTGCAGCAGAGCTTGGTTTTGATGGAGAAGAACTTGAAAATATCCGTCAGATAGGTCTGCTTCATGATATCGGAAAAATTGGTGTACCGGATTCTATTCTTAACAAGCCTGCAAAACTAACGGCAGATGAATATAACACAATGAAAACACATGTTGATATCGGCGGTGAAATTCTTAAGGACTTTACTCATATCAAAAATGTGGCCGACGGAGCTAAATATCATCATGAACGATATGATGGAACCGGTTATAACAGTGGTATGAAGGGAGAAGAGATTCCGCTTACTGCCCGTATTATTGGACTTGCAGATGCTTTTGATGCAATGACTTCGCATCGTGTGTACAGAAATGCAATGCCAATGGACCTTGTTATTGAAGAATTAAAAAATGGAAAAGGAACACAGTTTGATCCTCATCTTGTAGATATTCTTCTTGAACTGATTGCTGCAGGTCGTATAGACGTTTCTGGAATCAATCAGTTGAGTGTTGAGGCGGAGGATTAGTATGAAAAAGAAATATCTGATTACTGCAATTACTGCTGTTATTACTGTATGTATTCTTAGAATAGGAATGCGTTTTCTGTACACAGATTACACACAGAAAAATATAAAGGTTGGTTTTGTTTATATTGGAGACAGTAGTACTCCTTACACAAATAATTTTGTGCGTTCTCAGCTTGAGCTCGAAAAAGCGTTCCCTCAAAACATTACAACAATTTCAAAATATAATATTCCAGAAGAAAATTGTGAGCCGGCTATCCGCGATCTTATTTCAAATGGTTGTGATTTAATTTTTGGAACAAGTTATGGTTATGGCGATGTAATGAAAAAACTTGCCGGAGAATTCCCAAAGGTACAGTTCTGTCAGGCAACCTGCTCAAATGCAAATGAAGAACCTGTGCTTCAGAATTATCATAACTTTATGGGGACAATATATCAGGGACGATATATCTCTGGAATTGTAACAGGAATGAAATTAAAGGACTTGATTGAGCAGGGAAGAATTACTCCTGATCAGGTGAAAATCGGTTATGTTGCAGCCTTTCCTTTTGCCGAAGTAATTTCTGGTTATACGGCATTTTTCCTTGGTGTTCGCAGCGTTGTGAAGGAAGCTGTAATGTCTGTGAGTTATACAAATACCTGGGGAAATACAACTACCGAACGGAAGTTAGCTGAAAGGCTGATAAATGAAGGCTGTGTAATTATTGCTCAGCATTCTGATACTACAGGACCGGCTATAGCTTGTGAGACGGCAAGTACCCGTGATGGAAAACTTGTTTATCATGTAGGATATAATCAGACAATGACAGATGTTGCCCCAACTACTTCTCTTATTTCTACAAGAATTAACTGGACTCCTTATTTTATTTCTGCAACAGAAGCTGTAATTAAAGGAAAGAAAATTGAATCGATGGTAAAGGCTGATGTCTTTGGAAATGATGCTGCAGCAGGATTTGAAAACGACTGGTGCGAAATGATTGGCTTGAACAAGTTGATTGCAGCAGACGGAACAAAAGAAGAAATCGATGCAAAAATCAAACAGTTTAAGACAAAAGGAATTTTAGTTTTTCAGGGAGATTATGTCGGAATAAATCCTTTTGATGAATCAGATACTTACAATCTCAATATTCCTTATATAGAAAATGCAATGCAGTCTGCTCCATCATTCAACTATATTTTGAAAGATGTTATTACGGTGGTTGAGTGATTCGAAGTATCGTATTGAAACCATTGTCATACTGAACTTAGTACGGGATTTTTTTCGTTAAACCTCTTGACATAGTAGTCTACATCATTGACTGTAATCATTTTTATCTATAAAATGTTTACATTAACATTGAAAATCTTTTTATTGATATGGAGTAAAATCAATGGCAACAAAGTATGTTTACTTTTTTGGTAACGGCGACGCTGACGGCGATGAGTCAATGCGCGCTGAACTCGGTGGTAAAGGTGCAAACCTTGCTCAGATGGCAAAGAAACCTTTAAGTCTTCCAGTTCCACCTGGATTCACAATCACAACAGATGTTTGTCAGGAATTCTACAAGCTCGGTCGCAAGTACCCAGCTGGATTGGCAAAAGAAGTTGATGTTTATCTTGCAAAGCTTGAAGCTGCTATGGGCAAAAAGCTTGGTGATGAGAAGGATCCTCTTCTCGTATCAGTACGTTCAGGTGCTGCTATTTCTATGCCAGGTATGATGGATACAATCCTTAACCTCGGTCTTAACGACAAGGCTGTTCTTGGTCTTGCTGCAAAAACAGGAAACGAAAGATTCGCTTGGGACGCTTACCGCCGCTTTATTCAGATGTACGGTGACGTTGCTATGGGCGTAGATCATGATAAATTCGAAGCTATCATTGACGAAGTAAAAGCTATCCGTGGTATTAAAGATGACCCAGAGTTGAACGTTGATGAACTCAAATTGATTGTTGAAAAGTACAAGAAAATGTACAAAAAGGAAAAGGGAGAAGACTTCCCTCAGGATGCTAAAGTACAGATGTGGGGAGCTATCGGAGCTGTATTCGGTTCTTGGATGAACCCACGTGCTATTAAGTACCGCAAGCTCAACAACATTAAGGAAGGTGCTCTTAAGGGTACAGCCGTTTCTGTAATGGCAATGGTATTCGGTAACAAGGGTAACACTTCTGGAACTGGTGTATGTTTCTCTCGCGACCCTTCAACTGGTGAGAACGTATTCATGGGTGAATACCTTATGAACGCTCAGGGTGAAGACGTTGTTGCAGGTATCCGTACTCCACAGAAGCTTTCACAGCTCGAAAAAGAAAATCCAAAAGTTTATGACCAGCTCTGCAAGATCCGTGCTCGTCTCGAAAAGCACTATCACGATATGCAGGATATGGAGTTCACAGTTGAAGAAGGTAAACTCTATATGCTCCAGTGCCGCAATGGTAAGAGAACTGGTGCAGCTGCTGTAAAGATGGCTGTAGACATGGTAGCTGAAAAGCTCATCACAAAAGAGCAGGCTCTCCTCCGCGTAGAACCAGAGCAGCTCAACCAGCTCCTCCTCCCACAGTTGGACAAGGAAGCTGTAAAGAAGGCTACAGAAATCGCTGCTGGTCTTAACGCATCACCTGGAGCTGGATGTGGTCAGATTGTATTCACAGCTGACGAAGCAGAAGCTTGGGCAAAAGAAGGAAAGAAAGTACTTCTCGTACGTAAAGAAACATCTCCTGATGATATCGCCGGTATGGCTGTTGCACAGGGTATCCTTACATCAACTGGTGGACGTACATCACACGCTGCCGTAGTTGCTCGTGGTATGGGAACTCCTTGTGTTTGTGGTTGTGCAGACGTTACATTCAAAGATGCAAATACAATCGTTGTAAAGGGCAAGTCATACAAGAAGGGTGACTTCCTCACAATCGACGGTGCTACAGGTAAAGTATATGAAGGACAGGTTGCTGTAAAACCTGCTACTATCTCTGGCGACCTCGAAACATTCCTTGGTTGGGCAGACGAAGTTCGCGCTAAGTCTTCACGCACAACTGCTTCTGGACAGAAGGTTAAGGGATTCGATGTATTCGCTAACGGTGATACACCAAAGAATGCTGAAGATGCATTCCGCTTCGGAGCAAAGGGTATTGGTCTCTGCCGTACAGAACACATGTTCTTCGACGAACCAAAACTTACTGCATTCCAGAAGATGATCGTTTCTGAAGATACAGAAGCTCGCAAGGCTAACCTTGCTAAGATCCTTCCATATCAGCAGAAAGACTTCTACGAAATCATCAAGGCTATGAAGGGTTACCCAGTAACAATTCGTCTCCTTGACCCACCTCTCAACGAGTTCATCCAGGCTGAATCTAAGGATCAGCTCAAGGCTCTCGCTGAAAAACTCGACATTAAGCCAGCTGTTCTTGCTGCAAAAGTTGCTGCTCTCGACGAACACAACCCAATGCTCGGACACCGCGGATGTCGTCTTGCTATTACATATCCAGAAATCTATGAAATGCAGGTTGAAGCAATCGCTCGCGCTACAGCTAAGCTCGACAAAGAAGGCGTTGCTCACGAAGTACAGATCATGATTCCTAACGTTGTTTCTTACCGTGAAGTTGAACAGATCCGCGGTCAGGCAGAAGCTGTAATTGCTAACGTAAACAAAGAATGTGGTACAAACCTCAAGTTTGCTATCGGTTCTATGGTTGAGTTCCCAAGAACTGCTCTTATCGCTGACAAGGTTGCTCAGTTCGCTGACTTCTTCTCATTCGGTACAAACGACCTTTCTCAGACAACATTCGGTTTCAGCCGTGATGACTATGGTAAGTTCATCGAATCTTACCTCGATCAGAGAATCCTCGAAGACGATCCATTTGCTACACTTGATCCAGATGGTCCAGGTGCTCTTATGGAAATCGCAGAAGCTAAGGGACGTTCAGTTAAGAAGAACCTCCACCTTGGTATCTGTGGTGAGCATGGTGGAGACCCAGCTTCTATTGCACTCTGCTACAAGCTTGGTTTGAACTATGTATCTTGTTCACCATTCCGCGTACCACTCGCTCGTCTTGCTGGTGCTCAGGCTGTTATCAAGGCTAAGAAATAAGTTTTGATACAAAACTAAAAAAGGCTGCTCGTAAGAGCAGCTTTTTTTTTATTGTAATTGCCACTTTTCCAGACCCTGGAGTGCGGTTTCAAGTTCCGGGTCATCAATCAGATTACAAAGTGTATTCAGCAGATTGTAATGAGTTACCCAGTATTCCGGGAACCAGCCGTAGCCTTCGCCGTGGAAGGTTGGATGGTCAAAGGCATCGGAATAAACGCGGCCTGTTGGAAGAGATATCCATGCGCCTGAATTTGGCATAATAAAAGAGTTTACATCAATAAAAAATACTGCACCTCTCGTATTTTCTCCAATATGATGAATTGTAACTTTTGAATTTGCTGCAAGATTGCGTAATGTAGCAATTGAATATTCAGAGCATGATGCTGAATATTTATCAGTCAGAACATAAATATCACCAGAGAAATCTGGAGCGGGTAATTCTGTTATTACAGGATCTGGCATATCAAGTTTTATTGCTTTGCTGTATGGAATAAATAATTCTTTAACAGAGGCCTTTAAAAACTGATGTTGGAATCTTTTTTCAATCTTTTCATTATAGCGTTCAAAGTAGGTTTTGGTGAGCTTCGATTTTTTCTGAAATTTAAGAGCCTTAATTTTGCCTAGTAAAGCTTTTACTTTCGAATAAATAAAACCTTTTCCATAAGTTGGACACATAGAAATATATTCACCATCTTCTGTAATCTGGCAAATATATTCAATCAAATTATGAGGAATCTCTTCATGCTGATTATAAAAAAGATATGAATAAAGCATTGCAGCTCTGTAACCGTATCCACCGGGATTACTTCGCAGGTCAATTATAATCTGCTTTTTACCTCGACTCTTTATACGTGTATTTTCACAGAGAATATCAAATTCTTTTTCATTTATTACTTTTGAACTTTGCCCGAACATAAAGTCCACAAGAGAAATATACAGAGTATCATTTGTCTCTCTCATACCCTGCATTTTACCGGCTCGTTCCAGGCTGTTATTTGAAACTACAGGTGCAGTGACACGTTTTCTGTCTATCATAATCTGAATGTTATTTACATTCTGACGAGAGAGAGTACCAACTCTATAAATCTTTTCTTTTCCATCAAACCATTCATAGAGCATAGATTCAGGTCCTGTGTAGAACTGTCCGGGTTGAATATCAGCTGGAACATATTTATTCATTCTTTTCAGAACCTTTTCCGGGAACGGGTCACGCTCATTTTTGACAACAATATATTTTTTCTCATCTCCGGTATCAAGCGGCTTAACGTAAATATCTGTAAAATACAGCGAGTTTGGAAGCTTTGATTCACCGCATACAGCAAAATGATTATCATCAATACAATGATGCTGAAGAACGCGTTTTGCAATATTTGCCCGGACATCACTTGCATCATAGGTAGAACCGTGCTTATTTTTATCGCAGTCTTTTTTAATATCAGCAATTAAAGCATCAATATCAAAACCTGCTTCTACTAGTTCTGCATAACCGCAGTAAGAGTAGGTGAAATAATACTTTAGATATTCAAGGTCTTCTTCTAGTTCTTTTTCTGTTATAGTTTTTCGTTCTTTATATTTTGCTACATACTTTTTTGATGGTACTGGGCTTGCAATATGTCCAATTAAAGCTACCAGAAAAGCGAGTAGAATAATTCCGCAGGGAATAATCCAGAATAAGTGTCGTTTTTTCATGTTGCTATTTCCTTTTATTACAGTTCTTTGAGTGCTCCAGGAAGATATTCGACAACAAAAGTTTCGAAATCAGGATAAGCTTTTCGGTTTGATTTGTAAGCTTCTGAAATTGAAAGAAGTTTATCAACATCTGTAAAAAGGAAATTTGTAGTTATACCATTTCTAAATGCGGTACTTATTTCTTCGTTATTTTTTGCTATATCATAATCTAAAGAAAATACTATTGCTAAAAGATTTACGGCAGTACTTAAAGAAATATAGTCAGTTACTTTTTCTGTAATCTGATTATCTTCATAAATTTTTTTGGTGATTCTGATAATATCTTCTGAAAGAATATCCCAATGTTTTTCTAGTAAGGAATAAATATAACCTCCACTAATATGCAAAGCAATCTGGAAATTATTCCATTCTATGTCTTTTGTCCAATATGCGCCGCGAATTTCTTTAATTTTTGTTTTACCATCTTTACTTGTTGGGGCTAAAGAAAAATTATACGAAGCAGTTAGAGTTGTACTGAATATTTCGTATTCAGGTTTAGAATCTGGAGCAAAGAAGTATTCAGAAATCCAGTCTGTAATTGATTTGTTATAAGTCATAAACTCTTGTTCGGCAATTGCCTGCCGTTTAAGGTGTGGCTCATATAAAATCCAGATTCTGGCAAAGTTTGAAACATTAGCAAAATCATTGAACTGGGCTATAAAAGTTTTAAAATTAACGCCTTTCCAGAATGTTTTTAGTTCTTTTGGCATTTCTTTCTGCTTGATTGTCATTTGCGTCATGTCATCAGATATATACTGTGTGATTGCAACAATATCACGGTAGCTGTCTTTATAATTTTTATATCTGCTTTTCAGATCTTTTACAAAAGGATGTTCTTTCTGTTTTGCAAATAAATTGTCTACTCCATCTACAAATTGAGAATAGTCCTGACCGTAATAGTTGAATGAAAAAGGTTCAATTTCTGCAAGTCGAAGGGCTATCATAAGCAGTTCCAGTTTGGGATCTACTTTGATTGTAACATTATCGTTTTGATATACGACAGGATTAATGTTTACAGGAGATAGTTCAGATTTTTTTGAACAGGACGTAAACAAGGTAAATGCAGTAACTATAGTAAGTAAAGCAAGGCTGGTAAAGGTTACGTGTAATAATTTTTTCATATTTTTTCTCCTATTTTTCTATAATTATATAATAATAGTCGAAAAAAATACATTTTTGGTTGAATGAAAATATAAAAAATTATGACAAATGTCACATTGAAATTAGGGCGTTTTCGGGGTATATTTTCCACATGAGTAACAAACATAACATGCAGCTCCTCCAGGAGCTTTCTTTGAAAAATGGACCGCTTTGCGTTGGTCTGGATACAGATCCTTCTTATATTCCAGAAAATATTCGTGCTCAGTATGAGAGTGCCCCTGCAGCAGTTCTTGCCTACAACAAGGCTATTATTGACCGCGTAGTTGCTGATAAATCTGCCTGCTGTTTTAAGGTTCAGATTGCTTATTATGAGGCAATGGGACTTGAGGGTATGAAGGTTTATTCAGAAACCTTGAAATATGTTCGTAAAAGCGGACTTATCGCAATCTCTGACATTAAGCGCGGCGATATAGGAGCAACTTCAGATGCTTATGCTCGTGCTCATTTTACCGGTGATTTTGAAACAGATATCATTACAATAAATCCTTATATGGGATTTGATACCCTTCAGCCATTTACAAAATATAGTCTGCCAGAACAGGGGGGTAAGGGAGCTTTTGTCCTGCTTTGTACAAGTAACCCTGGAATGACAGATATTGAACATCAGAAACTTGAAGAGGGTGGACTTTTACTTGAGCGTGTAGGTGATGAAATTGCACGTATCGGCGAAGAATGGCGTTATTCATGTGCAGATTATAATAATCAGACCTGTGGAATTTTTGGAGCTGTTGTAGGTGCTACTCAGGAAGCAGATGCCCGCTGGCTTCGCGATAAATATAAAGAAACTTTCTTTTTAATTCCTGGTTACGGTGCACAGGGCGGTGCTGCAAGAATCGCAGCTACACTTCTGGACAATGCCGGCGGTGCTGTTAATTCAAGCCGCGGAATCCTCTGTGCCTGGAAAAAAGACTCCGAGCTTGCTGGCGCACGCGACAGCGGAACTCTAAAACTGGAAGACATCGCCGCGGCTGCCGCTCGAGCAAGTCTCTTCAGTAAAAATGATCTGCTTGGGGCTAAGGCTAGTTTGTAGGTGTGTCTATCAATTCCGGCTCATAAATTAATTCGTAGCCGGAATAAATAGACAGAAATCCAGTGCGGTCGAGTTCTTTATATTCAGCAAGTTATTATTGTTTCTTTTAATTCGCTAATCAAAAGTCTGTCCATTAGTTATGGGCAGACTTTTTTTTGCTATATACATGTATAAAAAAATAGGTTGTGACTTTAGTCATAATTAGTATATATATTATGATATTTGTCATAAAATTTTGAAAAAAGATATGACATGTGTCATAAGAAAACGTTTTACTAATTGATGTTTAATCTATATATAAATATAAATAAAAAGATTTTTTATCAATAAAGAGAGGAGTTATTTAAGTAAGATTAATAATAGGAGTTGTTAATTGAATCATACACAAAAAGTATTGATTAATAATCTTAGATACTACCGTAATCAACTTGAATTAACCCAATCTCAATTTGCTGAATTAATTGATGTTTCAACAAATTATTACAATGCATTGGAAAATGGAAAATATTTTCCTTCTGTTGAAGTAATAGATAAAATATGTAATGCAACAAATTTGTTTCCTTATCAACTTTTCTTAGAGAATCCATATAATAATCTTCAAGAAGTTAAAATACTTAATAAAAATATTTCAAGGCTAAAAAACGAAATTCTGCGTTTGTTTAATGAATATAGTTAATAAAATGATGTTTTAAAATACATATTATGTTGTCTTACTTTGAAAACTACTTGTAATACGATGTTTTATTCCAATAAATAAATCAATAAACTTTTTTTGCATTCCATCAATTTTGAAGAGGTTTATGATAAGAAGCTCTTCTAAATGTATATATGTAATAAAGAATCTTATAAGGGGAATTATTTTAAAATGGTTAAAAAAGTAGATGTAGAATTGGCAAGTTGTGGTTTTACAGAGCAAGATAAATTTATTGATGTTTTCACAAAAATTGTACAAATGTATCCAGATAAAATTGCTGCGAGAGATGAGTCTAGTTATGTATCGTATGCAGAACTAAATTCAATTTCTGATTCAATTGCTTATTATGTAAGCAAAGAAATGGAGAATAATAAAATTGCGGTTTGTATGGATCGATCTGTAATGTACTTAGCTACAATTATTGCAATTTTTAAGGTTGGTGGAATTTATATACCTATCGATCCTAATGCACCGAATGATCGAAAATTGCAAATGATTGAAGATGCTGATGTAAAGATATTTATAACAAATAAAGAATATTGTGAAAAACTTAAAGAAATTGACTGTGTGAAAAAGTTATGTATAGAGAACTTTCAAAAACCACAAAAGTTTAATTTGAATCAATATTGTGAAAATGAAGCGTACATAATTTTTACATCAGGAACAACAGGAAAGCCTAAAGGGGCAATTGTTAATCATATTGGTATGATGAATCATCTTCGAAATAAAATTGAAATATTAAATATTTCGAAAGACACTATTTTATTAGAAACTGCACCGCAATCTTTTGATATTTCTGTATGGCAATTTTTGTCTGTTTTGCTTGTTGGTGGAGAAGTTCATATTATAAAAAGTGATAATGCAAAAGATATAAGTTTTTTATTAAATTATATAAAGAATAATAAAATAAATATCGTTGAATTTGTACCTACATTATTTACAGAATTATTACAAGAAATAAAAGATAATCCAATTCTGCATGAAAATTTATCATTATTACGTTTTATATTACTAACTGGAGAATCATTGCCTGTTTCCTTATGTTGTAATTGGTATTCAATGAATTATGACGGTATTCTTGTAAATGCATATGGACCGACTGAATGTTCAGATGATATTACTCATTATTTAGTTCCTAAAACTATTTCAAATAATGAAAAGAAAGTTCCTATAGGAAAAGGAATTAAAAATGCAAATTTATATGTTGTTAGGGAGATTGATTCAAATAATGAGGTTATTTTTGCAGAAGAAGGAGAGAGAGGGGAGTTATATGTAAGTGGTATATGTTTAGGAAATGGTTATATAAATAATCCTGAAAAGACCGCAGATGCTTTCAAAGAAGTAAAAATTCATGGCATAACAACAAAAGTTTACAAAACAGGTGATTTAGTTTCTTATGAGAATGGAAATTATATTTTTTGGGAACGAGTAGACAGACAAATAAAGTTAAATGGCTATAGAATTGAGTTGGAAGAAATAGAAGAAGTAATCAGAGGATATGACAAAGTTAATAATTGTTGTGTCGTAAAACATACATTTAAATCAGATTTTGTTTATTATTTACATAATGATCAGAATGATCGTAAAACAAAGCAGCAGGAAAAACTGGTAGCATATATTGTATCTGATGATATTGATTTTATAAAACTAAAAGAATGGTTAAAAACGAAATTACCATATTATATGGTTCCTGAACAGTTTGTTAGTATAGCCCAAATTCCAGTTTCTGCAAATGGAAAAGTAGATCAAAAAAAGCTTCCAGAACCAAAACTTGTTCGTGAAGTTGAATGTAAAACTTATGAAGCTCCTTGTAATGAGGTAGAGAAGAAAATAGCTGAAATATGGTCAAATATTTTGAATGTTTCTCCAATAAGCAGAAATGACAGTTTCTTTGAGTTGGGAGGAAATTCAATTACTGCAATTCAAACAATATCTAGAATCAGAAAAGAATTGAATGTTGTAATTTCGTTCAGTGATTTCTATTCATCTAAAGATTTAATTGAATTATGTAGTTATGTTTATAAAAGTGTTGCTACAGATAATCAGAATATTATTACAGCCTCTAATAAAGAGAATTATTTTGCTGCAAGTTATGGACAATGTGGACAATGGTTCTTATGGAAATTATCAAAGAATGTTCCATTTTATACATTTCAAGGATTGCTGAATATATTTGGAAATGCAAACTATGAAAAAATTAATAAAACAATTAATTATTTAATATGTAATAATGATGTTTTGAGAACTCGCTTTGTTGAAGTCGATTATGAAGTAAAACAATTTATTGAACCATATAGTTTTTCAAATTATGAATATATTGATTTATCCAAGCTTGATTTTGAATCTGCTGAATCTGAAATGAAAGATGTTGCTTATAAAGATGCACAGCAAGCATTTGATATTGAAAATGATAGTGTTATTAGAATAAAAATATTCAAACTTTCTGAGAATCAGATAACTGTAGTTATAACAATGCATGAAATTATAATGGATGCTTGGGCAATGCGACAGTTTATAAAGGAGTTTATAGAAGTATATAGACAGATAGATTTAATATCTATTGAAAAGAAGAAAGTATTACAATTTCATGATTATGCAGAGTGGCAAAGAAAAAATATAACAAGAGTTAAACTTGAAAAAGAAGGAAAATTCTGGAAAGAGAATTTGTCAGGAGAATTGCCGGTATTAGATGTTTCTTATGATTTCCCAAGGCCTCAAATTCCAACTTATAAAGGAAGATCTCAAGGAATTACCTTTGATGTAGACTTATCAAAAAGAATAAAAGATTTCTGTAAGAATAATAACATTACTTTGTTTGTTTTCTTGCTATCAGCATATTACGTTTTATTGTCAAAATATAGTAATCAAGATGAAGTTATGATTGGAACTCCATATGGTTGTAGAAATTCTGAACAAACTGAGAATTTATATGGAGATTTCCTAAATATGCTTCCGTTAAGATTTAATATTAACGGAACTGATACTCTTGATGATTTGATTCATAAAACAAAATCTATAGTAAATTCAGCAATTGATAATTCTAGATATCCTTTCCCATGGATTGTAGAGGATTTGGGAATAAAACGAAATACGAGTTATACCCCTGTATTCCAGGTAATGTTTGATATGATTAATTTCCCAAAAATTGATTTCCCTGTTGATTCAAGCATTACGGTAAATTTTGAAGAAATAGATATTGGTTATAAAAAATATGATTTGGCAATGTATGGTAATGAACAAGATGGAAAGGTATTTGTGAAATTATCTTATTTGACAGATTTGTTCAAGGATGAAACTATAACTAATTATTTAAAAAGTTATGAATTAATTGTTAAGAAGATTTTGGATGCTGGAAAAGATTTAATAAAAGATACAAATGTTATTGATGAAAAGTATTATTTTTATATCAAAGATTTGGATAGACGTGAAGAATCTTTTAAAATTCAGTGCGAAAATGATCTGTTAAAATGGATTGAGCATGACTTGGAATCCAATAAAGAGAAAATAGCATATAAAACACTAGATAGTTCTATTTCGTTTGGAGAATTATATGCATCTATAAAAAATGTCTCTAAAGAATTTGTGAAATATGGAATAAATAGTAAAGACAGAGTCATAATTTATGGAAAAAAAGATATCGACTATTTAATACTTCTTTATTCGTTTTATCAAAATAAGGTTGCATACTTGCCTTGTGATATAACAAGGCCTAAAGATTCAATTAATGAAATTGTTGATGATATAAGCATTAATTATATTTTTTCAACAGAAAGTCTTATTGATGAACAATATGAACGGATTGGAAAGTATAATAATTATTTTGTATACAAAACAAATAAAGCAAAGGAAAGTAATGAAAATATAGCTTGCATTATTCTGACATCTGGTTCTAGCGGAAAAGAAAAGTATGTAGAAATACGAAGAGATAGCGTATATAACAGAATTTTTGCTCAGATAGAAGATTATCCATTAAAGCATGATGATATTATTGGAAGTCTAAGACCTTTTACCTTAGTAACTCATTTATTTGAATTCTTTGTAGGTTTATATACTAAAGTTACTACAGTAATGTTAGATAAATTAGAAGTATTAAATGAAAGTGTATTAATCAATACTTTGAAACAAAATAATGTTTCATATATAACTCTTTCTCCTTCTCTTTTAAGAGTAATTATACATGCTCTTGATAGAGAAAATGTATCACTTAATTCATTGAGAATGGTTTTTTCTGGTAGTGATAAATTGGACAAAGATTTGGTTAAGACTTTTTACGAATATTTCCCTACTGCAACATTATATAATACATATGGAACAACAGAAACTTCTTCTACAATTTTAATTCAACAAATAAATAAAGAAGGACTTGTTGCTGAAGAGAAAGTAATTAAAGGATGCTGCATAAAAGTATTGAATGAAAATCTTCAGGAGCAGCCATTTGGAGTTGAAGGAAATGTAGCAGTATTTGGTAAATGTGTATCCAATGGTTATATAGGGAATAGATTTACTACAAAACTTAATAATGAAAAATGCTATTTTCCTGGAGATGTAGCTTTCATTAATGGTGATGGAAAATTTACTTTTATTGGTAGAAAAGATCGAACTATTAAATGCCGTGGATATCGTATAAATATGGCTGAAATAGAATCCGAATTAAAGCAGTGTAAAAATATTGATGCTGTTGCATGTGTGTATTATGAAAATGACAATACATATGAGTATTCAGTATTGTATACATCACATGATGAAGATAAATCAAAGGATTTACGAGAGATACTCGAGAAGAAATATCCAAATTATATGTTACCAGTAAGTTTTATTCGCGTTGATAGTATTCCGAAAACAGGAAACGGGAAAATAAAATTTAATGAATTGAAAGCCATTTATGATATGAGTAGTAGTCAACAAAAGACTACAACCAAATGTGATATTCCAGAAATGACAGAAATGGAAAAAACAATTAGAGGTATCTTTGAAATTGTTTTGAAAAAAGATGATTTTTCTAATTCAGATAACTTTTTTACTATTGGAGGTCATTCTTTATCTGCTGTTATGCTTTGTGCAGAAATATCAGATGAATTAGATTATGATTTGGAAATTTCTGATTTATATGGCGGAATAGCTTCTGTACAGGAAGTGGCTAAATTAATAGAAGAAAAAATATAAAAGTTCGGTATATAGAAATGGAACAAAATAAAGTTAAAAAAATATTAGAAAAATATAAAGAAGGATTAGATTGTTTTCAATCAGCTTTATATTTCTTAAGTAAAAAAACGTTTAATAGAGATATATTTGTAATTACATGTTTGTATTGGGGTTTTAATCTGAAGAATGATTGTAAATACTTATATGATAATTTACAAATTATTGAATCTGAAGATTTTGATAAATTCTTCAAAGAGTTTTGCGGTTTATATTTAGAAAAGGTATTAATTGATTCTGATTTAAAAAGCTTAAAGGAAGAGTTAAACAAAAAAAACGATTGCATTGTAAATATTGATAGATTTTATTGTTCCTGGAATAAAGCATATCAAAAGGAGCATTTACTTCATTCATTTATAATTAGTGGATTTTCTGATGAGCGAAATGAATATTTATGTTTTGATCCTTTTGAGAGTGAAGTAAAAGAGTTTTATCTTTCTCATCAAAATTTAGTACAAGGAATAAAAAGTATTTGTACATTAAAAGGAATAAAAGACTTTACAGAAAAGAATGAGTCTTTTATTCCTTTTATAAGTAAAGGGTTCAATAATAGTGAAGAAATGATAAACGACAACTATGCAAGATTGCAAAAAGAATTTGCAGATCTTTGTCGAATTAAAGAAATGCTTTCCGAAAATCTGAATCCAGAATTAAATAAACTTACTTTGAAAATCAAAAATATAGGTAATTGTCGTTATTCTTTAGCAATCCTACTACTTAGAAATTATGAAAATAATTTATCGATACTAGAAGCCGTTGATTATCTTTATGAAGCAGATAGGAAATGGAAAGAATTAAATATTCGTTTAATGCAACTTATGCTTGGGAAAGAAATCGAAAGCGATATTTTCATATCTATTCTTGAAGAGTTAAGAATCATTGAATTACAAACTCTAAAAATTCTAAAGAGGGAAAGTAATATATGAGCAAATTCTTAAAAATATTTGAAGTATCTGTTTTAAATAGATTTGAATATAGATTGAATAGTTTTATGTGGTTACTTTATTCATTTATACCAACACTTGCATCAATGGCAGTTTGGAATACAGTGTATAGAGAAAGATCATATAATGCTTTTGGTTATACGAATAATGAAATGATTACTTATTATTTCATTATGTTAATTGTTTCAAATCTTCTAAAAGCAGGCTATGACTACCATGGTGTTGCAGATAGTATTAAGTATGGTTCTATTAATCAATTTCTAGTTCGTCCATACGATTTTATGAAATACAAATTTATTTATTCTTTACCAGAAAATGTAATCTTTATATTTGTTGGCATAATACCTTTAATTGTATTGGGTGTTATACTTAGATCAAGCATTACTCTGGAATTCAATTATTCAATAGTTATTTTTTTTGTGATTGCATTAGTACTAGGATATTTAATTCAATTTCTTATTTTATTTTCATTAAGTACGTGTGCTTTTTTTATGCATAGTATAACTAGCCTGTTTATGACCTTAGATATTCTTAAAAATATTGTCAGTGGGCAGGTTTTTCCATTATCAATTTTACCAAAGCCAATATTCAAGATTTTACAGTATTCTCCATTCCAATATCTTGCTTTTTATCCTGTTGGAATTTTACAGGGTAGATATGAGCAAAAGGAAATGGTAATGCAGTCTTTAGTTGGTTTTTTATGGATTTTAATTTTATTTATTTTTTCACGAATAATGTGGAAAAAGGGCTTAGCGAAGTATTCAGCTTTTGGAGGTTAGTGTATTGGAAGAAAAGATTATTGAAGAATGTATAAAAAAACTTTGGATTGATATCCTGGAACTTGATAATGTTGATTTTGAAACTGATTTTTATGATTTAGGGGGGAATTCATTAAAACTAGTTTTATTACTTTCTGCAATTGATGATCAATTTGATGTTGAATTAGATGTTGCAGATTTTATTGAGGAATTAAGTCTGAAACATGTTGTTGAAGAAACTGTTTCAAAAATTAATGATAAAAAAAGTTGAAGCAAAGGAGGATTATATGATTCAAATTGATAAAAATGATATATATCCATTTTTTCCAATTTGTTCGTATCCACTGTTTGAGGCTGTATTGCTAGCTGATAACAAAATTGATGGATTAGATTATTTATATTTAAATAATTCTTTTTTTTATGAAAAAAATGGTTTAATTGAGAATTTAGATTCTGAATTAAATATTTCATTTGGAATCGATAAAAAATTTCATAAAGAAGTATTTAATTCTGGAGAAAATAATCTATCTGGATATTTACCAGATAGATTACTTAAATTATATGGGGTGAAAATTCTATATAAAGAGCATAATAATTTTAATGATTTTAAGGATTTTATTATCCAACAATTAAATAAAGGTATACCTGTAATTTGTGAATATAACTTAATGTTTACACCAACAAAGGTACAATATGGAAAAAAAAGTGGATTTCATTCTATTTTAATAACCGATTATGATTTTGATAAAGAAGAATTTAACTGTGTCGAAGCTGCTGTAAATCCTTTTTTTAAGATTAAGCTTTCTGATTTAGAACATTGTTTCAAATATCATTTGGACATGAATTCTAATACAAAAACATATGAAGTAGTAAAAATAGAAAATGAGAAATCTGATTTCAAAAAAGTTTTTTTTGATGATCTAAGTACAATTTGTAACGAAAAAAATAATACATTGAATGTATTAAATCTTTTTATTAGTGATTTGTTTTATTATTTGGACAATAAAAAAGATACAAAGGGATTCACAATAAAAGATTTATGTTCTATTTCTCTTGAGAAAAAAACAAGTATTAGATATTTGGAAAAATGCTTACAAGATATTTCATTTTCAGAGTCAGACAAAGAAGAAGTAGAGGAATTAAAAAATAATATTTCAAATTTGGCTGATTTGTGGGTAAATGTTGGTTTTCTTTTAGAAAAAAGCCTTTATATGAAAGAATGGAAATATACAGAAAAACTAAAACAAAAACTAACTGAAATTCAAGAATTGGAATTAGAAAATTATAAAAACTGGAATAAAGTAAAGGAAGTAATGGAATGTTATATTTAGGTGATAATGAATTAAGTGAATTAAATTTAAATTTTGTGGATTCTATTAGTTATATAGAAAAAGGTTTAAAGCTTATTAATGAGAAAGATTTTGCTCAACCTTTAAAGCCTTATTTACGATTTGGAAATCCAAAGAATAGAATTATTGCTATGCCTTCTTATGTTGGAGGTGATATTAATATTTCAGGAATTAAATGGATAGCTAGTTTTCCTGATAATATTAAAAAGAATATTAGAAGAGCTAATAGTGTTGTAGTATTAAATGATACTGAAACAGGCGTTCCAATTTCAATTATTAATTCTCCATATTTAAGTATTTTAAGAACAGCTTCTGTTTCCGGTTCAATCATATCAAATTATAAAAAAAATAGAAACTTATCGAATTTACAAATTGGTATAATGGGATGGGGACCTATCGGAAAAGCGCATTTCGAAATGTTAAAAACTATCTTAGGAGAAAGTGTAACAGAATATCGTGTATTTGATTTACGTGATATGTCTGAAGATCAAGTTATAAAAAATAATAAAAAAATAAAATTAGTTAGTAAGTGGGAAGATGCGTTCTTAAATTCAGATATAGTTTTTACTTGTACTGTATCAGATGCTCCATATATTAATAAAAAACCTAAAAAGGGAGCTTTGTTGATGAATGTTTCATTAAGAGATTACACAGTAGATTTTTATCAGTATTTGGATAATGCAACAATTATTGTAGATGATTGGGACGAAGTATGTAGAGAAAATACTGATATAGAAAACTTTTATAAATATAAGAATCTGACTAAAGATAAAACTATTAGTATTGATGAATATATTCTAAAAAATGAGATTGAAAAAATAGATACAGATAAATTGATAATGTTTAATCCTATGGGAATGGCTGTATTTGATATGTGTATTGGAAGATACATTTATGATACTGCACGGGCTAAAAATATAGGAAAGGATTTATAAGATGGATTTAATAGAAGAAAAAGTAAGAAAGATTATTTCAGAAAATGGTGATTTGAATATCGATTTAGAGACAGTCGATCTAGAGACGGATTTAACCCAGTTTGGTTTAAATTCATTTGGTTTTACAAAAATTCTTATTTTTATTGAAGAAGAATTTAAGATTCATATTGATGAATACATTATTAAAGATTTTGATTCGATTGTTTCGATCAAAAATTTTATTGAATTAATAAAAAATGCTTAAAGGAAAGGATTGGTTATGTTAATTAATACATATAATGAAAGAATAGGAAATACACAGTTAGTAAGGATAAATAGTTTTCAGAATAAAAATATTAATGTTTATGCAAAACTAGAGGGAAGTAATCCATCTGGAAGCATAAAGGATCGTTCTGCCGCGTATGTTATAGAAAAATTATTGAAAGAAAAAATAATTAAACCAGATACTACAATAGTTGAATCATCATCAGGAAATTTTGGTATTGCTTTAGCAAGTTATTTAAAAAATAAAAATATGAATTTCGTTTGTGTTATTGATCCTAAAACAACGGAATGTAATTATAAGATATTATCTAAACTATGTAAGAATATAATTGTAGCAGATAAAATGGATGAATGTGGTGGCTATTTATTAGAAAGAATTAAAATTGTAAAAGAATATGTTGCAACGCATGAAAATTCATATTGGATTAATCAATATACTAACGTTTACATGAAGGATGCATATTATCATACTGTTGCAGAAGAAATTGTTCATGAACTTAATAAAATTGATTATGCTTTTATTGCAGTAAGTTCTGGAGGAACAATTTCTGGTATATCTACTAGATTAAAAGATGAAAATCCAAATATTAAAATAATTGCGGTAGATGTTGAGGGCTCTATTATTTTTGGTCAGAAACCTAAAAAAAGAAATATCCCAGGTATCGGTTCGAGTCAGGTTCCTGATATCTTAAAATATGCAAAAATAGATGAAGTAGTAATAGTAAATGAAAAGGAATCAATTGAGTGTTGCAATAAATTAATTGAAGAAGACTTAATTCTTGCAGGTGGCTCTTCTGGCTCGTTATATGCTGCAATCAAAAAATATTTTGCAGGAAAAGAATTTGATAAACCAATAAATGTTGTTACTGTTTTCCCAGATAAGGGTGATCGTTATATGGGAATTATCTATTAGGTGGTTTTATGAAAAATATTAATAGATTTTTCAAAATCTATGTAAAATTATTTACTAGTAACTTAATGCAACAAATGGAGTATAAAGCAGATTTTATATTGCGAGGTACTTTTGAATTAACAATAGTACTTAGTAACTATTTGTTTTTCCTTGTAATATATCAAAATGTTGAAACCATTGGTGGATGGACAAAAGAACAATCAATCATATTAGTGCTAATTTCAGCTTTATTGGATTGTGTAATAACATTGTTGTTTGTCGGAGGATTGTATCAACTACCATCACTGATAAATGAAGGAAAATTAGATCATATTATATTAAAACCAATAAATAATAGATTATTAATTTCATTATCAAATTCAACTGTATCACAGTTACCGAATTTTATTATTGAAATCATTCTTCTAATATTTTGTATCATCCATTATAAAATACCCATTACATTTAAAGGAATTATCTATAGTGTAATTGTTTTTGTAAATGCTGTTATTATTCTTTATAGTATTTTCTTTTCTATCATGTGTATTTCATTCTGGTCTATTAAAATTGATGTTGGTATGAAAATATTTTTTCAGTTATATAATATAGGAAATAAACCAATTTCTGTATATCCGTTAATTGTTCAAAAAATATTTACATACATTATTCCATTGGCTGTTGCATTTAACTTTCCTGTATTAGCAATTACAAATTCAATATCCTTAAAAAAGGTTGTTTTATCTTTCATAATAATGGTTATATTTTATCAAATTTCAAACTTGATTTTTAAATTTGGATTACGAAAATATGTAAGTGCGTCAAGTTAATAAATCTAGGAGTTATATATGAAAAATGTAATAAATATAAAAAATTTAAGCATGATATATGAGTATTATGAGAAAGAAAAAGGAATTAAAGGATCTTTAAAAAATTTCTTTTTACGTAAAAAATTACATAAAACAGCATTGAATAATATCAGTTTGGATATCGAAGAAGGCTCCATAACTGGTTATGTTGGATTAAATGGAGCAGGTAAAACCACAACAATGAAAATTTTATCTGGTATTTTGAATCCAACAAAAGGAAGTGTTTCTGTTCTTGGTTATAATCCATATGATAAGAAATCAGAATTTTTGAAACAAATTGGAATTGTTATGGGAAATAAAAGTCAATTGATGTGGGATTTACCTGCAATCGACTCAATTGAATTAAACAAGTCTATATATGAAGTTTCCGATGAAGATTATGATGCTTTATTTGCTGAAATGGTAGAAACTTTACATGTAAGTGAATTGTTACATATACAAGTTAGACGATTATCGTTGGGTGAACGAATGAAAATGGAATTAATAGCTTCATTAATTCATAGGCCAAAAGTAGTTTTTCTTGATGAACCAACAATTGGACTTGATATTATTTCACAAAATAATATTCGCGATTTCTTGAAATTATATAATAAGAAATATGGAGCAACAATAATTATTACTAGTCATAATTTTGATGATATTAGTGAAGTATGTAACAAGTTAATAATTATTGAGCATGGCAATTTAGTATTTAACGGATTTTTAAATGAATTCTACGAAAAATATCGGACAGATAAAATTTTCTCTATTAGAATGAATCATTCAGATATCAATTTTTTAAGTCTTTTGAAAAAGAAGCTTGGAAATGATTGTATAACTTATGATGAAAATAATAATGATTATAAGATTTTGATTGAAAATGAAAGTTTATTATCTGTTATTAAAGTACTAATGGAAGACTATATGAATGAAATTCAAGATATAAATATAACTAATCGTGAATTAAAAGATATTGTATGTGATTTATTAGAGGAGAATGCATAAAATGAAGATAGAATTAGATTTACATAAACCATTTATAAATGTATTTCCTATTTATGGAGATATATTTGCAATAACACCAATGAATAGAGATATGAAAATATGGATGTGTAATTATCTTACACAGATTAATTACTTAAAATCCAATAATATTATTTTCTTTAAAACGTATAAAAGTATTATAGATGAATGTCCATTGATAAAACATGAGGAAATAAAGCAGGAAGCTTTTGGAGAAAACAATTGTGATTTCGTAGATAAAATGAAGGAGTATTTGAATAAGGGAAAATATATCTTTTTGTATATAAATAGCTTTTATAATCCAAAACATCCATTCTATAAAAATTATAATTTTGTCCATGAAATATTTTTATATGGATATGACGATGAGACACAAAGTTTTTTATGTGCTGATAATTTACAGAGAAAATATCAAAAGTTTATTTGTTCATATGAAGAAATAAAAGATGGTTATAATACTTTGGATCATCCGAATATTGGTGGTACAGAATATTACACAAATGTACATTTACTAACTCCAGTAAATAAAGAACTTAATCTTGCATTAGATAAAAATGAAATTTTGACACAATTTTTTGAATATAAAAATAGCATAAAGCGAGATATGTTTGAAATTTTTATTCCAACTAAATTTGAAAGTGGATTCGTAATTCATGATATAATTTTGAAGTATTTAATAAATGATGTTGCTTCTGGAAAAGACGATGATGTTCGGGCATTGCAGGGATTATATGAACAAAAAGTTCTTATGAAAGCAAGATTTGAATTATTAGCACAAGAATGTAATACTGATTTATTAAATCAGTATATTGAACTATATGATTATATTATTAGTGAATACCAGGTTATTCGTAATAGAGTAATACGTTTTTCAATTACAAAGAATCAAGAATTAATGGATCAGATAATAGAGCAGATGACAAATGTTATTACTGTTGAAAAGAATAAACTAGATGAAATTTATAAAACATTAGAAGAAGTTTTTAATAAATAATTATGGTCTATTTCTTTTCAGATCTGGATAAAATTTCTGATACATATTTAATAAACTATGAAAAGTATGTATCAGAAATAAGAAGAAAATACTCAAAAAAATATAAATTTCAAATTGATAGAAAATTATCAATTATAGTTTTTATATTACTTCGTGTCGGATTATTCAGGGAATTTGGTATAAGGAATAAAATAGAAGTTTATAAACATGAAAATGGTAAACCTTATCTCGATGGTTTTCCAAACTTATTTATAAGTTTTTCCCATTGTAAGAATGCTGTCGCCTGTGGAATTAGTACGTCAAATATTGGTGTTGATGTACAGGAATATGTAAATTTTGATGAATCTGTAGCAGAGCGTTTTTTTTGCAGTGATGAAATAAAACAAATTAGCATGGATTCAAATGGTTTTACAAAATTATGGACACTTAAAGAAAGTTTTTGTAAATATAAAGGGACAGGACTTTCTGCGAAGATAAGAGATGTAAATATATTTGACTTTAATTTTTCCATGAATACCTTGTTTTATAAATCTTTTGTTCTTTCTGTTATTTCAAATACAAAAGAAAAAGTAGTGTATATCGATATGGAAGAAATTAATTCAATAATATCTGATTTGGATGCTTATGAATATACATAATATTCATAAGCGTCAGGTGGTTTCTTTAAAGATTATGGTTTGCTTTGTATAGATCCTGGATAAAGATATCATTACAATAAATTCTTACATAGGTTTCAATGCCCTTAAGCCATTTACAAAATACAATTTGTTGGAACAGGAACTAAGATTGGTTTATAAGTGAGTCTATTAATTCCGGTTCATAAATTAATTCGTAGCCGGAATAAATAGTTAGAAAACCAGTGCGGTCGCCCACTTCAAGAACTTTATAAATTTTACTGAGTTTATTGCGAAGGGCTCCCTCACTGCCATGAATTTTCTGTGCAATTTCCTTATATTTTACGTTATCAAGAACCTGCTGCAAAAGATACATATCGCTGCGGTCGAGTCCTTTAAATGCTGCTAAATTTAAGACTTTATCTTTTGTAGCCTGTTTTGTTCCTTTTTGCATTGCATATTCTGTAAAAAAGAAAAGAGCAATAAGAGTGACAAATGAAATGGCTATTTTTGTAATCATATGTTCGATAAAATCATCATCAAAAAGAACAGGAAGTATTAAGCTGATAATATAAATTGCAGTAAAGAAAGAGATTTTTAATTTTGTTTTTTTTGAGAAGAAACCTCGTACTGCAAATGTTGCAATACTTAGCGTATACATAGGTATTCCCATATAAGGAGATTGGACATTACTTATGAGATTATCTATAGAAATAAATAAGGCAATCACTCCAAGTAGAATAAATCTTTGAGGTTTAAAAATCAAAAAAATAAAAATACCTATAAAAATCAGATTATTTACTATTATGCTAATAAACTTGAAAAACTGTAGTTTTGATAAAACTGTATAATCTGAATAATTAACAATAATATCAAAAATACGCATTCCTGTTCGTGCAGTTAAAAGGGTTGCAGCTACGATTGAAAAAATTGAGACGGCTTTAATGAATTTTTTCGAGTATATAATTGTCATTGTTATTACCAGTAACCACCACCAATCGATGGTAAGATAATAATAAAAGGATTAAAATCAACAAAAACCTTTTTACTTAGCATGTTTTTAAGACTCTTATAATTCCAGTTTCCTGAAACAAAAGGGTTATAATTACCATGCGCTGCATCAAATTTTTCTGATTTATGATACCCTTCAATCATTATATAGGCCAGAGTATTCATTCCACATTCGATTATTTTCTTGTCACCGCCACGGAAATGAGAAATAGGTTCTAGTCGCTCAAATAAATCGCAGTCATCTAAAGGATTGCATGCATAATATTTCTGGAATCCCTTAATCTCATTCATGTACAAAGAAAGATGTGCAATAGCGGTAACTTCAGGGCGGTAACATCCTGCTACAAAAGGTATAGCAGCGATAATTTTTGCTGTAGTGCTATTAGAAAACTTATCTGTTTCTTCATCTGTAAGGCGGTAAATTGTCTGGATTTCAGAAACGAAATAATCCCATTCAGGAACTTCAAGTTCCTCGCATTTAATTGCCAGATTTGTCATTTTTTTGCTCCTAACTTTTTAGTTTGCATTAATTATACTATGACATCTGTCATTTTTAAAGAAGAATTTTTAAATATTTTTTATGACATTATAAGTAAATAAAGGAAACTGAACTCGGTCGTCATATTTTAATCGAAAAATCGATGACATATGTCATAAATTACAAAAAAAAACTATGACATATGTCATAAATCAGCTTTTCGCTTATTTACATCTGAAAAATCTGTGTTATCGTTATTATTAATAATAAAAATAAATTTAAAAAAGAAATTATTTATTAACTAGGTCTAGCTAAAAACATTTCATCATAATAAATAATTCACGTAATGGAGTAATTCAATGTCTTGTGAATATAACGAGGTAATGGAATTAACATATAAATATGGCTTTAGCTCAGGAAAAAAGTGTTATTTAGAGGATGTAATTCAATTATCAAGATGTTGTCTTTTAGAACCAGAATGGCATATAGGTTACAATGATTTAATATGCAAACAAGATATTGTTGAATATATTCATGAATTACCATTATTAAGTTTTCCTAGAGAAACATTAATTTCAGGTCACCCTATCTGTAATAATTCTAAATGTATGTTAGTAGATAATAATAAAATACATACTATTATTGTTGGGCTTTCTCTCGCGTGTAATTTAAAATGTTACAATTGCTGGTATGACGGGTGTCACTATGATTCACAGAAGAAGAAAGACTTGTATTTTCATGTTTTATATGGTTTAAAAGGCCATAACCTTAATAAAATAGTATTAACTAACAAAGGTGAACCATTTTTTTATTTAAAAGAAACACTAAATTATCTAAGTTCTCTTTCAATTAATGATACCAAAGAAATTGAAGCAGTAACTAATGGAAATTGTTTAAATAAAGAAAGTATCAATTTATTAAAATCTATTTCAAAAGAAAAGGGAATAAAGTTTTCTTTTGTGTTTTCTATGGATGCTGTTACGGAAGATACTTATAGGAAGACAAGAATAGGAGGGGATTTTAATAAAGTATTGACAAATTTAAGTTTGTGTGTTGATGCATTTTCTCCAGAAAACATATTAGTTTCTTTTACTTGTAAAAGAACTAACAAGAATGAGATTTCATTGGTACGAAGTTTTTATGAACAGAATTTTGGTTTAAATACACAAATTAGTTTTGATAGTTATGAACCAGAATTACAGCAAGAGATTAAGGATATATATTTTATTGAATCTTAATTTTTTAGAATAAAAAAGTTATTGAAGGTTAGAAAGAATGAAGAATGCGATGGACAGTGTAATTTCTCGACCTGAAAAAATAGAGTTACCTGTTAATTATAATCCTGCTATCAGGTCGTATGCTCATCATGGGTATTTTAATTGTATAGAAACATCTTCTGAAAAAAAAGCAAATGTAGATGAAGCTGTCGCTTTGCTTTATGTAAATAACTTTGCGGAACAAAATTATACAATTAAAAATAGTCAACTTCAATTCAAAAGAGAATTAAATAACCTGATCTTTTATGCCAATAAGTGGAATACTGAAATGAATTCCATATTCTTTAGAAAGATTAATTCAAATATGGATGAAGTAGAGATAAAAATTGATTATTTTTTGTATTCTAGCCCTTATGCGACTATTAAATTATTTATTTCTGAGTTATCAGAAGATTATTTGGAGAACTATAATGAAAATCTAGGGGGGCTTGATTTAGGCCCATCTTTAGGGTATTTCGCGAAGGATGGAATATACACATCACTTCAACAATATCAAGCAGATAATATATATAATCCACATAATAAGGCAGCTATATTAAAAATAGTTTTAAGAAATAATTCTCTATTTGGATATATAGAAAGTGATAATTATTCTTCAAGTGAATTTTTGATTGAGAAACTAAATGAAGAAAAGTCATATAAAACTATCGGTTTTGCCGTTTGTCTTGGTAATAATGTTTATTATGAAAATTTATTCTTGAATTATATAAATCTCGAATTTTATGAATATGGAAAGGCAAGATTGGATTTTATATATTTTCCAATTAAAAATTTTGCAGTGGTTGCCTCTGATTATTTTATCGATGTAACAATAATAGGTGAAAAAGAAATAGCAGAATTAGGCTTAACAACTTTAGATTATATAAAAGTTGAACTTTCATTAAGAAGATATATATTAATGCTTATAAATGACAATATTTCTTGTCAAAAAAATGATGATAATGGTTCTTATTTTCATGAAGATTTAATATATGGCGTAGATGAAGATAATCAGATTTTATTACTTTTATATTATGATCATGGAGTAATAAAAAAAGGAAGTATATCATTTAAAGATTTTAATTCAAAAAGAAATCAGATAAAAAATCGTGCTTTAAGCATTTTAAATTACAATCCTGGATATGAAACAATACGTTTTACTAAAGAAAAAATTAAAAAGAAATTTGAAGAATATTTATATCCTGAAGAAAATATAGAATATCATTCGCGATATGACTTTTTACATTCCAAAAAGGGAATTAATTGTATTGAATTTTTAGCAAAAAAAGAAAATATACAATATTTAATTCGTGATATCAGAATATCTCATGTCTTATATGAACGAGCGGTTATTAACAGAGATAGAATAGAATATTTATTTGTACGCAAAGAAATTAATGAAGAAGTTTATTCTACTCTAATAAAACTTTGTGAAGAAGAAGTTACAAAAACTTGTATTCTTAGAAATTCAATTTTAAAGATGAAAATGTATAAGCTGTTTGATGAAGCTAGAATAGAAAGTTATATAAAAGAGTTATTTGTGCTAAATAAAGAGCTTTCATTAAAAATTATAAATTTATTAAGTCAAAATTAAGGGGGTTTGATAATGAGTGTTGAACACAAAGGTTGGGATTGGACGGATGTAACATCTGATTCCTGGAATCTAATTTCTGAAGAATTTTTACCAGTAGCAATCAATTGGTGTCAGAAGTTCAAGTCTATCTTAGATTTAGGAACAGGAAAAGGACGTCATGCTTTTTTCTTTGCTAAAAATGGACTGTCATCATCTGCAATTGATCTCTCTGAATCTGGCATTGAATATGTAAAACAAACTGCTAAAGAACTTGGGCTAGAGGTAAATGCTAAAGTAGCAGATATGATAAGCATTCCATTTGAAGATGAAAGTTTTGATGGAATAATTTGTTTTCATACAATTTATCATACCGATTTTAATGGAATGAAAAAAGTATTATCAGAAATTTATAGACTATTGAAAGATGGGGGAGAAGCATATTTAACTTTTAATTCAAAAGAAAATCCAAATTTTGATAAAGATAAATCAATTGATGGATATACAATGATTAGTAGTGAAGGGTTTGAAAAAGGAATTCCGCATGCATATGTAGATGAGAAAGATATTTGGGAATTAACTTATCCATTCAAGATTATTTCAATGAATAAAATTCAACATTTTATTCGTAATGGAAATCCTGCAAAAGGGATACATTATTTTGTTCATATTAAGAAAGAAAAATAAATATATAAATAAGGAGTAAAAAAAGTGAATCACGTAGATGCTGGATGGGGAATTGTTTCGGCTTGTAATATGAGCTGTAAGTTTTGTTATAGTGCTGATGTTCGTAATGAAATCAGAAATAAGGATGTCGGTATTAAAGATTGGAAGTTGTTCGTAGATAGAAACTATGAACAATTGGATTCAATCAATTATGGTACTGGTGAAAATTCATTGTTGAGTGATTGGTATGATTTTGTTGAATACGTTGCAAAGAATTATCCACATATAAAACAAGCAATTACGACAAATGGTACTCTTTATAAGAAGATGATGGAAAATTCACGTTTTGAAAAAATTGTGAATGATGGAATTGCCGAAATAGATGTTTCCTTAGATTATTGCATTGCTGAAAAGCATGACGAGTTGCGAGGTCTAAAAGGTGCTTTCGATAATGCAAAAAACATGCTTAATTATTGTAAGGATAAACCTATAGAAGCTACATTGGTTTTTATTGGAATAAATGATGTTCTGAAAATTGAAAATCTTGAAGGTATATTTGATATTGCTGCAGAGGCTGATTGTAAATTAAGAACAAATATTTTCCGACCAATGAATATCAAAGATGAAAGGATTCGTTCTTTTGTTGCTAAATACGATACTTTACTTAACGCATTAAAATGGATTGATGAGAATCATCAGATTTTATATTTAGGAGATCCGTTATTCTCAAGTATTTTAACAAATAGAGAAGCCGTAAGTGATCCGTCAGGATTAAAGAGTATACGTATTCTTTCAAATGGAGATATTACTCCTTCGACTTATTTGATTACAAAAGAATTCCGTCAGAGAAACATAAAAGATGCTTTACTAAAAGATATTGATTCTGATGAAATGGGAATGGATTTCCAAATTCCAGAGAAATGCAAAGCTTGCAAAAATGCAGCCAAGTGTAGAGGCGGTGTAATGGATCGAAGGTATCTTTGGTATCAGACATTTAATGAACCAGATCCTTATTGTCCATTTAGATCTGAAAATTATTATCCAGATTTTTCAGTAAGGATAAATCCTAACAATTTGGAATTTAATTCTGTGCATAAAGATTATCTTCCAACACTTTTCTTTAAAGCTTAGTTGAGGGGTTTATGCAAAGTTACGATAGTATTTGTTGTTTTCGAAATCGACATAATGATGGATATCGAATACTACTAGAAATCACAGATTGTTGTAATCAGCATTGTATATTTTGTCATGCAAAAGACAGAAAGACAATGTCGATAGCTTCAATTTCAAAAATCATAAATAATTTACGAGATATTAAAATTCATGATGTAATATTAACAGGAGGAGAACCTCTGTTACATAGGAACATTTTTGAAATTTTAGAATGGTTTAAAACTAAACATATAGATTGTGATTTATGTAGTAATGGAACACTTATTGACGAACAAAAAGCAAAAACTCTAGCGAATTATTTATCTGAAATTTCGATTTCTTTAGATACTGTGAATCCTGAAGTTTATGATTATCTAAGAGGAACAAAGAATGGTTTAGAAAAAGCTATTTCTGGAATAATTCATTGCAAAAATAGTGGCCTAGAAGTTCATTTAACTACAGTTTTAACTAAAAGTAATTTTTCTGAAATAGAAGAGATAATAAATAAAGCCGAAGAGCTTGGTGTTCATTCAATAAGTTTTTTAGCAGTAATTGTCGATGTTGCAAAAGATAAGGTGGAGACAGAGAAAATAGCTTTATCAGATTTTGAAAAAGACAAAGTTATGGAAATAATAAATCGCCATCGTAATCAAGGTATGATTATTAATACAAAGCGAATATGTGCTTGTAATGAAGAATACTGCAGGGCTGGTCAAAATATTTTAGGTATAACAAGTGAGGGCAAGGTTCTTGGTTGTATTATGCATAGAGATAAAAGTTTTGATATAAATGAACAGCTGCTTACTAAGGAAATGCTGATAGAATTACAAAAAAATAATACAAAATGTTAGGAGATTATTCATGAGCCGTGGTAAGTTAATAGTTCTTTGTGGTATTGATGGTTCAGGGAAAACATCAGTAATCAATGAATTAGTAAAGAAAGATAAAATCTATACTGATTATATACAAATGAAACATCCTCCAAAAGCATGGTATGAAAACCAGCGGATTGCAGCTGCATATTTAGATCAACCAGGGGAGAAGATTTCAGATGCTGAAGAACTAATCATAACTCATGATTTACGCAAGGAAGAAGAAAAAAAAGAGATAATTCCACTTCTTCGTAATAATAAAAATATAATTTTTCACAGATATATTTTTTCTCTATATGCCTACCATATAGGAAAAGAAAATTATTCATTGGATTATTTATCAAAATTTTATGCTGACATCTTATTACCAGATAAGGTTATTTATCTGAAAATAAGTATTGATGAATTTTATAGAAGATTTCAAAAAAAAGAGCAATTATCATATCAGAAAGAAAAAAAATATGTTGAAAACGTTATGAATTGCTATGAAACTCTCGCAGGATTATATAACTGGTCTATTATTGATACAGAAAAAAATGATTTAAATGAAGTTGTAAGGTTGGTTCAGAAGGAAATAGAGCAAATTGTTCCAACAGAAGATTTTTATAATCTTGGAAAAGAATTATATAAGGAATGATTATGAACCAATTTATTTATGATATTGAAAATAAACCAGAAACAAAATTTTGTGTGGGAAATAAAGCCTATAATTTATTTCTTATTAAAGATAAAGTAAATGTGCCTCCATTTATTGTTCTAAAATCAGATTTTTTTCTCGATATTCTCGAACTTCCGGAAAATATAACTTTATATAAGAATTTGAAAACAATATGGGATAATAAACTTAGTATAAGTAATAGAATAGAAGAATTAAAAGAATATATATATAAAATATGTATTCCAAAATGTTATTTAGAGGAAATTGAGAAGACTTTAAAAAACTTTAACATGAGTGGACCTTTTGCTGTAAGGTCATCTTCAATATATGAAGATATGAATAATAAAAGTGCTCCAGGAATATATGAAAGCTATCTTGATGTAAATATAGAAGATTTAGAAAAATATTTAAAAAGATGTTGGGCTTCGAATTTCAGTTTAAAAACATTATTTTATTTTGGTAATCAGTATAAATCGTTTGATGACATTAAAATGGGAATTATTATTCAAGAGATGAAATATGCTGATTATGCAGGAATAATGTTTACGGCAAATCCGATAGATGGAAAAGAAGAAATAGTTGTAGAAATGACATCTAGAACTTCTGAACAATTAACAGATGGAGATGAAACTGGTTTACATTTTGTTGTTAATATAAATGATGGAACTTGTTCGTTGGATGACAATGCAGTAAAAAAAATATGTAAATTATTTATAGATGTTAGAAATCAACTTGTTCCAGTTTTAAACAATCAATTAGATTTAGAATGGTGTATTAGTGATAATGAAATATTCATTATTCAAGTTAGACCTATTACAACTATTAAGAAAGACATAGTTAAAAATAACGAAGATCCCAAAATTTGTTCAATTTCAAATCTTGATGAGATAAATAAAAGCAATAGTGCACTTAACAGAAAAATGACCAGGTGGTGTGGTAAAAAGCAACATTTTTATAGGAGTTGCGATAATTGTAATGTGAACCATTTGGCATGGTATTTTATCGAAAATTATGATGCTAGATTTGAAAAAAAATTGAGAACTTGTTTAGAAGAATTTCATGGCGAATATGTTACATTTGCCATAAATGAGACTCTTATTGATGTAGTTGAGAAGAAAGAAAATGCATTAAAATTTATAGAAAATTTCTTTCAAAATAAAGGCACAGTTATTTCGATAAGAGATATTCCTCTTAATGAGATTTCAGTTATAAGTAGATATCTTGAAAATGATACTATTTATATAGAAGCTATTGATGGAATAATGAAAGGTCTTAAAACCGGAGAATTGATGGGGGCCAAATATAAAGTCGATGGTAACGGTAAATTCATTTATAAAAATGATTACCATGAAAGCTTAAAATACAAAATAGAATTTCCTAGCGGAAAAACATATTTAGTTAAAAACGATAATACATCATTCTCAAAATATGAGGAATTATTTATTCAAATTGCTACTAAAACACGTAGTTTATATAAAGATTCCCAAAAAGGTTCCATTGAATGGTGGGTATGCAATAATGAAGTATACGCAGCAGACATAAGTCTAGAAAAAGATGATATGAGTTATTTAGATTGTTCTGAAAGCGAATCGATGATTATTTCTGAAGGAATAATAGATGGAAGCCTTTATGTAATTCCAGAGTCAATTGTTGAAGAAATTAATAACTATTCTTTTGGAGTTGGTATAAGTGTTGATTTTATAGATTCAGACATAATGAATGAAAATATATATAAATCTTTACAAACTACTATAGCAGATATTGCAAAGTCTCAACCTGTAATTATTGCAATAAAAAAACCATATCTAGGTATTGCCCCAATATTGAAAAATGTGTCTGGAGTGATTTTTGAGGATGCGTCAATGTTATGTCATTTATCTGTAATGCTTCGCGAAAAAAATATTCCAGCAGTTGCGGTCGGAAAAAGTTTTTCTAAACTAAAATCAAATGAGAAAATATATATGAATTTAGAAGGTGTAAAAAAATGTTAATGTTATTGTCAGAAAGCAAAAGATATTTAAATTATTTTGAAAAAGCTTCTGGATTAGAATTAAATAGAGTTTGTGAAAAAACTCCATATGGTGATATTTCATTAGCTAAAAATGATAAAATAATTTTTATTGAAAATTTAGGGCTTGTTCCTTTTGGAATTCCATATTTGATAGAGAAATATTCTGTAAAATGTCTAGGTATGGTTTCTAAAGTGGGAGGAATTAATCCTCTCTTGAATGTTGGAGATATTCTTGTCATAGATGATTATATTGATAATACGACTTGTAGACCAAAGAGTTATATTGAAAAAACAAGATCGAATATAAAAATTCGATATGATATGACTAAACCGTTCTGTCAAAATTGGAAAAAAAAGGTTTTAGAAGATTTATATAAGAGCGAATATTATAAGAAAGTAAATATATTTAATAATGGAACATACATATGTACAGATGGACCTGGATTTGAAAGTTCGGCTGAAATAGATTTTTTCTGGAATAATCATGCGGATGTTGTTGGACATTGGATATCTCCATTTGTGTATTATGCTAGAGAGTTAAATGTTTGCTTTTTATCAATTGGAGTTGTAAGCAATGTTTATTATAAGGATTCTTGCGATATGCTCAATTCAGAAGAAAATAATAAACTCTTTGGAAAACTGTATAAAACCTTATTAGACAATTGTCAGGAGGACTGTAATTGTCAGAAGAGTCATATCATTGAATATGAAGAGTATGATTAATATGGCTAAAGATATATTGATAAAAAACGGAACTTTATTTTCTATAGACTCTAAAAGAAAACTTTATAATGCAGATATTTTGATTCACGAGAATAAAATTCAATTAATTCAGAAAGAAATATCTTATCATAGAGATTCAGAAGATTTGAGAATTATAGATGCAAGTAATCATATTGTAATGCCATCGTTTTATAATTTACATGTACATCTGGGTGAAACAATATTTCGAACTAAATGTGATGGTATGAATTTATGGGAATATCTTAATGTAAGTCATAATACTTATGAAAACTCTCTGTGGAAAGAAAAAGAATCTGATATTCATAGATTATCTAGTTTGATAACTGTATATGAATGTATGCGTAATGGAACAGGATTTATAGTTGGTAATCGAGGATGGAAGGAATTATATCAGTCTGGATTAAGTGCTATATGTCTTTTTCCTGTGGTAAACATCAGCAAACTAAAAAATTATTACAATAATATAGAAGAATTTTATAAGATTAGCGAATTATATAAAAATACAAATGTTTCAGTTTCAATTTTTTTACAAAGTTTATATCTTTGTGATGCAGAACGCCTTAGTGAAATTAAAACAATTATGAATTCGAATCCAGAGATCAAACTCTTTGTTCACGTTGCTGAAACAAAAAAAGAAATCGAATTGATTGAGAATAAGTATTCGAATACACCAATTAAGATGCTTGATAAATTTGGATTATTGGGTAGAAATACATTTTGTATACACTCTATTTATTTAACTGATAGTGATATAAAACTTCTCAAAGAGAAAAATACAAAAGTCGTTCTTTGTCCAGTATCTAATTTAAAACTTAATGATGGATTTCCTCAAATAAAGAAACTGATAGAAAATGAAATTCCTATTGTAGTGGGGACAGATGGATTTGCTACGAATAATTCGGCAAATCTTCTTGAAGAATTAAAGCTATTGGCATTAATGGAACACGGTTCAATTAATCCAGAATGTCTTCTAAAGATGATTATTAATAATCCGGCAGAGTGTGTTTATGTTAAACAAAATGAGGGGCAGCTTTTGGTTGGTAATATGGCAAATATAAGTATTTTTAAGGCTGAAAACTATATGTATCCTGATTATAGCTCGCTTATTAGTAATCTAATATATGCAAATTCTGAATTTCAGTGTGATTATTTAATCAGTAATGGAAATATTGTATTTGAAAATAATAATCCAAGTTTTTTTGATAAAAATCAGTTATTTGATGAATACAATTCTCTAACAAAAATTTTATTTGATGTTAAATCAGGAGGTATAGAATGAACGTGAAAAAGATTATACCTCTTTTATATATTGTTTGTTGTTTGGCTATTGCATTTACACCAAATATTCATAAAGAAAGGAATATAAAAGATAATGAATTGGAATTTGAAATTCCAGAAACAGAACTAGAATATGCTGATGACGAGGAACTTGAGAAATATGAAGAAGAACTTGAAAATATGAGTTCGGATATTCCAAATGAGCATGATGGTATTACATCATTAATAATAATGAAAGATGGAAAGGTGTATTCAGAATCTTATTATAATGGTAATGACCAGAGTTCATTATTTGAAATTCATTCTTGTACAAAAACTGTTATAGCTTTATGTACTGGGATTGCAATAGATGAGGGATTTATAAAGAGCGAAAAAGTTCCTTTTATTGATTTATTTAATAATTTAGAGCTTACACATATTTCAGAAGGATTTGATAAAATTAGTGTCGAAAATATGCTTACTATGAGTTCTGGTATAAACTGGGAACAATATTCAAATTCATTTCTGGTAAAAATCAAAATTATAAAAAATGGTCTGGATTATGGATTAAATGTAATTCCAAGTGCTAGAATTTTATTTGAACCTGGAACTTATTTTTCTTATGACTCTAATGAAAGTCGGTCGCTTATGGCAATGGTTGCATATTCTTCCGGATTATCTGATATCGATTTTGTAAAAAAATATGTTTTTGATAAATTAGAAATATACGATTTTATGTGGCCATATAATGATTCTGGACTTCTTCCAGGAAGTAAAGATTTATATTTGTGCTCAAGGGATTTAGCTAAACTTGGTCAATTGATATTAGATAAAGGCTCTTATAAAGGAAAGCAGGTAGTATCAGAGCAATGGATAGAAAAAATGCTTTCTCCTATAGTATTTGATATTCCATGTGAAGATATTATTCCAAAAGATAATCTTAATTATTCATATTTTCTGTGGAATACAGAATACAACAATCATAATATTAGTTTTGCTTATGGAAGAGGTGGCCAATATATTTTTATTGTGCCAGATATGAATTTATGTGTTGTAACTTCCGCAATTGATAAAGTTCGAACAGATAGTTTTAGAGAGATTATCTATCAAGTAATTGATATTTTTGATGGAGGGGCCTGTGAATAAGTATGTGAAATATATAGAAATGGGATATTCAGATGCTCTTTATTATAGAACTAGTAACATTCTAACTTTCTTATCTACTTTTTTTACAGATTATATTAAAGTTGCTGTCTGGTATAGTGCAGTTGCTTTTGCAGCAAATCGACTTAATCCAAGAATGGTAAATGATACTTTACTTTATATGATTTTGTCAGCTGCATTATCTGCTATATATAGAACAGCTCCGACAACAACTTTGTCAGATGCCTATTTAAATGGTTCACTGATACATAGGATGATATATCCTGTATCAATACTCTTTAGTAATTATTGCGAAATGTTAGGAAAAGCAATATCTCGTTTTGTTGTTAATATAATTCCTACCCTTTTAATACTGTCTTGGGATTATAGGCCAATATGGAATATAAATCTTGCTCGATTACCAATAGTTCTTATAAATATTGTTATAGGTTTATATTTTAATTTTCTAATTTTTTCTCTTATCGATGTTTTATGTTTTTGGATTAAGCAAACTGCAGTTTTACAAAAATTTAGAGAAATAATTTTTAAGTTCTTTTCAGGGGCTTTATTACCTCTATGGTTTTTTACTGGCAGACTTTCTGTATTATCAGATTACTTACCTTTTTCAAAAATGCTCTATACCCCTGTTTCATATTTGATGGGGTTAACGATAAAAGACGTGTATTTTTTTGAGCTTTGGATTCTGATCCTTTATTGTATTGCAGGTTCATTTGTACTTTTATTACTTTGGAAGAAGGGAATAAAAAGAGTTGAATCTTTTGGAGGTTAATTATGAATTTAAAAGCAATAAAAACAATCGTTATAAATTCAGTACAAAATACACTCTTATTTAAAGGTAGTTTTTTTCTAATGATACTTACTATTTTTATGTCAGAGATTATGTCTATCTCAATAATGCTTATTATTTTGAGTCAATTTCACGGATTTGGAGATTTAACAAGTGGCCAGTTTTTATTTATCTATTTGTTTGCACATCTTAGTTATAGTATCTGTTCATTATTTTTTAATAATTTAAGGCATCTTGGTTATTACATACAGGGTGGATATTTTGATCGTATTCTACTTATGCCTATGAACACAATTTCTTATGTTTGTTGTTATAATTTTGATTTTGCATATGTAGGTCAATTAATAACAAGTTTGATACTCTTCTTATTTTTTGCCAATAGTTTTGGAATAGTTTGGACATTTTTGAATGCTTGTATATTTATTTTATTACTGATTGGAAGTGTTCTTGTATTTGCTTCAATTTTATTAGTTTTGTCTACTGTTGCATTTACAGTAATAGATTGGAAACCTATAGATAATATATTTGGAGCTTTTAAAGAAATGTTATGGTATCCAACGTCTATATATAATAGGCTTGTAAGAATAATTTTATATTCCTTTGTACCATTAGCTTATGTCGTTTTTGAGCCTACTCAAATATTTTATAAGGTATGTGCAAATTTTAGGCAATATTATTATATTCCTCTAATATTTGTATTTGTAGCTATAGGACTTTTTATTTTTAGTTATAGAGTATGGAATTTAAGATCAAAATATTATCAGAGTGTAGGTTAAGAGGTAATTAAATGGAAAATATAATAAGCATTAAAAATATAACAAAGGAATATAAATGGGAAAAGAAATACAAAGGTATTGGTAGTATTCTCAAAAGTATTTTTAAACCTATGTATCAAACTGTAAAAGCTTTAGATGATATTTCCCTTGATATAAAAGAAGGCGAGATTGTAGGCTTATTGGGGCCAAATGGTGCTGGAAAATCGACTCTGTTTAAATGCATGACAGGTATACTAAAAACAGATTCGGGTACAATTTCAGTTCTAGGTAATAGAGCTTGGGAAGATAGAAAGAAAAACGTTCCTCAAATTGGAGCTTTCTTTGGATCTAAATCTCTTATGTGGTGGAATTTACCCGTAATCAAAACTTTTGAACTTATGAAAGATATCTATAAAATCTCTGAAAAAGATTTTTCTGATAGATTAAAGTTCTTTGAGAATATTATTGGAGAGCGTGATTATTTAGAAAAACCTCCTAGACAATTAAGTTATGGGCAAAGACAACGAGCAGAAATTATTTCTTGTCTTTTGCATAATCCTAAAATTGTTTTCTTAGATGAACCTACTTTAGGTTTAGATATTGTTGCAAAAGAATTATTATGTAAAATAATTTCCGAGAGTAACAAATCATTTGGTACTACATTTATAATTTCAACTCATGATTTAAAAGATGTAGAAAAACTATGTTCTCGTATTGTGATTATCAATAAAGGTAAGATTGTACAAGATAGCGATGCTATATCAATTGAAAAGAAGATTTTACAGCATTTTGTACTAACAGTAGATTTCGAAGATAGCATAGAAGAGAATAAATTTTCAATTCTTAATCTAAGTATAAAAAAAAGTGCTGATAGACAAATTTCTATAAACATAGATTCAAGCGAAACCAATATTTATAAACTTCTTGAAACGCTTAATAGTATCTATCCTATTGCGACATTTGAAATAAAGTATCAGACAATTGAAGATGTTATTAAGAAATACTATTTAGCCTAAGAGGTGAGATATGTTTGACTTGCAGAATTACATGAATACTGTTGAAGAAGAATACGGTTTGTTTAATTTGAAAATTTGTACAAAATTGAGTGATACTCCACTTATATATAAAATTTCTGATGGTACAAAGCATTATTTTTTAAAATTACATCATAACCGAAATATTACTGAGCAGGAACTTAACAAAAAATATGAAGCAATAGCGTCCTTAAAAAATAAAAAAATAAATACACCTCAAATTTATAGAACACAAAGCAATTCATTCTTTTTCTATTACCAAAATCAAATTGTAGAATTATATGAATGGTTAGATTTTGAACATTATTCAAATAATCCAGAGAGTAATGAGTCTACAATAAATCTGATGTTCAAAATGTTTGATGCTTTCAAATCAATTCCAGTGGATTCAAATGAAAAAAAATCATGTAGATATATATGTAATAATGATTTCAATATGGAATTAGAAAATTATCTGATAAGCAAACATTTACCAGAATATAGAAATAAGATAGAGACAATAAATGTATACTTAAATAATATAACTAATGAATGTGAAGAAATATTAAAAAAAGCTCCTTACCAATTGATTCATGCAGATTATAATTTGAAGAATATCGGATATATAGAAAATTCAGCTAATATACTTATGGATTTTGAAAGAGTAAAACCAGGATATATTATGGAAGATATTGCTCTGTGTTTTTTTGAAATTTGCATAAAAGATACAGAATCAAAATCTATTGCTAATGCTTCAGTAGATTTTTTCCATTCCTTAAAAAAGTATACAAATATAGAAATATCTGAAAAATTACTTCTATTTATAATTTGTAAAAGAATGTTGAGACATATTTATAGAGGTGTTGAAGCTTTAGATACTGGAAATAGTGTTTATAGAGGTTTTCAGAGTATTTTTCTAGATGGTTTAATAAAAGCCTTCAATTACCTTCAGAGTAAATATCCATATATCGAAGAGAAGATAGATAAAGAAAGCGAGAATCTTTTTACAATGCTAATTACACTTTCTAAAGAAGTTTTAGATGATGAAGAAGTTGAATGCCTGAAAAAGAATTTATGTACAAAAGAGAATATAACAAGATTGTTTACACTTTGCTGTAAGCATAAGATAATTTCGAATCTTTATTACCATCTAATTACTCATAATTTGTTATCTCAGATTCCTACGTATTATAAAATGCTTCTTATTAATACTATGAGTAATAAAAAAGAATTGGATTTTTATTTTAAACGTGAGTTTAAAAAATTAAATAAGATTTTATTAAAAAACGAAATTTCATATGTATGTATAAAAGGTTTATCTATAGCAAATAGATACTATAAAAATTCAAATATATTGCGAGATTATAATGATATTGATTTCTTAGTATGTAAGAAAGACCTTGCAAAAATAGAGGAGTTAATTGAGCAGGAGAATTATAAGCGAGGCTTTTATGATTTTTTAACAGGTGATTTTATTGAAGCAAGTCGTGAGGAAATTATCTATTACAAATTATCTTCACATCAAGTTTATCCATATACAAAAAAAATGCCTTCATTTAGTTTTTCTTCCTCTAATGTTTTTAAGATTGATATTAATTTTTCAATATTCTTTGGAGGAAAAATCAAAGATGAGATAGAAACGGAAGTTTTTCTAGAAGATATAGAATATATTACTGATGGATCCTTAAAATTTCCAATACTATCACCAGAAAAAGAGTTGATACAACTATGTTATAGTTTCTATAAAGATACAGTAATTGAAAAAAAACAAAATGGATTAAAATTTGTTTTATCAAATCTAAGAGATATTTGTTATTTAATAGAAAACAAAGAAATAAATGTTCAGAAATTATTAAAAATTCTAGAAGGGAAAAATATTAAAGATAACATATGGAAAGTTTTGGAATATACATATGTTTGTTTTAAGAAAGAAAAAATTGGATCGCTTTTAAAGAAATTAGATATAACTGTTACAAAAGAAATGGAAGAATTTGTGATGAAATGTGTTCTTGAATATTAATATTGAGTGGTGAGTATATGTATGAAGATTTGAAAACACAACTTGAAAACGTTCGTGGCTGTATATATTACGGAAAAGAAAAAAAATTAAAATCAGAACTTGTTTCAGAGATAGCTCAATGGAATAAACTATTAAAAGATCATCAGTGTATAATTATTAGATTAAATGAGTATCTAGAATGGTGGCCGATTTTTTTTGCAGGTATATTAAATTGTAAAAGATTAGTAATTCTTGATAAAGAAGTAAATCCTGAATTACTAACTAAAATAAAAAACGAAACGATGTGTGATTTTGAAATCTGGTATGAAAATGAATCTATACAATCGGAAAATGTCGAAAGCGTAAGTACTAAGGTTTTGAATCTAAAAGAAAGTGAAATTGTTATATATACAACTGGAACAACAGGTAATCCAAAAGGTGTTGTAATATCATATAATGCTTTCATTAAAAATCAAAAATTGATAAATGAAAAATTTATGATAGAAAATAAAGATGTATCACTGCATGTTTTAAATCAGTCGCATTCTATGGGGTTAGCTTTTGCTGTTTTGTGTTTTCTAACTGGTGGTGATATGTATACAGTTAATAATTCTTTGCTTTTATATAAGGAATTATTGAGGAAAAAAATAGATGTAATGATGCTTCCGCCAAACATGCTGATTACTCTTTTTGACAGTATTGATTTCTTGGAAATAGCTCAAGGAATGAAATTTATTGCAACTGGAGGAGGATACTTAGCACAAAAATATTATGATTTAGCTTTATTAAAAAAGATTCATATTATAAATGGTTATGGAATGACAGAATGTGTTTCTGGTGTTGCATCAGGAAGTTTTAATGAAACTACTACTAATAGTGGTGTAATACCTTTTACTGAAATAAAGTTAGCAGATAATGGTGAGATTCTTATAAGAGGAGAAACTGTTTGTAGAAAATATATAAATGGTGAAAGCATTTGTGATGGCGAGGGATGGTATCATACAAAAGATATAGGCCATTTTGATAATAATAGATTATATATAGATGGTCGCTTAGACAATGTAGTAATTTTAGATAGCGGTTATAAAGTCTGTTTAGAAGATTTAGAGAAGAGAGTTCTTCAGATAGAAGAAATAAAGGATTGCAATGTAAGATATAATAATAATTGCCTGAATTTATATATCGTTTTAGGAAAAAAAGAAAACTTCCGGATAAAAACAATAGAAGAGAAATTATATTTTTATGAACATGTAAAGATTATCATTGTAGATGAAATCAATTATAAAAAAAATAAAAAAAAGTATAAGGAGTAGTAAATGAAAGAAGAACTTATAAAAATAATACGACAGAATCTGTCGGAAATAAAGGAAGATGAAGATATAGAGCAGATTGAGAATCTTTGTGATTATGGATTAACATCAGTGGTGCTTATATCAATGATAATTAATATTGAGAAAGCTTTTAACATTGAAATAAAAGATGAAGATTTACTTTTTAAAAATTTTCTTTCTGTTAATACGATAATGGAAACACTAAAAAAATATAACATAACTAATCTATAAAATGGAAAGAAAAATATTGATTAATACAGGAGAAAGGATGAAAGAAATGAAAAGAATTTTGATATTAATATTACTTATTCTATCAATAGAATATTTATATGCAAATGATACAAAGGATGTTGATTTTTCATTTAATACAACATTGTCATACAATTCCTATGGTCCAAATTATCAAGGATATGGACCTGCGTTGGGAAAGAAATTCATCATAAAAAAAGGAAATAAAATACGAGTAGAAATTTCGGGTATTGCTAATAAAGATATTCCGATTATGTATTTTTCTATTGTTGATAGAAGTCAAAATGTAGAATTTTGGAAAGATATTACTCCTAAAAAGCAGTTGGTAATAAAAGATATTGTTGCTGGGGAACCTTTTAAGTGTAGTTTTACTACAAACGCTTTGGTCACGCCAACTTCATATTCTTCTGCAAGATTTGTCTTTATGCATGAATACATGCAGCTTAAGAAAGTAAAATTATCAAATTGCGAGATTAATATACAAATAGAAAAATAGAAGAGGTGATTTATGGAAAAAAGTATTTTAACAATAGGAATTACAACATTTGGGAATAAGATAGCTCAAAACGTAATTGACTTTTTGAAAGGGCAACCTATAGATGTTATTATTTCCGAGAATAAGGAAGATTTAACAAGCAATAAACCTTCCTTTTTTTATGAATTACAAGAATCTGGAGTAAATACAAAGTATATTTACTGCGAAGAAAGAGGAATTGCTAATAACAGACAAAAAATTCTTGATAATGTATGTACTAAGTATTTTTATACAATAGATAATGATGATTCGTTAACAGGAAATATTCCTGAATTAGTTACCTTCTTGTCAAATAATGATTACGATGCTTTATATATACGATGTTATGAAGATGGTAAATATATGCATATTCCGCATAGCTTTATTTATATGTGTACATGGATGCAAATATTTAAAACTGAATGGATTCGTGAACTTGGAGGTTATGTACAAAGCTGGAATTTTATACATGAAGAATCTGCAACAAATATAAATTGGCGGACTAATTTAGGAGATAGACCATATAAAAGAATAATTCTTCCGAAGCGATTAATATCATATAATTATCATGCAAACTCAGCTTGTGTAGTTTCATTTGATGTAAGTAAAGTTTGTGAATTTATAGATGGTATTCAAAATAATAAAAAAATAAAGAATAAGGAAAAATTCCTGGAATTATTTATGAAATTTACTGAAAAATATATAAGAGTTTATAGAGTAAATGATAAAAATACTGTTTATATTGACAATTTTATAAACGGGTCATATGAAGACATAATTGATAGCATTAATAATCAAAAACAATTAATAAAGTAAAAAAGAGATAATAAAAAATGAAAAAAAATGTATTAGTTATTGGAGGAACCGGTTTTATTGGTTCTGAAGTAATTTTTCAATTACAAAAAGAAGGAAAATATAATATTTTTTCTTTTAGCCGTTCAAAGAATGACAATTGTCCTTCTTTTATTGGAAATGTGGAAAAAATTGAAACTTTAGAAAAAGTATATCAAGAGATATCAGTAGATGTTACATTGATTTTATATGGATTGAAATCTATCGCAGCATCTGTAGATATAGATAAGTATTCAAAGAATGAAATTGATGGAATGATAAATATATTAGATTGTTGTGACAAATATAATTGTAAAAAAATTATATATATATCTTCTTCTGCTATATATAGTTCTGGTGAAAATATAAATGAGGATTCAGAACTGGAACTAAAAAGTTTTTATTCATTTACTAAATATACTAATGAAAATCTATTAATCTGGTATAAAAAAATTAAGAATATTGATTATGAGATCTTACGATGCTTTAATGTGGTAGGAGTAACAAGTCAAAAACGAATTTCAAATGATATTATTAGTTTATTACTCCAGAATAATAGACTAGATATTTTAGGAACAGATTTTAATACCTTTGATGGTACTTTGATAAGAGATTATATTCATGTAAAAGATGTAGCAAGAGCAATATTAAAATGTATAGAATTAAATAGTTCTAATATTCTAAATGTTGCATCAGGTAAAGGGTATTCAATCAAAGAAATAATTGAATTAACAAAACAATATAAATTAATTGATATTAAAACTTCCGTTCTTCCAAAAAGGGCTTTTGATCAAGATTGTTTAATCGCTAACATTCAGACAACAAAAGAGATATTGGATTGGTATCCTGTTTATTCTATTGAGAATATCATAAAAGATACTGCCGATGTCATAATGGAATTACAGAATTAATGTGTTTAATCGTTGAATAACCGTGGTTAATCTTATGACATTTGTCATATATGTTAAAAAAGAGATATGACTTCTGTCATAAACCCGCTTTTAGAGGGTTGATTATAATCAAAAATAGGGTAAAGTATAGGTAATAAAAAAAGTTTATTTAATAATAATTTAAAAATCATTTAATAATAATTACAAAATAAAAAGTATTTAAAAAAGAGTTAAAAACAATTATTTAAAAACACCTGTATAAGGATTGTAAAAAGTTGGATGGTAGTAATGGTTACTACCATTTCCAACTTGATTTTTACACAAATTCAAGTAAAAATATCGAGGGCTTTTATGGTAATTGAAAGTGCCAGAAAAAATGACTATGAAGAGCTTCTAAGTATTATGCAGGAATGTCAGGACTATCACTGTAGTTTGAGACCTGATTTATATAAGATCATAAAAAGTAGTGAGCAGCTGAAAAAAAGAGAATACAAAAAACTTATTAAGTCAAACATGATCTGGGTTGCTCGTGATAAAGAAATAATGGGCTTGGTTATCTGTCATCGTACGAGAAAAAGTTCACAGAATTATTTTAAGTTTTATAAATCATTAAATATAGATGTTCTTTCTGTAAAAGAAAAATATAAGCATCGTGGTGTTGCAACTGAATTACTTAATTATTCCTTTGAATATGCAAAAAAAGAAAAGTATAAAAAAGTTGAACTTCAGGTTTGTGCCAGTAACGATGCAGCCAGAAATCTCTATGATAGATTTGGTTTTGCAGAAAAGACAATCAATATGGAAAAAACAGCTTTCCTATAATTAAATAAAATCTAAATAACACTAATTGAAAAATTCCCCTTTTGCCAGTATTGTAATAAACCGAAGAAAGCGAGGTTTATAATGTTCAAGGATTGTCAGGGAATTCCGTACCCTGTTTTTGCAAAGGGTGTTGTAAGTGAGTGTGCTCCTGTTGTTGGAGCAGTTCCTTTTGGAAGCGTTTATTCATTGAAAGTTCTGCTGGAGGCAGGTTCACAGGAACCGGCTGCAGGACAGTTTTATATGCTTCATGCCGTTCGTTCAGATGTTCTGCTGGGACGGCCAATCAGTGTTTATCATTCACAGGTTGTTATCGAAGAAGAAAATCGTGTTGAACTCACATTTCTGATTTTGCTGAAAGGAAAGGGAACTAAGGAACTTTGTTCTCTGGATTTTGGAGATCTTATCAATCTGATTGGTCCTTGTGGAAACAGATTCCCGATGCCAAGTTTTAATGATAGTTTCGACAAAGACAGCCACCGAAAGGTTCTCATTATCGGCGGTGGTATTGGTGTTGCGCCAGTTGCTGGTTTTGCAGAAACTCTTCCTGCCGGTTCGTACGATTTTTATGCTTCATTCAAAAGCGGCAGTTACGGTCTCGAAAATCTAAAAGCAGAAAAAATTGTAATCACTACAGATGACGGTAGTGTAGGCGTTCACGGAATGCTTCCAGCTGCTCTCACAGAGGATACTCTGAAGGCAGGAAATTACGAAGCTGTTTATGCCTGCGGTCCAACTCCAATGCTTGCGTATATTCAGAAAATCTGTAAAGCAGCTGGGGTAAAAAGCTGGCTCAGTATGGAAGCTCATATGGCCTGCGGAGTTGGAGTATGTCTTGGTTGTGTAATCGATACAACAGAAGGAAAAAAACGCTGCTGTAAAGAAGGACCTGTTTTTGATGGTGATATTCTTCTATTTAATAGTGTAACAGAAGTAGCAGGCATCAAAGTTCAGCCTCGCCGCGAACCTCTTGCTGCTGATCAGGAACCGGACCTCAGTTTTACGCTCAAAGGCGTGAAGTTCCCTAATCCTGTAATTGGAAGTTCTGGAACTTTTGGTTTTGGAGTTGAATATAAAACACTCTTTGATGTAAACAGACTCGGAGGAATTTCTTCAAAAGGACTTACACTTGAACCTCGTCAGGGAAATGATGGAATCCGTCTGCATGAAACTCCGGCCGGACTTATGAACAGTATCGGTCTTCAGAATCCTGGAATCCCACATTTTATAGAACACGAGTTACCAGAGATGATGGCTCTTAAACCGGTAGCAATTGCAAATCTTTCCGGTTCATCACTTGAAACTTATGTTGAAGGTGCAAAACTGCTGGATTCAACAGATGTTCCTGTAATCGAACTTAATATTTCCTGTCCTAATGTAAGTGCCGGTGGTGCTGCCTTTGGAATGACCTGCGTAGGAGCAGAAAGTGCCGTCCGCGCTGTAAGGGCCGTAACCAAAAAGCCTCTCATCGTAAAACTTACACCGCAATCTCAGGAGCTTGTTCCTGTTGCCCTTTCATGTATTGAAGCCGGAGCAGATGCAATCAGTTTGTGTAACAGTTTCCAGGGAATTGCAATTGATATTGAACGTGGAGTTCCTGTATTTGATAAACTTAAAGCAGGCTTTGGTGGTCCAGCCGTTCGCCCGATTGCAGTGCGCCTTGTTTATGAAGTTGTCGAAGCAATCAACAAATTGCCGGCAGAGAAGCGCGTTCCGGTAATCGCTATTGGTGGTGCTGCTACCTGGGAAGACGCCGTAGAATTCATAATGGCCGGTGCTTCAGCCGTTCAGGTTGGAACAGCTACTTTTGCAAATCCAAATGCGATGATTGAAATGATAGATGGTCTTGCTGCATTTATGAAGCGCAAAGGATATCATAATATAGAAGAAATGCGTGGAATTATTCAGAAATAGGAAGAAACAAAGAATTTTAAGACAAAATAAGATTTTACTTATATATAGAAAAAAATTTGCTTATTTTGATAAACTGTAATATATTTAACGACAGAGGGGTTTCTAAGATTTTGACATCTTAGAAACCCTTTTTTATGGAGAAAATAGGGGTATTCTGCCGATAAATAAAGATAAGTAGTAACATTTTAAAAAGTATCAACATTTAAAAAATTTGAAAAGTTTTGACTCATAAGAGGTGTTGATATGAAGAAGTTTACAATTGCTTTATTATTTCTTGTTTCGGTCTTTGCCATTTCTTGTGAAATAGGTCTTGGTGCCGCTGTAGATACAGACCCACCAACACTGGATATTTCAACTCCTCCAGTAGATGCAGTAATCCGTGATAAATTTGCCATAGCCGGTAACTGGACTGATGACGGTACAATCGCCTCCGTCAAAGTAAAGCTTGAACGAACTGACGGGCTGGCAAACAGCAAATCACATACCTTTGATGCCGACTTTAAGGAATTAAAAGTTGGAAAGGGTACCTGGAAATATGTAATTGATCCAGTTGCAGAAGAAGTAATAGATGGTTCATATCAGGCAACCATCACAATTGCAGACTCTACTAACCGAAAAACAATTGTAACACGAACTTTTACTATCGATAACACCCCTCCAATTATAGTACTTACACGTCCTTCAACCGCAAAAGATTTAGCAAGTCCAGACAAATATGGTCAGAAGTTTACCCTCGAAGGTCAGGCCGCAGATACAAACAATATCAGTCGCATAGAACTGAAGCTTTTTACTGACAAAGAATGTACACAGCCGGTTAATGATGAACCGGTTGTTCTAAAAAATGTACCGCTTTCTATTTCAATGGATGCGGCAGATTATGATTCAGAAGATGAGAATTATATATACAATAAAGGAGAAACAGAAGAATTTTCTATAAATGTTCCAAAAGATGGAACTGGAAAACAGCTTTATTGTAAGATTTATGCATATGATGGCGCAGCCCGTTATGCAGATGAAGATGAAACAGCTACAGAAGATGATGAAAAAGGAAACTGTGCGGAGTATTTCTACCTGTATAAAAATATTTATACACCATTTTTACAGTATTATAAGATTACAGAGTTGTACTCAATTTTAAACGGAACTTACAGCGAAACAGCTTCAAGAGCCGTATCTCCATCAACAGTAAAAACAGATTATTTACTTTCCGATGATTATCAGCAGAAAGTAAGTGCATTTATTCTTAATCCAAAAAATAATCCAACTTATATTGTTACTGGACGTAGTCCTCTTGCACTTGATGGTTCAGATTTTACAGGTGTAGCAAATGATATTACAACAGGTCAGAGCGTAATAGTTGAAGTTTCTCCTGGTCTTGATGATATTCCTCTTGATGAAACCAGCCTTAAAGTTTATGCACAGGAAATAATATTCAATAAGGATAATACCTATGTAATTAAAGATGAGAAGATTTATCCAGATGCTACAATGGAATCTAAGGGATCTTCATATCGTTTCAATGTAAGACTCTCTCGTAGTGATGAAGGAGTTGCAGGTCTTAAAATTGGAAAAACCTACGTATTTGGCGTAGAAGGTAAAGACCAGTCAAATAATAAGGTAGAAGCTGATGGCGGAAAACCATTCGGATTCCGTCTAACATCAAATGGTAATGGTCCAAATCTTGTAATCAATAAACCAGAGGATGCAACAACATATATTGGAAAAAACACAGCTAGTCAGATTTTTGAAGGTTATGTTGAAGTTGAAATGGGAGAACCAACGATTCTTATTTACAAGGGAACCGATGAAGACAATAATCTTATTCAAGAAATTAAATTTGAAGAAGCTGAGGCTATTAAAGTTAATGGTGCTTTACACTACGATTTCACATACCCTTATGATGCATTTGAAGATAAAAATGAAATTCATAAGTTAATTTTTAAGGCAGATCTTGGTGGACAGCTTTCTCAGAGAATTGAAAAGACAATTGTTTATGATATTGATGCTCCAAGTATTAGTATTACAAAACCAGCAACAGCAAAGAAATTCAGCGATAATATTGGTACAGAAGAAAGTGGTGCATATCTGAATGGTGAAGTTGAATTTACAGTAATGTTAAATGATAAAGGTGGCTCTGGACTTGCTTCAGAAGATGAAGAAGTTGAATCAGGAAAGGAGCCAAAGTATTTAGCACCAAAATATGAAATTATAAATGCTGCAGATTCAAGTGTTATTTCTGAAGGAATAATAACAGAAACTACAGGTCAAACAATAAAAATTAATACTGCTGCAGATGAATATAATAATAAGACAATTATATTCAGGGTAACTGCATACGATATTGCTGGTAATAAATCTTCTACAAAAGATAGAGATGAAAACTATACTTTTATAATTAATCAAAGTACAGATTTACCTTATATCGGTGAAGATGAGACTTATACTAAACTCGATTTTGCAATGGATGATATAAATGCTTATTATCAGCAGGAAGGAGCAAAAGTAGGTAATGTAGAAAAAGGTGCTGTGTTAAAGTTTAAACTTTATGATGATGATGGAGCTGCAAAACTTTTCATTGTAAATAAAAAACTTGAAATTACAGCTAATGGAAATACACATACAATAGCAAATTGGGAATCAGATGCGACAAAACTAAGCAATGTTTTTGAAGTAACACAAGATACTCCAAATAAACTGGTTACAATTAGTTCTTATTCATTCCCTATTAATGATACTGACTGTGGTTTCTATGAATATGCAATAATTGCAGTGGATACCGTTGATAATTCTAAAAAGACTATTATAGGTCCATTTATAGTTCGTGTAACACAGGATAAAGCTTCTATTACAGTAACATCAGATAAAGAATATGGAAACAGCACTTATGAATTTAATAATACTGTAACTATTACTCCATCTGAAGGTCCTTATGAAATTTATAGACAGGTTGTAAAGAAAGGCACAGATGGAAAATGGGGAACTTATACTGATGAAACCAGTTCAGATACGGATATTTCTAAATACAAGAAAATTGCATCTAATATTTTAGATACTGATCTTACTTTTACGGATAACATAAAGATAGAAGATTATTATATCAATGAAGAAGCTAAAGATATAACTGTATATTACAAGGTTGTTGATTCAATTGGAAATGCGAGTGTTCCGAAGTCTGTCACATTATATATTGATAATGAGCCTCCAACAATAACAATTCAATCACCAATATCAGGAAAAACTGGTACTTCAGCATTAACCGATGAAACTGTTCAGTTTACAGGAATTGCAAAAGATGAGAAATCTGGAGTGTCTAAAATTTTCTATAAAATAGATGGTCCTGACTTGACTGTTGATTCATTTACAGAAATGGAAGCATCAAATGGTTCTTATGCAATCGAAAAAGCATTTATACAAAGCTCGGCACCTGAGTCAGAAAAGGTTGGAAAACTTCTAGAAGGGAAATATTATTTCCATGTATATGCAGAAGATGATGCTGGAAACCAATCAGGTGTTTTAACACGTGAATTTGATGTAGACTTTAGTAATCCTGAAATTTCAGCAAGTATTAATAAATATATTTATAATAATACAGATATTACTGCTGGAAAAGGAAGTTTTACAATTTCTGGAACAGCTTCTGATACACTTGGTTTGACATCTGTAAAGGTTTATATAAAAGAAGTAAAATCAGATGGTACTACACCAAAAGTGCTTGATGTTCCAGTTTCTGGTATTAGTTCAAATAATACATGGACTAAAACAATTGTATTTGGAGCAAGTGAAAATACCAGCGCAACAAACTATCTTGCTGAAGGAAAATATGAAATCTGGGCTGAGGCTACAGATAAAGTCGGAAAAACTCAAAGTTCAGAAAAGAAACAGATTACAATAGACTATACAGCACCAATTATTGATTATATTGATAATAATGATACTATTACTACTACATTAAAATTGAACGATGTAGTTTATGATGAAAATAAATGGTATGAATCAAAAACATTAAAAGTTGATGTCGTAGTAACTGATACCGTTTCAGGTGTTTCAACAGTACAGTGTATTACCTTAAATAAAAATGGTGGAGAGAGAGTATCTCCTTTGTCATTAGATGAAAATGATAACTGGACTGGTTCTGCACAACTTGCCTCTGATGGAGCTGCATTAACAATTACGCTTAACGCTAGAGATGCTGCAGGAAATCTTGCAACTCAGGTTACAAAGACTGTAAAGGTAGATACATCGGGTCCAACTCTCGAAGTTTATAAGTATAAGATTGGTAATGATGGAACATTAAAAACACCAAGTGGAACTGTTTACATCAATAATACATCACAGCTTATTGTTTATGGAAATTATTCAGATGAACAAAGTGGTGTACGACCTCTTAGTTTTGAAGGAACTACAAATGGAGCAGACAATAAACCTCAACAGCCAACTGTAACTTATTCTACTGCGGTTGCTAGTGATACAAATGATTCATATCCAATTTCAACTCTTACAGATGAAAATAGATTATCAGTAAAATCCTGGAAGGCAGTGTTTACAAATGGAATGCTCGGTACAGACACATTAAAAGTGTCTGGTAATAATGCAGCTGGGGCTGAAGGTCTTTCTGCAGAAAAGAATCTGTTTGCAATCAGTCGTGATACTGTAGAACCTACTTTTGATAAACTTAATTTCACAACAGATTCAGATCATTTCTCTGTATATGCCAAGAAAGCTAAAAGAAATAAGACAGATGAAAACGGTAATGTTATAAATGATGATGATGACAATCCCGTACAAGAAGAATATATAGAGAATTATTTCATCAATAATAAGCAGGGTAAATTCATAATTTCAGGATTGACTGATGATTCAAAACCTGAAGATGCACCGGCAACTGAAGGTCCTGCTTCTGGAGTAGAACTAGTAAAACTTGAAATTGAAGATGCTGCTTCTCATAAATATTCAAAAACTGCAAGTACTGCATATTTTGCTAATATTGATTTGAGTGAATTTGTAACATCAGCAACTGCAACTATTACAGTTTATGACTATGCGGGTAATTCAAAATCATATGATTTACCGGATATTGTATTTGATAATGACAGACCAACAGGTGTACATGAAATTGACATAACAGGTAAAGATTTGGTTTTCCGTATTAGTGACAGAACAAATGATGACATAAATAATAAAACTGGAGATGAAAAGAATGCTTCTGTCTTTGGACTAACTTGGAATAGTTATACAGATACATCTGTTACACCGAATAAACAATATTCAAAAATAGATGAAGCTGCAGGTGGAAAATATTCAGGTGGTTCATTTGGAAATTCTTATACACAGAAAGTTCGCGGAAGTTTCACTGATGGAACTGGTAGCGGTATTAAGCAGATATACTATAAGATTTATGACAGATCACAATCTTTAATATTTGATACTACAAAGAATGAAGAATGGTATTATACCGAAAATGATTTGACTGCCCCTGATAAACTTGCTGCTCTTGAAGCAAGAAAGAATGACCTTGTTGAAGATGTTGTAAGTAATAACCAGTATCTGGCGCCTCTTTCTACTCCTGAATATAAGCGTGTATTCTATAATGTTAAGAAAGGAGACTCAGATCCATATAGTGGACATCAACTTTATAAGAATTCTGAGAAAGTAGTTGAACGAAAGAAGTTTAACCCTACAGATGGCTCATGGACTACTGTAAAAGAAGACTCTCCAGATTATGCTACTGCAATAGAATTCTATAAATACTGGAAAATTGAGGAAACAACCTATTCATTCACAATTCCTCAGTTGAATGAAGGTTGTAACTATCTGGTAATTGTTGCAGAGGATAATGTAGGTAACTACTATATTGACTGCTCTGATCCAATCGACCACGATGGTGATGGCAATGAATTAACTTCAACACCAAAACGTATTTACTCAAATTATTCTATGAATGTGGATACAACTGCACCAGAGATAGAATTGGTTGGTTCAACTGATATCCAGCATTCTAATGGTGGTGATTATACTGTTCAGGTAAAAGTTACAGATCCAGGAGTCGCTGGAGTTTCAAATAGCTCTTCTGGAATTAAGACTGTAAAATTGTCTACAGATAAAGGAACTGTATCATGTACATATACAGGCAGCAATAATATTTGGGAAGGAAATGTAAAATCAATTCTGGAAGATAAGAAGACATATACAGTATCAGCAACTGCAGAAGATGTTGCAGGTAGTTCTTCAAAACGAGTTGTTGCAAATGTAATGGTTGATACAACCGCCCCATCTGTAACAATAGCATCTCCAACAGATGCAGATAAATCAGATGCAGGAAATAATAATAAAACACAGATAAACGGAACAATTCTCCTTTCAGGAACTGCAGAAGATACTGATGGTAGTGGTGTAAAAGAAGCCGTTGCTTTGTATTATAGAATAGTAGCATCAAATGCTGCAGCTCCTGCAAAACCAGAGAATAAGACAGTTCCAGGTGATGAGTCTTGGAATTCTGCCTGGAAAGCTGTTCAGTGTAGTCCAACTGGTTCTTCATCTTGGAGTTTTACAGGTATAAATACAAAGAAATTAAATGGTACAGATCCTGTAACAGATGGTTCTAGAGTTTATTTTACTGCAGCAGTAAAAGATCTTACAGACAATATAGGTTATTCAGATCCTATTGAAGTAATAATAGATCAGGATACAGACCGTCCTGTTGTTAAGATTACTTCAATGTCTCTTTTGAATATGGCAAGCAATAATCGTGCTGGTTCAAAGGATGCTGTATTGTCAGGTTCCGTATCAGATGATGATGAAATACCAAATGCATTAGCTTATCGTATTGGAGATACTGGTACCTTTACAGACTCAACAGTAACAGGATCAAGCCTTACATATTCATCAGATGATGGTAGTTTCGAATTGGCATTAGATGATGGTCCGCAGAATATCTATTTCAAAGTTACAACAAATGAAACCGATTCAAATGGTAACTATATAAGCTATGAAACCAAGTTGAATCCAGGTAATTCTGATGTTGAAGTTATGCCAAAATTAACGGATCGTAATGGACATAGCTTTGGTTATAAAGACAGTTCTATAATGGATACTGTAATATTCCTTGCTGTAGATACAGAAGCTCCTGAAACAGAGGATTTCGCATTTACACGAACTCCTGAAGATGAAAATGCATGGGCATCTACAATTTCCAGCGAATATTTTGGTGGTACTCAAAGACAAAAATTCTATTTACGCGAATATGCATATGATGCAAATGATGTAAAACAAGTTTATTTGTCTATTCCGGCAAACGAAAATGATAATGAATCACAGGCTATAACTTCATGGGTGTATAAGAATGAATCTACTAAAGTAACTAAGACAATTTATACAAAAGGAAATCAGCCGACATCAACCGCTGATTACTGGTTAATATCTACAGCAAGTGGAACAAAAACAGGAAGTCTTTCGTCTGTTGCAGTTGATTACAAAACAGTAACTATCTCAAGTGGTACTAATGCTGGAACATATACAAGAACAGCATATTTATTCCATCTGGATGGTCCTGATAAAACCACTACAAATGGAAAAGAAAACTTCTTCCTGTGGAAGTCTGCAGATGATAATCCTGTAGATGTAACAAATCTTGCAAGTGGAGAAAGAAATACATCACTTATTACATACGATGGAACACGACCAACTACAGAAACAAAGATTATTAAAATAGATAATACAGATCCTACAATTAATATTTCTGCCCCCGCATCTGTTACAAGTAGTGCTGTAGTAAATGGTAGTATTGTTGGTGAATCAGAAAAAACAACAGTTTCTTTTGCTGTAACAAAAGAAGATGTTACTGATGGTACAACAATTACTTCATGGAAAGAAGAAACAAATGCTGGTACATCTTCATTTAAAGTTAATTTTGATGGTGGAGATGAGGAAGATGTATATGAAACTCATGCAACCTTGTTAAAGCAGTATCTTATTACATTAGGAATTCTTGAACAGTCAGATATAGATAATAAAACTGCTCTGGCTCGTCAACATCATCCAGTTCATGTTTGGATTAAGTCTGAAGATAACTGTAATAATGTTGGATATAACTATCAGCTTGTTTATGTAGATCCATTAGGAAATATTCCAACTGTTACAATTGGGTATCCAACTTCAGATGGTCAAACTCTCGGTGGGTCTGTGTCATTCATGGGTACTGCAAAAGATAATATAGATCCAAAATTTGTATGGTTGCAGTTTGATGTAAATAATGATGGTAACTGGACTACTGCTGATTATAATTTATTAAAAGATAAATATGCCTTTGGAAATATGAAGACAAATGCCAATATTGTATCTGGAGCATCTGTATCAGATGCTGATATTGATGATATCGGTATAAAAACTTCAGTAGAAGGTGGTTCATGGAACCAGATTGTAAATACCTCTCATTTATTCCCTAATGAAGATGCTACTTCAAATAATGTGACAATGTGGGTTTACGCTTCAGATGATGATAACGGAGATGGAACTGTTATTAATGTAAGCCGTTCCGAAATTAGAACCTTTAAGGTAGATAAAGATAATCCATACTTTAAGCAGGACACTCTGAAGCTTGTACAATACGCAACTCCAGCAGATCCAACAAGTACTAAGCAGAGAGAACTTGTATATACTGAGGGTATGTATATTAGAGGCATATGGTGGCTTGAAGGTGAAGTTAGAGATGATAGTTCTGGAATTAAAGAAATAAAGAAAAATGATTTCGGGGAGAATAATCAATATGGAGATTACTCAGATGATCTTTCTTCTCAGACTACAGGAGATATCAGATTCACTTCGGAATTAGATAATGGAAATATTAACTATACCTTTAAGATAAAAGTTGGAGATGCTTCTGAATCAGGAAGAAACAGATTTAAACTTAAAGTTTGGGAAAATAAATCACCAGATACTCGAGATGCTGAAAAAGAGTTTATCATTTACTATGATAACAAAGCTCCAATATTTGCAGATCCATCAAATTCTTCTGATGGTATAGCAACAGAAGTAAAGAACTCAAATGGTTTCTATGGTCTGCATTCAACAGCGTATGAAAAAAATAATTCTGACTCGGGAGTAGAACGGGTTGCTGTTTACTTTACTCGTACAATTGAAAATGATACTTATATATTTGATCCAATGTATAAGAGAGGAGCAAAAGTAGATGATAATGATATTTCTCGAATGATGACTGGAGCATCTACCTCTATTTCTCAGGATACAACAGGAGATAAACTATATTGGGGTTCTGCAACGGCAGCCACAAATGGACTTGATGGTGCAAAAGTTACTCTTACTACTGTGGTTGCAAGTTATGTTCATATCGGTGGCCTTGTAAAAATTGATGGCTTTGTTTATAGAATCCAGGGTATTTCTGAAAATAAGAAGACTGTTACCTTGTCTAGTGCACCAGCTGCATTACCATCAGATAATAAGGTTTATTTTGCAATAGCAAATGTTGTTGATAATTCAAAAGAAGAAAAGAAACCATCTAATGCAACAAGCGGAGTTACAGATGACTATCGTTATGGATATGCAAGTGCATATGACGATGATGATTTTGATGGTATAATGGAATACTTGAAGAATATTGATACTTCAACTTGGGATTGGAATTTGTATATCAATTCTAAAAATATCCCAGATGGCGACATTACTATTCATTATGTAATTTTCGATAAGGCAGGAAATAGTGCATATAATTCTGTAAATGCTTCTGTAGAAAACAATAAACCACGTCTTGTAAGTGTAAAGATTGGACGAGACGTAAACCAGGATAATAGTATCGCAGAAACATCTCCAGAAACTATTACATATTTCCCAGAAGGAATGGATGATAAACCAACTCTTTACAAGAATGGAGCAGATTCAATTACAGTACCAAAGATTATAGTTAAGAGTACAATGGAGGTGACTCCAGAAATCGTTGGTGGTAATGATAAACTTTATTACAAGATAAAGAAGGGATCTGAGACCTCTTATATTGGATATGGTACAAATGATGCTGGTATCGAATTAATGGATGGAAATGATGATTACGATAATGCAGACTGGACAGAGATAAATGAGCATGTAAAGAATGGAGAATTGGATACTAATACAGCAACAATAAGACATAATTTGGATCCTAATAATCCTGTAAGATATCAGAGATTGATTTCTGAAAATAATGATGCATGGAGTTTATATTACGAGATATATGATAGGAAAGAAATTGGTGATCCAAATAAAGTTTATATCAATATTCCGTTAATTGAATTTGCCGTTTATGATGAAGATCCACCATCTGTAGCAATTACACCATTCTATTGGAAGAAAGACGGAGACATAAAGAAGTCTAGTGCGCTTTATGAAGATGTAGAGATTGAGAGCGAGACAAAAACAGTGGCTCGTGGACACATAGAGTTGAAATCTGAATTCTCAAGTTCTGTATTTACTGGAACAGGTGAGAAGGATGGAGATGACAAGGTTTCTGGTATTATAAAGATAGAAGGAACTGCTTCGGATGCTCGAAAACTTAGTGCTCTGTATATCAGTGTACCTGGTATGGAAACTCATTTTGGAAGTGGTACAGGTAATGCAAATCTTACAAAGAAGACTGTTGGTTCTGGTAATTCTGCAGTAGATTACTATCAAATTGCAACTTACAATGGCTCATCTTGGGTAGATAAAGCAGGAAATATTACAAACTATGGCTTTGCATTCCAGACATCTGATAACTCAGTAACAGATACTGGTCATTCGGTAAAATGGACATTTACTTGGGATACATCAAAAATTTCTACAATTACTGCTGCCAATGTAAATATCAAAGTTCTTGCTGAAGATGCCGCAAGCGAAGCAAGTGCAAGCGATAATAACCCTCAAAACAAAACTGCAGTTGAACCTTTGCAGGTGGATGTTGTTCCATACATCACTAAACTTGTAACAGACATTTCAGAATCTGCCGGTGAAGAATTTGCCCGCTCTGCAACTGGTAAGTACATTGTTAAGGGAAGTTATCTTGATACAAATAAAACAGCACAAACAGAAACTGTAAAGGTTTATGGTTTCAATCTTGCTTTGACAGCAAATTCAGTGTCTAGTTCTGCAACTATAGGAACTTTAAGTGCTGGAGGTACAGACGCAGACGATTCTAAGTCTTCATATCTGAATCTAGCAATTGGTACAGGTTCAAATAGTGGAAAACTTTCTGTTAAAGTAAATAACATAGAAAGCCTTAACAATATAAACCAGAATCCAGAAAAAGCTACTGGCAATAATGCAACTTCATTTAAGACAGATAGTGTTGCTCTGTATAACAGTCAGGCAAATGACGAAACAAACAATCTTCTTACAGATGATGTTGAACTTGTTGTTTGGGATATGAATTACTTCCTGGATGAAACAAATATTACCAGTCCTATGCTGAAGATGGATAAGAATGGTAATTACTATATGAGCTATGGCTATGGTGTTCCTAGTATGTATGTTAACAAGAATGGTACAGTAAGACAAATCGACTACAGTTATAATAAATTCCAAAATACAAATGTTATTTTTGATGATTACGGAAACACATATGCTGTAGCAACAAATACTGACCGTATTACAAACGATTCTGCAAGATTTGTATTCTATACACCTAATACAGGTAGTATGCCTGATTCTGTTGGTAATGATGTAGCATATTTATATAATTCAGCTTCTAAGCGACATCTCGAAATGGTCTATAATAAGGATACCGGGGTATATAATATTGATAGAGTAAAACAACCAAAATTGGCTTCGTACACAGATACGATAAATGGTAAATCATATCTTGCAGTTGCCTATTACGATTATAATGATAATTCAAATCCAATTAAATTTAGATTCGGATCTAAGAGTGGTGGAAGTGAATCATTTACCCAAAGTTATAATTCTAAAACATTTACTTATCAAGCCAGTATTAGAGCAAGTGCTAGTGACTATGTAGAAGGATGGAGATGTAATGATAATAATACAAATTATACAGGTTATTATGTTGAAATAGAAGGCAACTATTACAAATTAACTAGAAAAAATGTATATAACCAAAATAATCAATATTATTATACATTACCATATTATGCTGCTGAGAACTTTTCATCTCCGATTTATTCAGGAACTTTGAGTTCTGCAAGTAATTCGGGAGGTATAATGAATACATTGGCTTCTTTCAGTAGGACTGATAATCCGACTACAACAACTGTGGATGGTTATCATACAATAGCTAACAAAACTAGTACGAAAGGTAGTGGAGAATATGTATCAGTTGGTATCCTTCCTCATTCTGACGGTACAAATGGTTATATTGCTGTTGTTGCCTGGTATGATTCATCTGCTAGAAAATTGTATTATTCGTATAACACGGATCCAGATACTGTGAGTGACACAGTATGGCAAACTAAAGCAATTCCAATTGATACAGCTAGCTATACTGGATGGTATGTAGATCTTGCTGTTGATGCAGGTGGCCATATCCATATTGCATATTATAATAGTGCAAAGGGTGACTTAAAGTATGCATATCTCGATAGTTATAATGATGCAACACCTGAAGTTGTAACTGTAGATTCATATCTTTCTGTAGGTACAAACATTACTGTTAATGTTCGAGAACAGAGTGGAAAATATATTCCTTATATCTACTATTACAATTCATCGTCAAGCCGAACTTCAAACTCTATAAAAGTTGCTTGGCGTAAAGACATGGATAATTTACGTAACGGTGCTGTCGGTGACAAGTTTACAGGTGCCTGGGAATGTATGACAATTCCAAGTGCAAATACACCAGTAGATGCGACAGTTTGTGGTGGTGTACCAACTAGTGTTGAAACCGAAGCAACAGACTACAGTAAATCAGTAGTTCTTGGTTATATGACCGACAAATACTACGAAAAGGCTTACATCAAAGGCGACATCACCAGCGCAAACTGGTAAAAAAAACTCCACTTGCCCCTCGGTCAAGTGGAGTTTAATTAAAACATAAAGAGGCAACACGCAATCAAGCGTCTTGCCTCCGTAGTTGTTAGTCTTTACAGACTATGCCCCGTCACGTTGGTTAGAGCTTTTGTGGCGGGGCTATTTTTTAGGCTTTTACCAGAATGCTTTTCTGAAGTTCGAGGACTTCTTCTAACGAGAGGCCGGCGGCTTGTGCAATTTGTTCTGGAGAAAGAATATTCATCTTTAAGAGGTTAATGGCAGCTTCCTTTGCTTTTTCGGAACGGCCATCGATGTAGCCATCATTGCGCCATGTGCGCTTTGCAAGTTCTTCATCAAACTCAGTTAAACACATACCAATTACCTCCGCTTTATTGATTTTGAAAAAGTTATCAAGAAGTTTTTCTTTTATGGCTTCATCAACAGCTTCTTCGATAGCTTTATTTTTGTCCATGCCTGCATCCATGTTTGAACTTACCATAGAGACAAACTTTACATAATGATACAACGGAGTACAGTTTTTGTTAAGTGGAACATTTTCATCTGGACGAAGATTTATAATTGTAGCGGTCCATTCAAAATCACCATGTTCTTTCTGGTTTCCAAGAAATGAATCTGATAATTTAAGTTTCCATGTATCAGGATCTGTTTTCTTTCCATGATAAAAAACAAAAAATCTGGGACGAGGAATCATTACCTTATGTCGACTGAGAATGGATAGATTGTTATCTTTTAGATATAACTGATACAGGATTGAAAAGTATAAGAACCCTCTGAGCGGCATGTTCGGATTCCATGAACTCTGTTCTTCGTAAAGATTTATTTCTGTATCAACTAAAAAGGAAATGTCGTTATGCATGCTGATGTAAATTACATTTTCAATAGTATTGATTTTAAGGGCATCGGGATCGGTAATATTTGTGCCGTTGAGCGCATTATAAAGCTGGAGTCGCCATTTTTTACTGTCTTCTGTGTCTTTACCAAAGATATACTTAAAAAGTCTGTCTTTGTATTCTCGATTATACTGTGTTGTTTCTTGACTTTCCATTTGTTCACCTCTTAAAATCATTTAGATATTGTTCCCTCCGCCGAATAAAGATTCTGATAGAAATTCCTCTCTATATAATTAGTAAAACCAGAACGAAAAGTGCAATATTTGAGAAATAATCCTGATTAAATTTGAAAAAACAGCATCAATCATTTATAGTAAAAAAAATGGAGGAAAAAAATGTTTGAAATTAAAAATGTTTCAAAGGCATATACCAAGGGTGGGGTGAAGGCGGTGGATTCGCTTTCGCTTACTGTGAATAATGGTGAGATTTTTGGTTTTCTGGGGCCTAATGGTGCCGGTAAAACTACATCTATAAAAATGCTAACGGGCATAATTCAGCCGGATGAAGGTTCGCTTGAGCTGGATGGTATTTCAATTAAGGAACGCCCGGTAGCTGCTAAGCGTCAGTTTGCGTTTGTTCCTGATAATCCGGAAACTGTTTCTCGTCTTAAGGCAATTGAATATCTGAATTTTATTGGTGATGTTTATAAGGTTCCTGCAGATATCCGCAAGGTGCGTATTGAAAACTACTGTACAAAGTTTGGGCTTAAAGAAGTTTTGAATAATAAGATTTCTTCTTTCAGCCATGGTATGAAGCAGAAACTGTTTTTGATTGCCAGCCTTATTACAGATCCTCAGAACTGGATTCTTGATGAACCGATGGTTGGTCTGGATCCTGAGGCTGCTTTTATCGTAAAGGAAATTATGCGCGAGCGTGCTAATGCAGGAAAAACTGTTTTCTTTTCTACTCACGTAATGGAAGTTGCAGAAAAGCTTTGCGACCGTATTGGAATTATTAAACAGGGAAAGCTGATTTTTCAGGGAACTATGAGTGAACTCAAAGAACAGCATGGAAAAGACGGTCAGTCACTTGAAGATATCTTCCTGGAAATGATTGGCAGCACTGCAAAAGCACAGTAAGAGGCCGCCATGATTTCTATGATTTTAAAACTTTATAAGATTCTGGTTACAAATGAGAATGTGTTTACCCAGATTCGGGAAAACTTTAAGAAAGGGCCAAAGGGTATCATAAAAAGCATATTTCTTATTCTTGTTGCAATCTACATTTTCTGTGTAATGATTGGAATGTATTATCTTTATATGTCTGGTACTTACAATTATCTGGCTGGCAATGGAAATCAGCATATGATGCCTTTTGTTTCTATGATGGTTGCAGTTGCCGTGATTATGTTCTTTGGCTTTACTTCTGTAGCATCTTCCTATTATACAGGTAAGGGCGACGAATTTTTGATGAGTCTTCCGCTTACTCCCGGCCAGTTTTTGGGTGCAAAGTTTACAGTTTCATTTATAGCTGATGCCATATTCGGTGTTGGAATGTTTACAATCAGTTCAATTGTATATGGCTATAATGAAGGGCTGCTTGTAAATCCGCTGTTTTACCTGGGCTTTTTAGTTTCGGCAATTTCATTTTCGGTTACTGCCGTTTTTGTAATCTATCTGCTTTTTATTTTGATTTTGTATTTTGTGCCGGCGCTTAGAAAAAAGAAGCTGCTTACGGGAGTTGCCACAGTTCTGCTTATTTTGTTCTGTATGTGCTATGGCTTTATGAATTCTTCTGTATCTATTTCGTTTTCTAATCCGGAGTTTGTAAGCGAAAAGATTGGCTCTTCAATCGATATGATTTTTGAGTTCAGTTCTAAGGTTCCGGTGTTTATGTATATTTCCGGTGCTTTGAATGGCAAAATCATTCCTATTCTGATTCTTGCAGCTCTGGGCTGTGTTGAACTTTTTGTGCTTGTTCCTTTAGTTGGAAAAATGTATGTAAAAAGTCTTAATGGTTTTTCTGATGAAAAGACTAAAAAGATTTCTTCAGAAAAGGCCGAAGAGGTTATTAAAAAAGATGTTCGTTCGGGTTCTGTTTTTCATGCGCTCTTTGTCCGCGATTTCAGAAACATTGTCAGAGAACCAGCTTTCTTTGCTAACGGTCCGCTTTTTGTTTATCTCTTTCCGGTAATTTTTCTTCTCTCTTTTGGAATAGGTTTTATAGCTACTGGAGAATCTATCGATGGACTTTTAGTTTCTTTTAGAACAAAAATTGCTAAGCTTACTCCAGAAGACTTAAACTCTATCAAATATTATACAGCGCTTATTGGAGCTGCCTTTGTAATTTTCTGCGGAACTTTTGCAAATCTTGCTACTACTTCTTTTTCCCGGGAAGGAAAGTCTTTGAATGATCTTAAAGCAATGCCTGTTAAGTTTGATATGATTGTAAAAGTGAAATTCTGGCATGCTCTGCTTTATATAGGAATTTCGAATATCGTAATGATAAATATTATGGCTGCTGCTTATGCTATCCTTAAGATTCCGTTTTCACTGACAGATTTTATTGCTATCTGCTTTATGATGGTGATTTTTTCGGTTTCGGTTTCTATATTTTTGATTTTTATTGATATGTTTATTGATACAATAAATCCAAAATTGAACTGGGAAAATCCGATTGCTGCAACTAAGCAGAATTTTAATGTTCTGTGGTCAATGCTGATTTCTATGCTTACAATTGTGATTCTTTTGCTGCTGATTATTTTTGTTCTGCCAAAGAAGATGATTTCAATTGTGATTTTAAGCATCTTATATGTTATAATTTCTGCACCTCTAGGAGCGGGATATTTCAGATATGCAGAAAAAAGACTTCAGGATATGTAAAAAACTGAATAACGACAGGCAGTTTATTTCTCTGCTTGCCGTGTTTTTATTATGTGCTCAACTTTCTGCGCACAGTGGAATGTTTTGGGGTGAAAAAAATCTTCGTGTAGCAAAAACTCAATGGTTTGATATTATTTACCCTGAGCGCTGTGAAAAAAGTGCTGCAATTCTTTACGAAAAAGCCGACACGGTATACGAAGAGGTTGCCGGTCAATATGGACTGGTCCCTTCGTTTAGAATGCCGGTTGTCATTACTCCTGCAGTTGAACAGTTCAATGCGTTCTGGACTGCAATTCCTTATAATCATATTGCTATTTATGATACTTCCGTTGCAGGTTCCAGCGAGCTTGCAGTTTTTAGTGAAACTCTCCTTTCTACTTTCCGTCACGAATTAACTCACGCTGTTACTTACAATATGAAAAGCGGTTTCTGGCGCGGTGTTGGAAAGATTTTTGGTGATGGTGTGGCGCCCGGTATGCTTACCGTAACAACCGGAATGGCCGAGGGCGCAACTGTTACAAGTGAAAGTGCAGCAGGCGAGGGCCGCCTTAATGATGAATACGCAAAGCATTATGTAAAACAGGCAAAAAATGAAGGAGCGTTTCCTTCGTATCATGATGTTTCGGGCTCTGCCGATAATGTTCCGAGTGGGGCACCTTATTTCTTTAACGGAGCTTTTCATCAGTGGCTTCAGGAAAAATATGGAATGGAGCCTTATGCGGAATTCTGGTATCGCATTGTAAACGGAAAAAATCTTACTGTTGCAAAGGCTTTCAAAAAATCTTTTGGTGTAAAGTTACGGACTGCATGGAGTCAGTTTGAAGAAGCTTATGAGGTTCCGGAAGTCGCAGCAAATCCTGTAAAGGCTGGTTTGGTTTATGATTTTTTTGAACCGGAGAGGTCAGGTTTTTCAAGATTAAATGATGCAGGTTCTCTTTATGGTTCTTTGAGTTCTGCGGGTGGCCGGCTTGTCTGGCTGGATAAATATGGTTCACGAGTATTCGAAGCTGATGGTTATAGTGATGGTCGGAGTTCTTCCAAATCACCGGCACCAGCTGTTCATAAGCTTTTCTCTCAGCAGGGAATAAGCGGGGTGCGGCTCTCGAACGACGGTCGCTTTCTGGCTGTGAGTTATATGAGTGAAAATGCGCCGGGCCCTGTTGCTCGCATTAAGTTATATGATTTTGACAGAAAGTCTTTTTATTCTGTAAAAGAAAAAGGCCTTAAGGACGGCGTTGTTGTAGAGGACGGAGCCGGCGGCTTTTATCTTGTGGCGCAGAAGTATTTTGACCAGAATTATTCAATTGTAATTTACAAACTTTTACTTGAGGAGTCTGGCCGCCGGATAAAAGGTACTGAACTGCATAAAGAAATAAAACTTGATGTAGAAATAAATCCGTTTGCGTTTACGGCTCTGAACAACGGAGCTTTTGCATGGATAAAGAAAAATCGTCTCACATACAGCCTTTGCGTGACTTCCCTGGACGGAACTCCGATAAGCGAATTTATTTTCCCTGAGGGAATGGCGGTGAGATCGCTGTCGTATGCGGAGCTCTCAGAAAACTCCGCCCTCTCACCTGACACTGCAACTTTCTATTTTTCCTACGCCCAGAAAGGCACTTTGCCACGGCTCGGAAAACTGGAGGTGGACGGCGCTATGGGAGATGTCGGTCACTACCAGTTGGAAATGTCTGCACGGTTGATTCTGAGTTCTCAGGACATTTCCGGTGGAATATTTGAGCCGGTTTTGTGGAACGGGAAAATTGTTTATATAGGAAAGTTTTTGCGCCAGAACCGCGTTTTGTGTTTGAGGGACGGAACCGGCTCTGCGGAGATTATGGAAGTGGACGGTGCAATAGCCGGGGAGGCCGCCGCCGCGGTTGAAGATATGACTAGTGCGGAACTTGGCGGCGATGTCGGGGAGGCTAGTATCGGTAGTTTAATTTCTGAGACAACCCCATACAAACCATTCCCATATTTACTTCATGGCATTTTTATGCCTCTGAGCACTTATCAATCAGAATACTTTGGTACAAAGGAAACTTATGCTTCAAATATATATGATTTTATGATTGGAGCTACCTATATAACTGCAAATCCGTGGACTAGCGGAACTGACGATTTATATACTCTCACCGCAGGTTTTAATCCTGTATCACTGGCTACTGGAGTTTCTCTTACAATCAACAAAGGAACTGAAACTTCGCTTTTTAAATCTCAGACAGCAATAAAATCTGAGTTCAATAAAAACGGCTGGCAGCATGGTGGTATTGTTTCCGACATTTCAAGTGTTATTGAAACCGGAAGGATTTCTTCTATTATAATCACTAATACTGCAACAGCTCTTTTTAACAGTCAGAGTAATTTTTCTGTATCAGATACCTTAAAGCTTCAGTATTCAAATATCAGAAAGACAGGACCAGGACGTTTTGAACGAGGAGGATTTGGTGCTGCGGTCGGGCTTGGAAATCGATATATTGCGCCACTGGCTTCACCGGATAAAAGTCTGCTTAATCTTTCTGTAGTTTCTGCGGGCTTAAAGATTTGTATACCTCATCTTCTGCCTTTTGAATCAAAATATGGTTCTACTTATAATCTTCCTCTTACTGCCGGTTTTACGCTGTTACCATCTTCTTCGAATTACGGCTATGTAGATATCGAACAGGATTCTACTCCGGTAGAAGGATTACCAGAAATCACTATAGGCTATCCTGTTTTTGATGCATCTGTAGAAGTCGTGGCCTTTTCTATGGATATTCAGAAGGCACTTCCAGGAATAACGGCTGTTTATCTGAATGATTTTTACATAAATCTTGGATATTCTGCAACTGGAACTGCAGGTTCAGCTTCTCAAAACGGATTTCAGGCAGCTCATCTTCCAGAGTATTTTGATGCAATTTCAGATGGCAGAGGTTATTATCTGGATTCTGCTTATATAAAAACCGGTCTGGAACTGACTCCAAACGTCGGACTTTTTGCGAGTCCAAATTATCAAATGGAATTGTATGTAATTTATAGTTATACAATTCATTCCTATAAAGAATTGAATCCGCAGGAGAGAATAAGACTTTTACTTGGCTTCAGTATGAATGGTTTTTAATTTACCGAAATCTGAGAAAGTACTTCTCCAATTGGTTCGTGAATTACAAGATTTGCCATTCTGTCCTGAGGTGTGCTTGATTTATTCAGCAGAATCAGGTTATCTCCATGGAAATAATCAATCAGACCTGCTGCCGGATACACTGTAAGTGAAGTTCCGCCAATAATGAGTGTGTCGGCAGCCTTTATAGCTTTTACAGCACCTTCAATAACTCTCTGATCCA